>NZ_JAHLPQ010000072.1:0-629 GCF_018917985.1 Blautia sp. MSJ-36 | reverse complement strand
ACTGTAACCCAGCCATTTTTGTAGTGAGCTTCTGCCTCCTTCATCTTGATCAGCTCGTCCGTAATGGATGCACTGAGTTCGTTATTCGCCTCTGCCTGTGCTTTTGCCTTAATCTTTGTGTTCTCGGCTTCAGCTGCAGCCTTGACCTTTGCTTTTTTTGCATCTGCTTCGGCCTTGGTCAGTTCGATCTGGGCGTCCGCTTCTGCCTGGAGCTTTTCTGTCTCCTTCTGGACTTTTACTTTTTCCTGCTCTGCCTGCGCCTGCTGTTTTTCCTGTAAAGCAGTGACACGGTTATCAATGGCCTGCTTCAGCTTTTTATCCGGGTGTACATCCACAATGGATGCATCCAGAACTTCAATGCCGTACTTCTTGTGAAAATCTTTATTAAGATATTCCGTGATGGCATTGTTCAGTGCGGATCTGTTCCCGGAATAGATATCCATCATTGAATAATCTGTCGTAATTTCGGAAATCTTTGATTTCAGGACAGTTTTCACACGGTTTTCGATGATATCCTCTCCGTCCATTCCTTTAAAACGCTTGTATGTATCAATCACTGTGTCTGGATCATACCGGTAACTCATCTGGAAAGATACTGCAATACTGGCATCGTCTGATGTGGCTACTTT
>NZ_JAHLPQ010000071.1:0-636 GCF_018917985.1 Blautia sp. MSJ-36 | reverse complement strand
TTACAACGGTGTTTGATTACTCTGTTCAATAACAGATAAATCGATGTCTTCCTATCTTTGCGTTTGCATTAATTTCTTAATACTTTGCGTTTAAGGATATTTGATTAACTTAATCAAATCTCATGTATGCAGTTTTCAAGGTACAATATCGGGCTTTAATACTTAACACCCGAGTGGGCTTAAGTGGACTCGAACCACCGACCTCACGCTTATCAGGCGTGCGCTCTAACCAGCTGAGCTATAAGCCCATCTTGAAATCTTTCGATTTCAGTGGAGATGAAGAGATTCGAACTCTCGACCCCCTGCTTGCAAGGCAGGTGCTCTCCCAACTGAGCTACATCCCCATTTGATCTGGCAGCCACCTGCTCTCCCACACCGTCTCCAGTGCAGTACCATCGGCCGCTTAGGTCTTAACCGTCGTGTTCGGGATGGGAACGGGTGTTTCCCCTAAGCGCATCGCTACCAGAAATATCGTTATTCAATTTCCTTGATAACTCAACAGTAAAGCACATTTCTTTTCTCTACTTTTTCCTTAGAAAGGAGGTGATCCAGCCGCACCTTCCGATACGGCTACCTTGTTACGACTTCACCCCAGTCATCGGTCCCGCCTTCGGCAGCTCCTTCCTTGCGGTTAGG
>NZ_JAHLPQ010000070.1:0-680 GCF_018917985.1 Blautia sp. MSJ-36 | reverse complement strand
AAGTCATGAACCACCAGTTCAACTGGTGGTTTGATTCTGCCCCTATAAGGGGCTTATGCCTGCAACGCCTGAAAGGCGGATGCCTCAAGCATATATACCGGCTGGCCTCTAAAAGAGGCTATCTTCTAGTATCTTCTCTTTTTGATTCTTCTTTTTGCTGCTGAATGTATTCCTTTACTGCATCTTCTGTGATATTGCCTACTGTTGCAACATAATATCCTCTGGCCCAAAAAGCTTTTGACCATCCATTTATACTTTCCGGATATTTATCGTGTATCATTAATGCACTTTTTCCTTTTATGTACCCTACCACATCTGACACTTTTTCACTCGGCGGAATGCTTAAACACAAATGTACATGATCTGCACATACTGCACCTTCTACGATTTCTATATTCCGGTAATCGCAAAGTTTTTTTATTATTTCTCTTACATCTGCTTTTAATCTTCCGTACATAATTCGTTTTCTATACTTTGGTATAAACACTATATGATACTGGCATTTATACCTTGTATGTGATAAACTACTACTGTCCACGTTGGACCGCCTCCTATTCTCTTCAGTATTGGCTTGAGACACCTTTACTATTGTAGCATAGGAGGCTTTATTATACATTCTACATCGTCACTACTACACTATTCGCCCCAGCATAGCTGGGGGATTTGCTCTTTCATATTAA
>NZ_JAHLPQ010000069.1:0-776 GCF_018917985.1 Blautia sp. MSJ-36 | reverse complement strand
GAGTAGCTTTAGCTTCAAGTAAAAAACCTCCTGTGATAATATAAAAGTGGGTCCGCAAAACTCACATAATATTATCAAGGAGGTATCCAAAATGGATAAGAACAGTTTAAGTCATACAACATGGGAATGCAAGTATCATTTAGTTTTTGCACCAAAATATCGTAGACAGGTAATATATGGACAAATAAAAGCAGATGTAGCAGAAATATTAAGTATGTTATGCAAAAGAAAAGGAATTGAAATAATAGAAGCAGAGTGCTGTAAAGATCACGTTCATATGTTAGTAAGAATACCACCTAAATATAGCGTATCAGAAATAATGGGGTATTTAAAAGGAAAGTCATCGCTCATGATATTTGAGAAGCATGCAAATCTGAAATACAAGTATGGGAATCGCCATTTCTGGTGTCGAGGATACTATGTAGATACGGTAGGGAAAAATGCAAAGAAGATACAAGAATATATTCAGAATCAATTAAAAAATGATTTAGAATATGATCAGTTAACGTTAAATGAATATATAGACCCGTTTACGGGTGAGCCGGTAAAAAAAGGCAGAAAAAAATAAGCCTAAAAGGCTAGGCCGGGAAAAGAAGCAATAAGCAAATCCCAAGGGGATGCGCAGGAAGTAGGAGGCACTGAGAAAGGCCCTTTAGGGCCAGCCTGTGAAAAGCAGTGCAAGAGGCGGGCCCTCTCAGTGCGCCTTCCGGGCGCAAGCAGGGATGAGCCCCTTATAGGGGCAGTGCAAACCACCGGCTAAGCCGGTGGTTATGATT
>NZ_JAHLPQ010000068.1:0-787 GCF_018917985.1 Blautia sp. MSJ-36 | reverse complement strand
CCGAAGCTTTTCGCAGCTTATCACGTCTTTCATCGGCTCTTAGTGCCAAGGCATCCGCCCTGTGCCCTTATTGCTTGACCTTTCGCTTCATCACCCTAGCGTAGGTGATGCGGTCTCTTGATTCTCTGTTGTATCACGCTCTCGCGTTTTACAACGGTGTTTGATTACTCTGTTTAATAACAGATAAATCGATGTCTTCCTATCTTTGCGTTTGCATTAATTTCTTAATACTTTGCGTTTAAGGATATTTGATTAACTTAATCAAATTTCATGTATGCAGTTTTCAAGGTACAATGCTGACTGATGTTTTATCAGCCATCAGAACTCACAAGCAAATTTGTAAACTCTGATCACTGGTAAAAACCAGCTATTATAACAGTCCTTCCCGACTGATTTAGGGTTAGCACCGGACTTATCGAAAATCTTCTGGTTCCACTCTGTTTCCAACAGAGCTCACTTTCCAGTGCCCGTTCTATTTTTATCAGGCAGCTTCGCCTGTTTCTTTCTTTTTTGATCTGGCGCCCACCTGCTCTCCCACACCGTCTCCAGTGCAGTACCATCGGCCGATTGGGTCTTAACCGTCGTGTTCGGGATGGGAACGGGTGTGTCCCCCAACCGCATCGGCACCAGAAATATCTCAGCTTGATAGCTAAACAGTAAAACACATCTTCTCTACTTTTTCCTTAGAAAGGAGGTGATCCAGCCGCACCTTCCGATACGGCTACCTTGTTACGACTTCACCCCAGTCATCGGTCCCGCCTTCGGCAGCTCCTTCCTTGCGGTTAGG
>NZ_JAHLPQ010000067.1:0-813 GCF_018917985.1 Blautia sp. MSJ-36 | reverse complement strand
GTCAAGACCACCCGCTTAGCGGGTGGCTTGCTCTGTCCCTATAAGGGACTATTCCCTGCTTGCGCCCGGAAGGCGCACTGACAGTCTGCCAACTGCACCACATTTACAGCAGCCCCTTCCAGGGGCTATTCCAGTGCTTCCTTATTCCGGCGCTGCCCCAAAAGGGGCTTGCTGGTTTGCTTTGATTTCCTACTACTGCTCCAAGCAGTTTATTTCTTGTTTTTCTTCACCGGCTCACCCGTAAACGGGTCGATATACTCTACTAATGACATCTGGTCATATTCTAAATCTTCTTTTAATTAATTCTGAATATACTCTTTTATTGCAGCTGTATTTTTTCCTACTGTATCTACATAATATCCTCTACACCAGAAATGTCTATTTCCATATTTGTATTTCAAATTTGCATGTTTTTCAAATATCATTAGTGAGCTTTTTCCTTTTAAATATCCTACTATTTCTGATACCGAATATTTAGGTGGTATTCTTACTAGCATATGTATATGATCCGGACAACACTCTGCTTCTATTATTTCTATTCCTTTTCTTCTGCATAATGATCCTAATATTTGTCCTACATCTGCTTTTATATCTTTATAGATTACCTGTCTTCTATATTTTGGTGCAAAAACAATATGATACTTGCATTCCCATTTAGTATGAGCTAAACTATTTACGTTCATTTTATGAACCTCCTGTGATTTAATATTTGTGGTTTGCAGACCTACATTTATTTTAACACAGGAGATTACTTATATCTAAAGATCTTCCCTCCCCCTGCATAGCAGGGGGTTTATTTTTACTGTCACACAA
>NZ_JAHLPQ010000066.1:0-876 GCF_018917985.1 Blautia sp. MSJ-36 | reverse complement strand
ATATCCTCTCCGTCCATTCCTTTAAAACGCTTGTATGTATCAATCACTGTGTCTGGATCATACCGGTAACTCATCTGGAAAGATACTGCAATACTGGCATCGTCTGATGTGGCTACTTTAAAGGAATCATCTTCTTTACTGCCATCCCTCTTGTCCTTTGTAAGAACAAGGATCTCATTGCTGGTACTAAATTCCTTTACTTTGTTCATTGGTGCAATAAAGTGCATTCCCGGAGTCAACACTTTATCCTGTACTCCGTCTTTATAGTTATAAACAATGCCGACTTTGCCTGTGCCGATAAAATCCATCCTTGATACTGTGTATCCTCCACCAAGAACTGCTACTGCTGCCACGATTCCGATAATAACTTTACTCTTCATTTTCGATCTCCTTTTCTTTGATTGCTTTCTTTACTTTGTTGTAAGTTTCATCTTCAATTTCAAACTTCTTCTGCTGCCGCCTGATCGACAGGAGCACTCTGCTTCCTATCCAGGCCAGCACCAGGGCTGCGATTCCGAACACCATACCGGAACCAAGAAATATTACCCACATACTACTCACCCCCTCTGTGGCCACTCTTTTCCTGTTTTCTTATCTCTCAGGCCCATGATTTCAAGTCCATGGAGCCCTGCTACAGCATTTAACGCGCAACTGACATTGTAAATGTGTGTCGGCATCCGGCCTGCTGCCTTGATTGCCTTACCAGCTGTCGGATCCGGATAGCCTTCGTTGTTCTTATAACTCATTCAATCACCTTCTAGTATAATAATGATGTAGTCAATCAAGACTACTTGGTTAATAAGTTTCTATAAATCAGATAACAGAAGAAGGGGTTCTTCCTTCATCAGATGTTATCCGTAATAATGATCATGTCTG
>NZ_JAHLPQ010000065.1:0-1103 GCF_018917985.1 Blautia sp. MSJ-36 | reverse complement strand
ATCCCCCCCGCATTCTCCCAAAGCAAAAAAAATTTCACACTCGAAAAAAAAATGGCCCTCTCCATGAAGACCGCCTCGGGCGTCACGGCGCGCGCCGCCAAGCCCGCCGCCGCCAAGTCGATGATGGTGTGGCAGCCTAACAACAACAAGTTCTTCGAGACCTTCTCGTACCTGCCCCCCCTGACCAACGACCAGATCGCCAAGCAGGTCGACTACATCGTCAACAACGGCTGGACGCCCTGCCTCGAGTTCTCCAACGACGGCTACGTCAGCAACGACTCCGTCGTCCGCCTGTCGGGCGTCTCGGCCAACTACTACGACAACCGCTACTGGACGCTCTGGAAGCTGCCCATGTTCGGCTGCACCGACGCCACGCAGGTGCTGCGCGAGATCGAGGCCGCCACCAAGGCCTTCCCCGACGCCTACATCCGCATGGCCGCCTTCGACGCCGTGCGCCAGGTGCAGGTCGCGTCGATGCTGGTGCACCGCCCGGCGTCGAACAACGACTACCGCAAGCCCAACGAGCGCCAGGTGTAAGGCGGCTTAACTCTCTCTTGAGAAAGCCTCCTCGCGTCGCGGCGCTCTTTCCTCTCTGTCTCGATGGAACGCCGTGCGTGAGCCGCGTTTGAACCCCTCTTCTCCCTCGCCTGTCCTCGCCCTCGCGGCGTAGGCTCGCGCACGCGCTTCGCGCGCGCGCGGCCGCGCCCGAGCGCGGGGGCGGGAGACGGGGCGGGGTCTTTTTGACCGGCGCGCACGTAGCGGGAAAACGAACCGAAAGAAAGAACGGCCGGCGCCACCGAAAGCTTGCAGCAGCGCACGTCGTGTCCCTCCCCCCCTTCCCCCCTGTGTTTTTACTTTCTTCCTGCGGCGCGCGTCGTCGTTAGTCGGAAACAAAGACGCGAGGGGGCGCAGGCGGCTTGGGCAACAATTTATTTCTCTTCGAAAGGCTCTCGAAGCCCTTGGCGGACGGGAAAGTGCGGCGCGGGGGGCGCTTGTGTCCGGTTGCGGCCCTTCTCTTGTTTAGTAGGCGTCGTTCCCGGCCCGGCAGTCTCCGGGGCCCCCTTCAGTCTCCTTTTTGTCTGTAAGGCTTTCTAGTGTGAACA
>NZ_JAHLPQ010000063.1:0-1329 GCF_018917985.1 Blautia sp. MSJ-36 | reverse complement strand
CTATAAATGAGCAAATTTAAAAAATTGCACAAAACTACACTGCGAATTTCATAAATGAATCAAAATCATTGCTTTCCTTTGCGCATTGAAAAAGATAACGATACTTTTCCAGCTGAATGGTATCACAGATTTCGTGATATCCAGTTTCAAACGAACAGAACCTACCAGTACCCACTGCACACATGAAATGTGCCAGTGACATAAGTAGCCAGTACCTTTTGATTCCCTGTGCAGAGCGTATCTGATAGCTGTCCAGTGCCAGTTTATCCTTACACTGGCGGAAAAATACTTCAATCGGCCATCGACACACATACCAGGAAAGAATCTCCTGTGTAGACAGGGCTGCGTTTGTACTGATGAAAGCACGCAATGCTTTGGGATTACCAAATGCTTTTTCCGGATAACTCAAAAGAACTACCGCATTTTCTATGCCGTTGAGGTTTCCCTCGTACCGGTACACATAATAGTTTCGTTTTTTGACTGTCACAAGGTCAAATTCACGATGTGTAACAGACAATTCGGCGGCCAGTTCACGAAGTTTCTTTTTCATTCCCGATGGATACAGCAAACGGTTTGTTTTCAAAGCACCGATGGTATGGAACCCTCTCTGTGCAAAGGTATTGATTATCTTTTCAGAAACATACCAGCAGTCGCAAAGAAAATAGGACATTACCGGTGGAACAGGCAGCTCCTTTGCAATGCTTTGTACAATGTCAATCTTGGAAATTGACTTATTGTACATTACAAAAGCATAGTTCAGAACAATGCCATTGCAGGAAAGCATAACAGCAACTGCCTGATGCCCGTAATCCGGTTTTCCCTTTAAATGGGATTGGTGAAAATACGCATCTTCAATCGGATGTAAAGCCTGTGACGAAGGCTTTGTCTTTGAAGCAATCGTATCGTCCACAATACAGAGAACAGGTTTTCCGGTGCGTGCTGCTTCTGAATAAATAATCTCAATGACAGAGCATTTTAACGTATCTGAAAGTAAGGAATCATCCCATTTTCCGGAATTGAGGAAATGGGCAATCGTAGTTCTGTGGCAGGAACTGTTTTTAGCAAAGTCCGTGGTTTTTCCATGATATCCTGAAATGAAAATACTGATTAGGATACTCATAAGATGGTTTATTACTCGGTTCGAATAAAATTTGCATAAGTTTAATTTTTTAAACTGGTTGTATATGAATGAGGAATGATGTATAGTATTTGCGAGAGACACCTTCTTTCGTAAATGTTGCAAATGTTTGTTTTGGCACTTTCATTATACAACACATGGAATCGAGGTGTCTTTCTTTTATGCAAAATCACGAACTTGCTCATTTATAG
>NZ_JAHLPQ010000062.1:0-1809 GCF_018917985.1 Blautia sp. MSJ-36 | reverse complement strand
AAGTCCAGCTAATAAATGTCAATAGTTAAATGAAAAAAATTGCTCTTATTTTCTGGCTAAAAAAGGGTAGACGTCCCCCTTGGTGAAAATATCGTTCTTTTGAAAGATATTGATTCGTTGGATGTACAGTATTTTATGCAGCCATGTCGCATTTGGAAGCATTGTATTGTTTGATATGCTCCTGTGGAGTGATGATTTCAAAAGACTTGTTGTCTCTGAGTATTGCAAATATCATATTGCATACCTTATGTGAAACAGCTCCCATTGCTACGAGCTTTGGTTTTGAGTCACATTTCTTGAGGTAGTACTCACGAAGAACTGGATTTTTAGCTTCTCCATTACGGGAGATACTGATGCTTTGTAAGGTTAACGTGTGAATAACACGTCTGGCTATGGCAGAACCACGCTTAGACATTTGAACTTTGGTACCTTCAAATTTTCCGGATTGTTTTACTGCCGGATCAAGACCGAAATAAGCGAAAAGTTGTTTTGGTTTTGAAAATGCTGAAAAGTCACCAATCTCACCCATGATGGATACAGCAGACAAGAAACCAGCACCTTTGAATGTTTCAATCAAATGAATCTGCTTGACAAAGTCGGCATTTTCATTAGCATCAACAAGCTCATGGAGCGATTCAAGAATGTTGTTGATTTCTTCATCATATTTACGTATGAAGCTGATATAAAGGCGAATACGCTTGATGTTGCTGTCTATGATGTAACCAAATTGATTTGCATCAGTTGCCGCCTGAATTATGGCATTATACTTATTTTGAGCATATGTAAGCCCAAAGCGAGCTGTTGATTTGATGATATTAATAATCTCTTGCTTGTCTGCTTCAAGAAAAGCAGAGGGAGATGTATAAGTCTCCAACAGTGTAAGAGAAGTGTTGATTGTAACCTTGGAAAAGATGCCGAGATACTGTGGAAACGCCATGCGTAATTCACCCTGAAGCTTATTCACATAGGCACTGCGATTATCCATTAAATCGTAGTATTCACGGCATAGGTTACGGCAGTTTAGAGCAAGGTCTGAAGGCATAAGTGAAACCTTTAAATCAGGTTTCAAACCAACCAAAGCAGCTTTTTTAGAATCAAAACGATCATTATGTACTTTTCGTATGTTGATGTTTGTGCTATTCTTAGTGATGATAGGATTAATAACAGAGCAGTTAAAACCCTTATCACGAAGATAGCAGAAGAGTGGGTAATGATAAATTCCCGTGGATTCGAGGAAAATGCGACTTTCCAAAGAATACAACTCTTCTGCTTCTTTTATTTTAGAAACAGCGGTTGTAAGGGAATCAATACTGCTATGTAGGATTTTGTAAGGTTTTCCTACGAATTGTTGGTTTGGAAGTGCTATAGACATCCAGGAGAAGTCAGCACCGACATCAATACCAACAGAGATGAATAAATCATCGAGATTAAAGATAACTTTGTTTGACATGAGCAATAGCTCCTTTCTGATAGGAATCCATTTCCAATCTGGCAGGTACACAACCTAGCGCGTTATTCGGGTATGGCCTTCCGGCTCCCAACCAGCTAAAACATAAAACCCTGTCGAATGGACTAATTGACTTCATTGTAGGTATCAGTCACAAGAGTGACTTCCCAAGGAGGTGAACATTCTTTGTCCTATCCTAAGAGATAATACCTTATGTTTTATCTGGTGTCTATCAGGAACCGTCAGACATGATCATTATTACGGATAACATCTGATGAAGGAAGAACCCCTTCTTCTGTTATCTGATTTATAGAAACTTATTAACCAAGTAGTCTTGATTGACTACATCATTATTATACTAG
>NZ_JAHLPQ010000061.1:0-1854 GCF_018917985.1 Blautia sp. MSJ-36 | reverse complement strand
GGTTCTTTCCATACTTGGTTGAAATTAACATATTAAAGCTATATAATACATTTAAAATATATTTACCAAGAGAGGGCCGTATGGACGAATTTATCAAATTACTTAATCCTGCTTATAAGCTAATACAATATCGTATAAAGGAAAACAAAGTGATTTTTCATATTGCTTCAACAATAAAGGAACTGGAATGCCCATTTTGTGGAAGCAAAACATCTAAAGTTCATTCTGTATATCAAAGGGAAATTCAAGATCTTCCAATGCAGGGAAAAAAAGTCATCCTTCTGGTTGATACCAGAAAAATGCGATGTATGAATCCAGAATGTTATCATAAAATTTTTTCAGAAAAACATCCATTTGTGGCTGCTAAATCCCAAAAAACGGACAGATTGATCCAAAGTATATTATATACATCATCCCAGCTAAGCTCATTGAATGCTTCCAAGCTTTTAAAAAGCGAAAATATTTCAGTTTGCAAAAGTAGTATCTGTGATCTGCTTAAAAAAAATGCCATCCATTGTGGATAAATCTTCTGTAAAAATGGTATGTGTGGATGACTTTGCACTTCGAAAACGATTTTCTTATGGAACAGTTATGATAAATTTGGAAAATCACCGGATTGTTGATATGATTCCGTCGAGAGATACAGATGATGTCTGCAACTGGCTGGAAACTTTTCGCAATATCGAAGTTATTTCAAGGGATGGAGCCATTACGTACGCATCCGCTGCTACAAATTCTCATCCTGATGTCATACAGATCAGTGACCGTTTTCACTTAATAAAGGGACTCTCGGAAGTTATCTGTAAATATATATTTCGGGAATTTCCTGCAAGGGTTGAAATACCATTAACAGAAAGCGTTACTGATGAAATGAAAGCATTATATAACACTGCAAACCGGTCGTTACGTATAAAATTCGCCCATGAAAAACGCAGGGAAGGATTGACTATATCGGATATAGCGTTATTGTTACATTCATCACCTAAAACAATCCAAAAATATCTTGCTATTCCAGAAGGCCAGATTCCTGAAAGTAAAGCAATTATTAGGGAACGGCAGCATCAGCTGGCAATAAAACAAAAAGAACGGGAAATAAAAAATGCAAGAGAAATGGCATTAGCTGGATATCCAATTGAGCAGATTGCTTCTCTGATGCATCATTCCCATAAAACCATACAAAATTATTTAAATCCTGATTTTTCAGTTACAAATGGCCACTATAATGTTAGGATTCCAGGAAAGTTGGCTTCATATGAAAAAGAGATAATAGAACTCAGAAGCAAAGGATTAACCTATCCCAAAATACATGATATTATTTGTAAAAAGGGATATGCTGGCAGTGTAGCTTCGTTACGAATGTTTATGCAAAAAGAAAGAACACGAATGCATGAACAGAACGAAACGGAAAAGCCGCATTCTGAATATGTGCAAAGGAAATCTTTATGCCAGCTGGTTTATAAAAAACTCGAGGATATAGGTACAATCACTGTCAAACAGTATCAAGAAGTATTAAAAAAATATCCTTTATTGAGTGAACTCTATGCATTAACCAAAGATTTTTGTAGTGTCATATTCTCTAAAAATCCTGCAAAATTGGATGAATGGATCAATACAGCGCAAAAATATGATATTCCTGAACTTCAAACATTTATAAATGGTATAAAAAAGGACATAACTGCTGTAAAAAACGGAATTATATATTCGTATAATAACGGCTTAGCAGAAGGTAGTGTAAATAAAATCAAAGTTATAAAACGAATAATGTATGGCAGAAACAGTTTTGAATTATTGAAAGCAAAAGTATTATTCGGTGAACTTTTTCACAATAAATTCAACTAAGTGTGGAAAGAACCG
>NZ_JAHLPQ010000060.1:0-1862 GCF_018917985.1 Blautia sp. MSJ-36 | reverse complement strand
AGGGGCTGTTGCAAAATAGATGAGTAATCATCTATGGAGCAATGGCTCCTTTTTTGTGTTCAAATGAAAAAGCAGGCTCCGAAGAACCTGCCATTCATGGTATAATAAATTATGACTAGTAAAATAAAATACCAAAAAAATTATACCGAATTCAACGAAACTTATCAACTGGTTTTGCCATTAAGTTTAGAAGGTCTTGTCCCTGATGACGATTCTGTTCGACTGCTGAGCCATGAGCTTGAGGAACTCGATTATACGTTATTGTATAAGGCTTACTCTTCCAAAGGAAGAAATCCTGCGGTTGATCCGAAGACCATGTTCAAGATCCTGACCTACGCTTATTCTCAAAACATTTATTCTTCCAGAAAAATAGAAAAAGCTTGTTTAAGAGATATTAACTTTATGTGGCTGCTTGCCGGTCAAAAGGCACCAGATCACAGCACGATTGCCAGGTTCCGGACAGGTTTTCTTTTGGAGGCATGTGAAGATCTGTTTTATCAGATGGTTCGTAGATTGAAAAATGCTGCTGAATTGTCAGTAGAAACGGTATTTATTGATGGTACGAAATTAGAAGCATGTGCCAACAAGTATACATTTGTCTGGAAAAAACCTGTTGGCAAATGGGAAGAAAAGATGTTTCAGAAAATCCAGGAAGCAGTAATGCTCCTAAACCATGAATACATGCAATCGTTTTCTGTAAAAATAGACTCGAGGATTCAAGATCTTCAAACAATAACAAGATATCTTGAAAATAAGTGCCAACAGGATGGAACAGTTTTTGTGTATGGCCGAGGGAAAAGAAAAAGTAAAAACCAGAAATACTTTGAGCTTTTCCGAAAATTTCAGGAACGTCAGGTAACTTACGACTGGCATACAGCCAGCTTTCAGGGACGAAATAATTATTGTAAGACTGACCCGGATGCTACATTTATGCACATGAAAGATGATCATATGCGGAATGCACAGTTAAAACCCGGATATAACATTCAGATCGGTGTAGACAGTGAATATATCGTGGCAACAGATGTCTTTTCAGACCGAAACGATGTCTGGACACTGATTCCATTTTTAAAAACAATGGACGAAAAACTTGGGTTCCGATATCCCAGTGTCACAGCCGATTCGGGATATGAAAGCGAAGAAGGTTATACCTATCTTCGGGAAACCAGACAGACGCCTTATATAAAACCACAAACCTACGAAAAGTGGAAAAGGCGAAGCTTCAAACAGGATATCAGTAAACGTGAAAATATGGCCTATGATGCAGAAACGGATGTTTACACTTGTTATGCACAAAAGAAGTTGTCACCGGTCTTCGTGAAAAAGCAGAAAAGCAAGAGTGGCTATGAATCAGAAGTTACCGTCTATGAATGTGAAGATTGCAAAGACTGTCCTCACAAAGAAAAATGTACACGTGCGAAAGGAAACAAGCGATTATACGTTTCCAAAAGCTTTCTGGAAAAACGACAGGAGTCTTATGAAAACATCCTGACCGAAACAGGAATCCAGTATCGCATGAACCGCTCCATTCAGGTAGAAGGTGCTTTCGGAGTTTTGAAAAATGACTATGAATTTCAAAAATTTCTGCTTCGCGGAAAAACCAAAGTGAAACTGGAGATTCTTTTGCTTTGCATGGGTTATAACCTGAATAAATTACATGCCAAAATTCAAAATGAACGAATAGGTTTCCACCTGTTTAAAGTAAAGTCAGCCTAAAATTCCAACAAAAAATGAAGGCTTTATTTAGGTGCGAAAAAAATTGGCAGAAAATCAACGTACAAAGATTTTCTGCCAATTTTCTTTTCTAAAAAGCAGAAAGTGCCGCTCAATCACCTATTCCGGTGATTTTGCGACACTCCCTT
>NZ_JAHLPQ010000059.1:0-2717 GCF_018917985.1 Blautia sp. MSJ-36 | reverse complement strand
CGCTTAATTTTCAGGTATTACCAGAAAAATATCCGACTACTTTTCAGCAGTCGGAGTACCTTGACAATTCACATATAATTGATTATTCGTTGGAGTTTTCTACCAGTCGTTTGAGTTCTGCCTTGACATCTTCATTCCATGGAGCCAGCTGATCCAGCTCCTCGTCACTCATACTATCATTAGGCTGTTTCTCAAGTAGATAAGTCAGATAGTGATAGACGTTTACTCCATTTGCCTTTGCCATTTCTACCATAGTATAAACAATGGCACTGGCCTGTGCACCGTTCGGAGTATCACAGAACAGCCAGTTTTTACGGCCTACTGTAAAGGGGCGGATCGCATTCTCACTGAGATTATTAGAAAAGCTACATCTGCCATCTTCCAGATAGGTCATAAGATAGGAGCGGCGGTTTTGGATATAGGTGACTGCCTTATCCATCCGGGATCCCCGGGTAGGTTTCTGCATGTCAAGCCACGACAAAAAGCCCTCAATGACAGGCACTTCTTTTTCAAGGCGTGCTTTTTTGAGAGAATCGAAGGTTGTACTTTTTGCCTTGATCGTTTCTTCCAGACGGAAGAGACGGTCGATATACAGGATACCCTGCACAGCAGGCTGGCCGTAATCCAGGTTTTTCCCTTTCGGGACTGCATCCACCAGGTACCTGCGTATATGTGCCCAACAGGCAGTACGTTTTGCATCCGGCACTTTGTTGTACCCGCTATATCCATCGCACATCAGGTAGCCTTTGAATCCCTGCAGGAATTCAACCGCGTTATCCCCGGCGCGGGTTTCCGAGTATTTATAGAGGATGATTGGTACACCGCCATCTTCCCCGCTGCGGAAAAGCCACATATAGGATTTCGACTGGGCCCGGCGCCCCGGTTCATGCAGTACCTGCAGGGGCGTTTCGTCTGCCATTGCGAATTCCCGCTCCAGCAGTTTCCGGCGGAAGTATTCATACATCGGACGAAAGAATGCATCTGAATTAAGGATAACCCAGTTTGCCATGGTTGCCCTTGTGATGGATGCACCATACTGTTTCCAGTCTTTTTCCTGACGGCAGTAGGGCAGGCTGTTGCAGAACTTCTGGTACATCACCCATGCAACTGTGCCAGCCGAAGCCATCCCATAGAGCAAATGCGGTTTTCCATCTTTTCCTTTTTTGATAACAGAAAGACCGCGTTTACTGCATTCCGGGCATTCATAGCTGACACTGTAGTATTCGATGACTTTCAGCTTTGCCGGGATAAAGACCAGTTCACGGCGTACAAACTCCTCACCGATCCTTTTCAGCGGGGCATTACAGGCCGGGCAGAACCTGTCCTTTTCCGGGATATCCAAATATTCCTTTTTTACAGGCAGACCCTTAAAACGTTCTGCATTTGTTGCGCGGGCTTTCCTCTTTTTTTCGGGAAGCAGTGCAGCCATCTCCTCGGCTTCAGCGGCCGCAGGATCCTGTTCCATTTCAGCTTCGTTGAAAAGGTTCAGCTGTCCCGGAAGATCGGCGGAACGTTTTTCGCTGGAAGTGCCAAAGAGTTTTTTACGGAGAAGTTCCACTTCTTCTTTCAGGTTATCACGCTCCTGTGTAAGGGCTTCCTCCCGTTTATTTCCGGCATCGACAGTTGCCTGAAGAGTTTTTATTAAATTTTTCAGCTCTGTGATCATATCTTTCAGCTCATGCAGCTGGATATCTTTGGAACTGTCTGCCACTGCTTTTTCCTCCTGCTTTTGATATCTCTATTATATCAGAAAACAGACAGTGCTGCCAGTACAACAGGAAAACAGTGCACCCTAAAAAATGCTGAACGTACAGGGAAAACAAGCGGTTTTATTACCTTGTACAGGATGTTTTGATCGCTTTCGGCTGCTCAATATCAATGCCTGACATCAGCCAGTCGAATTCCCTCCATGTGAGGTTCCGGACTTCTGATTTATTTCTTGGCCATCGGTAAGAACCCTGGGCTGTCAGTCTTTTGTAGATCATAACGATCCCGTCAGGTTCTTTTAAGATGGCTTTGATCCTGTCACATCTTCGGCCACAGAAAAGATAAAGTGCGTGGTCGATCTCCATGGAAAACTGATCCTGGATGATCGCACATAATCCATCAATAGATTTGCGCATATCTGTTCTGCCGCAGACGATATAAATGGCATCGACATTTGAGATATCCGCTAACATAATGGCTCCTTCAGCGCATCCATCAGGATCTTCAGAAGGGAAGGATGAACGGTATTGCTCATCCGGATCATCAGTCCTCTGGCTTCGATCTCGATCGTATGTGGATTATCAAGGTACATGGAACTGTTATCTTTATCTGAAACCAGTTCTGCCGGAGGAGTTTCCGGCTCTATAGCGATCTGGACTACATCCTGTTTATGGGATGTAAGATCAAGGGTACTGGCTTTGTTAGCCGATTCTGGGATCTGACAGGCCTTTTTACGCAGGCGTGTGACCGCATTGTAAAAACAGCTGGGAGAGACCCCGTGTTCATTACACCATGCGGCATCAGTAAGCCCGCTCTGTCTGCACTGGATCACCAGTTCCATCCATTCATCCAGAGAACGCCCTGGGGCACGTTTACTGCTCATAATGAAACCTCCAAGTATAGTAATTGACCACTTCCTATCTACGAAGTGGAGTAAAAAACTATTTACTATCAATCATTATGAACTACAAAACGGCAAATGTATAGTTACCCAAGAATTAAGCGCTTAC
>NZ_JAHLPQ010000058.1:0-2778 GCF_018917985.1 Blautia sp. MSJ-36 | reverse complement strand
TGACAATCGTGCGACACGTTCGTAAGTGAAAAGCTTGCGCACAAAGTCGAAGGGCAATTGTAGCCCGAAACTTTGGAGAACTGATATTCCGATGGGTGAAATGAGGGGGTAACGTCCCGAAGCGCCACCCTAATACTCCGAATGGCGGGGAGCATGCAACGGCTCTCTCCAAAAGTTTATAGAGCTCGGTGAAGTCGGCAGAGAGCAACCGTAAGACTGGTTTTCAGACCAGACACGAAAGCTGTCCAGAGGTGGATGGTGTTGCCTATATGCCGGGGGTCGGATATCCATGGTGAGAATGTATGAAAATACTGACGAAATTCTGAATGTACGAGTCTAAACGTTGATGCTGTCGAAAGGCAGTACACCTTTCATGGTGGTATCTGTGGGCGAGTAAAATTGGTTGTTATGAAAGTCCATGCATCGTTACAGGCGGTGCGGTTATGCATGACCAGATACAGGCTTAGAGGAAGAACCTAAAGATATCCAATGATAGGAATATCGGAACGTGGAAAGCTGGGAACACGGAGGCGGTTGCAAGCCAGTGATGTGGTGGATGGGAATACCTTCGCGAGAGGGCAATAACCATTCTTTATTCCAGTGAGAGTAGTGGCACAGTACCTGTGAAGCCGTGAATAAGTAAGCGGTGGAGGGATAGCCACAAGTCGAATTCAGCAAAGAAAATGAAAACACAACAAACACAGCTTCGAGTATGACAAAGAAAATCCAAACCGAAGGGAGAGGATGCCTGTGTTGACTTCGGGGCAGCAAGAAAGGAAAAGTAAACAGAGAAAAATCCGCAACTCAGAGTATTACGACATGGAAGGTACTTTTGACAGGCTGTATGCAGAAAGTAAGAAAGATAAAACCTTCAACCATCTGATGGAAATCATCGAGAGTGAAGAAAATATCAAGCTTGCATACAGAACGATAAAGAAGAATACAGGAAGTGATACTTCGGGAGTGGATAAAAGGACGATAGCCGACCTTGCAAAGTTAAGCGAGGAAGAATACGTCCGTCTCATACGGAAACAATTCAGTAATTATCATCCACGACCCGTAAGGCGAGTGGATATACCAAAGCCCAATGGAAAGACCAGACCTCTGGGAATTCCAACTATCGTAGATCGGATCGTACAGCAATGTATTTTGCAGGTCATGGAGCCGATATGTGAAGCAAAATTCAGTGAGAACTCCAACGGGTTCCGCCCGAACCGTTCCGCTGAGACTGCTATTGCGCAATGCATGAGGCTGATACAGGTACAGCATCTGTACCATGTGGTTGACCTCGATATTAAAGGCTTCTTTGATAATATCAGCCATACAAAGCTGATTCGTCAGATATGGGCATTGGGAATCCGGGACAAAAAGCTGTTATGCATTATAAAAGAGATGCTGAAAGCACCTGTTGTTCTGCCAAATGGAGAGAAAACATATCCCGCACGGGGTACCCCGCAAGGCGGTATTTTGTCGCCATTGCTTGCAAACATCGTATTGAATGAACTGGATTGGTGGATTGCTTCCCAGTGGGAGCAGATGCCAACAAAGACAAAATTCAAAACAAGGAGCAATGTGCAGGGAACAGAGATTAAGAGCCACGCCTACAGGGCTCTGCGCCGGAGCAGACTAAAAGAGATGCATGCAGTTCGGTACGCAGATGATTTTAAAATTTTCTGCGCAACACATGAGGATGCTGTCAGAGCATACAAGGCAACAGAGTTATGGCTAAAGGACAGGCTGGGGCTGGAAATCAGCCCTGACAAATCCAAAGTAGTTAATCTCAAAAGACAGTATTCTGATTTTCTCGGGTTCAAACTGAAAATCCGTAAAAAGGGTAAGAAATATGTAGTTCGGTCTCATATGAGCGATAAAGCATACAAAAAGGCTCATGAAAAAGTCTCGGAAGAAGTAAAGAAACTGGCTCATTCGTCAGATGATAATGCTCAGTTCATGCAGCTTCAGAAATACAACTCTGTAGTTGCCGGACTTCATGAATACTATTGTATTTCTACAGAAGTATCTCATGACTTCAGCAGACTTGCCTTCAGTATCAACAAACAGCTCAGAAACAGACTGAAAGGCGACTTATCCAAAAAGGGACAACTCAGAAATGGGTTTATTAAAGAAAAGTATGGAGCAAGCAGACAGATGAGGTTCCTTCATGGACGTCCGGTGGTTCCACTGGGATATGTCCAGTCAAAGAATGCCCAGCATAAAAGGAAATCCATCAATAAATATACGGTCAAAGGTCGGGAACAGATTCATAAGAATCTTGCAATCGACACAGCGACAATGTTATGGCTGATGAGAAATCCTGTAAAGGGCAGAACCATTGAATATGCGGATAACCGTATTTCTTTGTATGCGGCACAGTATGGTAAATGTGCAGTGACAGGAATTCCGATGAATTCCCACGATATTCACTGCCACCATAAAGTACCGGTAAGCAATGGCGGTTCGGATGAATACGCAAATCTTATTCTTGTCAGCAAAGCGGTTCATATCCTTATCCATGCTTCTTCAGAACCTACGATTGAGAAGTACCTGAAATCCTTAAATCTTGACAATAAACAAATAGAAAAGCTTAACAAACTTCGTACTATGGCAGAAATGCCACCTATTATTCTTTGAATTTAATGCTGTAACGAAGTGTGTAAGTTGTGTTTAAAAGCCCTGGACGGCTGAATTCGATGGAGCGCCGTGTGCGGTGAAAGTCGCATGCACGGTGTGGAGCGGGGGAAAATCCGGAGATAACTTCAAAGGATTACCTATCGCTAT
>NZ_JAHLPQ010000057.1:0-1515 GCF_018917985.1 Blautia sp. MSJ-36 | reverse complement strand
AAGAGACCGCATCACCTACGCTAGGGTGATGAAGCGAAAGGTCAAGCAATAAGGGCACAGGGCGGATGCCTTGGCACTAAGAGCCGATGAAAGACGTGATAAGCTGCGAAAAGCTTCGGGGAGGAGCAAATATCCCGTGATCCGGAGATGTCTGAATGGGGAAACCCGCATGAGAAGACCTCATGCATCCATACGCCAATCCATAACGTATGGAAGGGAACCCGGGGAACTGAAACATCTAAGTACCCGGAGGAAAAGAAAGAAACATCGATTCCGTAAGTAGCGGCGAGCGAACGCGGAGGAGCCTAAACCGGTGTGCGTGCATGCCGGGGTCATGGACTGCATTTAAGATTCAGTGAAGTTAACAGAACGGTTTTGGGAAAGCCGGCCAGAGAGGGTGAAAGCCCCGTACGTGAAAACCAAGCTGACTGAGCAGGATCCGGAGTACCACGAGACACGAGGAACCTTGTGGGAAGTAAGGGGGACCACCCCCTAAGGCTAAATACTACTTAGTGACCGATAGCGCATAGTACTGTGAAGGAAAGGTGAAAAGGACCCCGGGAGGGGAGTGAAAGAGAACCTGAAACCCTGTGTCTACAAGCTGTGGAAGTGCTTTATATGCACAACCGCGTACTTTTTGTAGAACGGTCCGGCGAGTTACGCTTACTGGCAAGGTTAAGTCCTCAAGGGATGGAGCCGAAGGGAAACCAAGTCTTAACAGGGCCAGAGTCAGTAGGAGTAGACCCGAAACCGGGTGATCTATCCATGTCCAGGTTGAAGCTGCCGTAAGAGGTAGTGGAGGACCGAACCCACATCCGTTGAAAAGGGTGGGGATGAGGTGTGGATAGGGGAGAAATTCCAATCGAACCCGGAGATAGCTGGTTCTCCTCGAAATAGCTTTAGGGCTAGCCTCGGTGTGAGTCTTGCGGAGGTAGAGCACTGAATTTCCTAGGGGGCGTCAAAGCCTACCGAAGAATATCAAACTCCGAATGCCGTGTAGATATCACCGGGAGTCAGACTGCACGAGATAAGTTGGGCGGTCAAAAGGGAAAGAGCCCAGACCTACAGTTAAGGTCCCAAAGTGCGCGTTAAGTGGAAAAGGATGTGGGATTTCGAAGACAACCAGGATGTTGGCTCAGAAGCAGCCATACATTCAAAGAGTGCGTAATAGCTCACTGGTCGAGAGGTCCTGCGCCGAAAATGTCCGGGGCTGAAACGCGCCACCGAAACTAAGGAATCCGTAAGGATTGGTAGAGGAGCATTGCATATGGGAAGAAGCAGTACCGTAAGGAGCTGTGGACTATATGGAAGAGAGAATGCCGGAATGAGTAGCGAGATAGAGGTGAGAATCCTCTAGGCCGAATATCCAAGGTTTCCAGGGTAAAGCTGATCTGCCCTGGGTGAGTCGGGACCTAAGGTGAGGGCGAGAGCCGTAGCCGATGGACAACAGGTTGATATTCCTGTACTGCAGTATAACAGAACTGTGGGGACACGTAAGGAGAGCGGGAGCCGGGG
>NZ_JAHLPQ010000055.1:0-3166 GCF_018917985.1 Blautia sp. MSJ-36 | reverse complement strand
CAGACATGATCATTATTACGGATAACATCTGATGAAGGAAGAACCCCTTCTTCTGTTATCTGATTTATAGAAACTTATTAACCAAGTAGTCTTGATTGACTACATCATTATTATACTAGGTGGCGAGCATATGTTTTGAGACAGCCTAATACAAAGGAACGTGAGTGGAATACTTTTATCGCACATCTCGATCCGGATTGGGGAAATTATTGTGATGGTTGTCTACATGTTGATTTTGATGTGCCAATAAAAGATTTGCCAGAAATGCAGAAAGTTGCGCATATTTGGGCTGATTTGTGTTTCCGATACATTGAAACAGGAACGAGGATTGGAATCCCCCCTTTCTGAGTAAAAGATTTTGGATGCTATGCTGTATATATCAATAAGAAAGAGGTATACAGCTATGAAGACTATCTGGAATGAAGCTGCAATTCGCAAAGAGTTTGCAAGACTGGATGCAAAGACTGGATTAAAGGGAGCAACTCTACCAATTACATTTAATAATGCAAAATGTACATTGGGATCCTATAACCCTGCTAATGGAGGAGCGTTTCGATTCTCCAGACACTATTATGATGATCCATCTTGGCCTGTAGAAGCAGCTCTTGATACTATCCGTCATGAGTATGCGCACTACATGGATCATATGGTATATGGCAATTGTGGACATGGGGCTACTTGGAAGAAATGTTGTATCGAAATTGGTGCTCTGCCGATTCGCTGTTACAGCAGTGAGAGAGCAAAGTACTATCAAGATAAACACGAAGCTGAGCGAAAGCAAGTGGCGATTCTTGATCATTACAGAACAGGTTCTTTCATTATGCATCCTCGATTTGGCAGAGGAAAGATAGTGGAACTGGTTGGTGCTGATGCTAATCGTTACGCACTGGTTGACTTCAAAAACATGGAAACCAAGAAGCTTTCACTGAAGTGGGTAAAGGAGAATTGCGGGAGGTGTGCCTAATGAAAAGATGCTCTAATCCAAATTGTGACTCTGCATTTCTGTATGGAGATGACAAGACGGTATGTCCATTTTGTCATAGCGAATTAGTATCCAATATGGACAATGCAGTAGTTCATTTACAGCCGGCTGATCGCATACCAGGGCTTGAACCTGTGAGAAATCAGGCAGTGCAGTTTATTCACGAGCATCTTGGCACAATGGAATGTCATGGCCGAATCGTGGAGATCGATCATCAGGAACTGTTTAACTCAAAGCGTTTAAAGCTGATCAATACAATCTTTAGAGGAGAACCATACCAGTTTGCGCATCAAACAATCGAGTATACGATTAGGGTGGAAAGTCTATCAGATGAGTATCCTCCTGAAGTACGAGATTTCTGCTTATATGGAAGCTATCTTGGAAGAATGCAGGTGGGGGATGAAGTACAGATCAAAGCCAAGAATTTGAAACACCGTAGAGTTGTGAAGTCTATCTACAATCGAACGACAGATACAACTGTTAAACCTGGATTTCAGATTCCGGCGATCCTGGTACGGATACCCATAGCTATTCTATCAATAATATTGATCGCTTTAATGTGTAGCATTGTATGGATGGTTGAAAGTGGAGCTGCGGCTATTTTATTGACAGCTGTTTTGACCGCTCTGATTCCTATCATAATAATGATATGGATTTTCTGGGAAATTGTTAAAGGTATATTTAGGAGGTAATCATGAATCAGTATAGAGAACAGATTTTACAGGCTCAGAAAACTGCAGCAATAGTAAACCTGCTGAAAAAGAATAATTATCTTACTGCAGTAGGTGCAAACGATGTGGTGATTGATCATGACAATACTTTTGTACCAGTAATACACCGTTGGTATCGAATTGAGGGATTCAGGGCTAAGGAAGATGAACAGGAAACAAAGGCAGCTGTAAGTAGAGCAGCGTATGGATGGCTTCGTGGCGCACATTCAAACTGCTCTGCATTTGTAATGGATCATGTCAGAGACGAAGTCAGAGTATTCTATGGAACGGGTAGTAATACAGATTTAGGATCCATCTTTTCTTCAATCATTCCGGAGTGCATTGTACATAATGCAACATGGGAAGGTGCTACGTATGCATATAATGGTATTCTGTCAGGGACTATTTCAGCAGACAGTTTTGCTGATACTTTTGCTGGCATGAGAGGAGGAGCATGTTACATTGCATGCGTTGTTATTCCAGTCAATGATGACGAAGTGTGGGAGAAAATTAGAGAGAACGAGGTGTTGATTGGACGCTTAGAACAGTTTAAATCCTTCCAGAGGGTATATGGAAATGCGACAAGACGAACAGAAGAGATCCAAGTTCCGGAGATTGTGTGCGCTATTTCCCTTCTAAAAGACGAAAATACGTTTTTAAGTAATAATGTCGGACGAGGATTTGTAAGAAGTTGTGTACGCTTTGGCGCATCTGATAGAGATACATATTATCGTTTAGGAGCAGTATTGCGTTCCTGCATGCATTATGATGCAGAGAATCAGGAGGGGTTCGAACCTGTTAGACTTTTGGATGTACATGGAAATGTCGGAGGCTCCAAAGGATGTTTGGCTGTTCCGAGGGTTAATATCCTAAATCAGATATATCATGGGTATGCAGACTTGGTTTCCTGGCAGACTTTACAGAGTCTTGAAAAATTCTGCTCTATGCCTATTAATTCTTATACCGGTTTCTATGTAAGAAACAATAATGTGACAGAGAATACACTTAAGGTGTTTCCTGAGATTAGACCTATCAGAGAATCCGGTATTGCCGTGGGGTCTTTTGTTAACTCCTCTGTGCCTGCTGTTATTCCGTTATCTGCATTATACTCTCACATGCTGATTACAGGTGCAACAAGATCTGGCAAAACTACTACTGTTAAGGGGGTTGTTAAAGGCCTTTATAATCAGGGAATTCCAACCTTGGTGATTGAGGCAGCAAAGAAGGAGTATATTGGATTACTTTCCGATATTCCTGCATTAAAAGTACTAACACCGGGAAACGATGGACTTCAGCTGTATATCAATCCACTTCAGGTTGAAACTGGTACTCTTATTGAAAGTAAGCGCTTAATTGGTTCTTTCCATACTTGGTTGAAATTAACATATTAAAGCTATATAATACATTTAAAATATATTTACCAAGAGAGGGCCGTATGGACGAATTTATCAAATTACTTAATCCTGCTTATAAG
>NZ_JAHLPQ010000054.1:0-3346 GCF_018917985.1 Blautia sp. MSJ-36 | reverse complement strand
AACGAATCAATATCTTTCAAAAGAACGATATTTTCACCAAGGGGGACGTCTACCCTTTTTTAGCCAGAAAATAAGAGCAATTTTTTTCATTTAACTATTGACATTTATTAGCTGGACTTAAGCAGCCAGTTCTCTCTCGAGAACAGAATCAATTGCAACCAATACTCTCCATCTCTCAGTAGCCTTTTTCAGTACTGTACAGATGACCTCTGTACCAGGAACAAGACCACCGAAAGAAGCAAATGCCTCCTGTCCATTTTCCAGGCGAAGGAACAGGCCTTTGCTACAGCCTCCGGTAACTACTGCTCGAACACCATCCCGAACATTGTAGTCATCTTCGTCGTATTCATAGCTCCACATAATTTGTTACCTCCTTTTTCTTGTAAACACATCATAATTCACGGTTCTTTCAGCAAGTTAAGGGGGAATATCTATCCTTCAGCTCCCAAAGCCGATACTCTATGGAAGTTTCTTACCTCTTGCAAGAAGATTTTCTCATACAGATATGCACGCACAGAAAGGGGGAAATACTATTTGGCGAGCAGTGCCCAGGTAATACCTGCGCGATTTTGCTCGTTGGTGAAGTTTCCCCAATCCCCTAAGAGAACGGCTACTTCGTATCCGGGCTGCGCGTCCGTTCCGGACGCTTTTTCTGTTTTACAATCAAGAAAATCTCATATGAAGTGATCTATACGGGCATAAAAAAAGAACGGTGTGAAGAAATGGCTATATGGGCCAGATCTCCACACCGTATTTTCATCTTTGTTTTCGATTCTTTTCCTGCTGCTGTCGTTCCCGTTCTTTGTCTCGATCATCCTTATCCAGCATTACCTCTACGATTTTCTGTGCCATGAGATAATCCTGCATTTCTGATTTTTGCTTGCGATACTCTACATAGGTTTTCTTTTTTCTTTCCAGTACCATTGCATACTCAGCATGAAGATCTTTCAGTCGAGGAAGGGGTGTATCCTTTCCATGTTCCTTCACATACTCATCAAAGGCCTGCTTTGCAGCCTGGCGAAGTGCCAGTACATCTCGATGCTCTTCATAGTATTTTCTGCTGTACCCAGAAGTACGGTATTCCGCAAACACATTCTTTGCTTTGTTGTAATTCTGGAGATGTGTCATCATCACCTTGATCTCCGCAAGTCTGGCTTCGTCTGCTTTGATAGATGTCAACATACCGTCATTAGTAGTGACAGTATTCGCTGCCAACTCTGCAAGTTGTTCATAGCTTCGAATGTTATGCGATTCGATAAAATTCATTGCAGCTGCCATCTGTTTCAGATTGAATACCTTTGCCCAGCGTTCATATCCAACGCCTTTGCCTTCCTGCATCTTCGCCTGAATATCCACAAGCAGTGACATCTGGGGTTTCCTACAATGATACTGCTTGCTGAAAGTCTTCTCTCTATGAGATTTCGTACCGGCAATGATGGCCTCCAGAGCTTCTTTTGAATAATCATCGCCCAGCGACCGAAACCGGATAAAACGTTTCTGATTCTTTGATCTGACCGCAGGATTCTTTCCGTTCTTATACTCATACCCCATAGAAATCAGAATCTGTATCAGCTCATCAAAGGATTTCGGTTTTTGCCTGAGCGCCGCATCTATTGCCATGCAAAGTTCATCTCTATGCGATATTTTCTTTGGAAATTCAGTACGTTTCTCCCGTTCGTCATATGGCTTTGGCGCAATAACAGAGAGCTTGTGTTCCATGCAGATAAGATCACTTAATCTTCGCAGGGCAACTGCTGAAAAATAAAAATCCCTGAACTTTCGAGTACTGTCCAGGGAAGTAGAATTGTAGATGATATGATTATGAATATGTTCTCTGTCTGTATGTGTTGCAACAATAAAAGCATACCTTCCTTTTGTCCAACGCATTGCAGTTTCATAACCGATTTTGTTTGCTTCTTCTGCTGTAACTTCGCCGGGTTTGAAGGATTGCCGGATCTGATAAGCAATCACATCATGCTTCTGTGTACGGCCAGTAATGTGCTCATACTGACGCTTTGATAGAAGGAATTCCTCATCCGCTGTCATTGGATCGCATTCATATCCTGTGACTAATTCTCCTTTCTCCGTCTTCTCTGGATTCTGCGCATAATCAGTCCTGTCAGCCAGGCACTGCGCTACATTTTTTCCTTTATTGATATGAAGCGCAATCAGTCTGGTTGCGGCCATTTTCACACCGTCCTTTCCTATATAATTGAAAAGAGCCTGCCATCGCTGACAAGCCCCATCGTTCTATAATTTATACTCTGACATAATCCATCAGTTTCTCTTTTACATCTTCCAGCATAATGATAAACCATCCAGTACCGAAGAATGTCAAAATGCAGAAACCTTCTATGAGGGCAAGCAGCAATGTCTGATTCCAAAGCTGCTTTACCACTGTATAGATACCACAGAAAAGAATGAAGAACATCAGCGGTCCAAGTACATAACTTCCCACAGTCAATAACATATTTGCTAGCAGATTCGCCACCCACAACACTGCTATCACAGGAAGCAACGCCACTTTTAAAATCAATTTTACAACCTTCATCACTCACACCTCCAAGTCTGGTCCTTCTTCTATTTTTACTATAACTGCCTATTCAGCAGTTCTCAAGGATGTCGCCATCTCCTATGTATAAGGTGCAGAACAAATCCACACCTCTTACAATCACCGAATAGAAGCAAGGATCGCTAGAATCTCTTTGCAACCCATCCAGATTCCATCCAGCCGGGTCTGCAGATCCTGGATGTCTTCTCGATATACGCTGCCGGTCTCATTTGCTTTTTTTGCGTACTGATTCAAATTGTTACTGCAGATGCGAAGGAGCCGCACAAGCTCCTTCACATCCTTCAGCTCCAGATTCACACAGTACCCATCCATTGCCATTTTACGAAGATAGGCACCCATATTCCGGATACCAATTTCTTCTCTTTTTGCATTGATCCGGTCAAGTTCTTTCTGATTCACGCGAAAGGTAAGTACCTTGTCTTTATCTCGCATTAACCAAGTTCCTCATCATACACAGTGAAGTCAATTGCCATATAGTCAGTATCAGTCATACCGGCAAGCTTTTCCTTCAGCTGCATACAGCCAGCCTTCAGCTCCTGATCTGTAATTCCTGCAATGTGAAGTGCAAGATCTGAAATCGCAGCACCGCGTGTACTATGATCAAATGCCTTCATCATAACCATTTCTTCAACCGTAAGCATCATCGCGTCTCCTCCTAGTATAATAATGATGTAGTCAATCAAGACTACTTGGTTAATAAGTTTCTATAAATCAGATAACAGAAGAAGGGGTTCTTCCTTCATCAGATGTTATCCGTAATAATGATCATGTCTG
>NZ_JAHLPQ010000053.1:0-4580 GCF_018917985.1 Blautia sp. MSJ-36 | reverse complement strand
AGAACTCAAACGACTGGTAGAAAACTCCAACGAATAATCAATTATATGTGAATTGTCAAGGTACTCCGACTGCTGAAAAGTAGTCGGATATTTTTCTGGTAATACCTGAAAATTAAGCGCTTACCATATAAGATCATTTTCCGTAGAAAGGCAGATTTGCTTTTCATCCTGGAAAGACGATATTTTTCTTCTAAAATGTATTGTTCGTCATCATTCAAATAAAATTGTACGGGATGAATTCTGGTACGTTTGCTCATTGAAATCCTCCAATTCGTTTTTTTCTATAAAAAAGAGTACAAAAAAACTGTCTAACCAGTTCGGTTATGACAGTTATATTACTTGACTGTATGATGTTTTGGATAGATGTGTCTACAGTTTATTTTAACAGGAGTAGGCGGAAGCGTCAAATTAAGAAATTATAAAATATGAGAGGGCCAGGGATACTCCCTGATACATTTTGGTAGAATGAACCGGAAAGGGAATTTGACAAAATGAGCCAGGTGTCATGACACTGGCAGTGCTTGCTTCTTTTGGGGTGTAGCCTGCAAAGCAGGCTATGCAAAAGCTATAAAACATAAATAGAACTGTGAGAAGTGGTTGAGAATACAATCCTGATAGCGTATAATCAGAGAAAGAAATCGTAAGTGAGGGATAAATTTGAAACGTGAAGAAATTTTTCAATATGTAAAAGAGCAATATGGAACTGAACCGGAATATTTATGGAAAAAAGATCCTGATTCTGCGGTGCTTCGACATAAAAATGGAAAATGGTATGCTATAATTATGGTAGTGGAAAAGAAAATACTGGGATTAGAAGAAGATGGAAACATTGACATCCTGGATGTAAAATGTGATCCTGATCTGGTTGGGATGATTATTCAAACGTATGGATTTTTACCGGGGTATCATATGAATAAGCAACACTGGATTACGATTCTTTTGGATGATTCTGTCAGTGAAGCTAAGACGCTGGATTTTCTGGATATGAGTTATGATTTAATTGACAGTGGGAAGTAATAAAAAAGGAAGCCTTTCAGAAAAATCTCTGATCGGCTCCCAGGTATTCATTCTGGATATGTATAAGTTGATCTTTGCAACAGGATATTTTCCCAATCTCGTTCATGGCGCAGCACTCGGAGAATATGAATCTCTTTTGTTTCTTCCATTATAATATAAAAAATAATAGATGGCGGAAAAGATCTTTTATGTATGGAATATCCTCTGTACAGAATTTGAGTTCGGGGAAAGGCAGTACTGAACTGACTTAAATTCTGCATTTGTTCTTTCAAATCAGATTGAAAACGGTCAGCATGTTGCTGGCCGAATTCTTCTTCAATATAATCTGCAATGTCTGTGACATCGTAAATTGCTTCCCAGGTTAAAATAATTTTATATTCTTGCATTTCTTCGTGCATCCCTTAATTCTGTGATTTTGCGAAAAGCATCTTCCAGTGGCAATTCACGACCAGCTTCCATATCATCAATTCCCCGGTCTAACATGCGGAGAAGATGATTGTTTTCCTGGTTTTTATCGGTTGTAGGGACTTTTTTTGTTAATTCCATGAAATCACTCCAATCATACGGTTTATAAATAGTGTATGTTGTTCAGAAGTATCTATCCATAGTTTAGCATAGAATGGGCAGCAATACAATTGAATTATTTTGCAGGAGCGTCCGTCAGACCAAGAAGATATTCACAGGAAACATTAAATACTTCGGCCAGTGCGACAACTTCGTAGTCGGGAACGAAACGTGTGCCTTGTTCAATTCGCAGGATTGCCAGATCATTAAAATCATATCCTGCAAGTTGTAATTTGGCAGCGAGTGTTTTCTGAGTAAGATTATGAGCCTTTCGTAATTCTTTTACCCGTTGTCCTATTCTGTTTTTACTGTTCGTTTTTTTATCCCAATAAATAATCATTCTGATCCTCAAAAGTTTCTAAAGATGAAGTATTATTATTGATTTTAAGGAAAAATATTGTTACTATACTTCTAAAGATGAAATTTTTGGAAAGTTTATTTGATTTTTGAAATAAGAAAATGATAATGCTGCCTGTAATGAGAAATAATTCTAATGAGAGGTGGAAAGAAGATGAATGAATTTTATGAAGCAGTATCGAATTTATTTGAGGAATTGCGCTGTGACTCCGGAGAAAGAGAATATACAGTACAGCCGGAAGAATGGAAAGAAGCAGAGAAGAATTTGAAACAAATACAAAAGAAGCTGCCACTACATCTGGAAAAAATCCCAGAGCGTGAGCAGAATTTCTGGAATAAATATCTGGATCAGTTAGAACATTTCCATTATGAAGAGGAGCAGCGGGCTTATTACCAGGGAATGATGGATGTAGTTGAGTTTCTTATTAATATAGGGGCAATAAAGAAATCCACGAATGTTAAGAGAATGATAGAAAAATATGCACGTTAAGAGTGGCGGTATGGGAAACCATACCGCTTCTTCAGAATAATTCAGATAGAATTCAAATGAATTTCAGGGATCTTGTTTATCGTGGTCTGTAGGAATTTTGTATGTGCGCAGGTATGCTTCTACGATGGCAAGGATAGCGGTAATTTGCTCATCGTTGCATTTTGACAGGTACATGAGCAGGCGTTGATAATCAAGATTATCTGTATGATTGTTTGGATAAAACAATGGTTCAGGAGGAACATTTAAAGCGCGTACCAGTTTTCTGATTTTATGAAAACTGGGAACTCGGCCCCCATTTTCAATTTCCTTTAAATATCGGCTGGACATTTCTGCTTTTTCAGCTAATTCTTCATAAGTCAATTTTTGCTCGTGTCGGGCGTTCTTAAAAAACAATCCCAGTTCTTTATCTGTTTGTTTTGGCATATGATACACCTCCATGTTTAGTGTATAGTTCCCTTTATTGAAAGAAAATGAACTAATATTTCACTAAAAAAGAGGGTGATATTTCACTTTTTAAAAGACATATAAAATTCTGAATTTCCGTAAAAC
This sequence comes from Blautia sp. MSJ-36, assembly GCF_018917985.1. Classification (NCBI taxonomy): domain Bacteria; kingdom Bacillati; phylum Bacillota; class Clostridia; order Lachnospirales; family Lachnospiraceae; genus Blautia; species Blautia sp. MSJ-36. Next base: position 1,603 of record NZ_JAHLPQ010000053.1, on the reverse strand, counting down.
AGATCCGGAGGTATGGGAAAGATTAAGAATTTTATTGTCTGGTATCATATCCGTCATTACGTGACGGATGAAATAGATAAATAGTTCAAAAAAGCAAATAAATTTCTTTACCTCAAAAAGTGAATTATATGCCACAAAAAATGATGGCAAAATATTATCTTTTGATATAAATAGCGTCCGATGGGCTAAAAACTACCCATTAGGACGTTTTTTATATACCTCAAAATACAGGAAAAACAATTTTCTCGTATTTATTAAGAAATTTTTTAAAAATTTCTTCCCACACCCCGACAAATGCACTCATCCGTTTGGGATATGTGTGAAGGGGAAGCAAGAACTTTGCTTATTGCCTACCGGCGGGGAAGGAGGTGAACTCTTATGGAGCAATCCTCTTTTCAAGATGAGCAGACAGTCAGACATCAGTTTGATTCTCTGTGCAAGCTGGCATTGAAAAGTGAAGTTATTAATTATGAAAAGCATATGGCATATCGCCAGAAGTATGAAGTGATGTTGTCAGAATTATCAGAAAAGGAGTTGAGCAGACTTTTTATAATGGATGAGCATGAAATGGAAACACATCGTTTTCAGGTCCTGGGTTACGACATAGAAGTCAAAGATGCATTGATTGCTGAAGCACTGCAGACACTTACTGAAAAGAAAAGGAATGTTGTGTTATTATCATATTTTATGGATATGAGTGATGCAGACATTGCCAGAGAAATGAATCTTGTACGCAGCACAATTAATGAGCATCGTAGACGATCACTGGAACTGATGAGAAAAAATATGGAGGAATCTGCAAATGAAAAAAAGTAAAAAACAGAAATGCGCATTTGATTTGCTGCCATTCCATGTTATTGAGGCAGCATCAACTGGTGATACTGAGGCAATCCAGGCAGTGTTGAAGCATTATGAAGGGTACATAACAGTTTTGGCTACCAGAAAAATGTTTGACGAATTTGGACAGGTGCATTACTGTGTAGATGAAACTCTGCGTCAACGCCTGGAAGCAAAACTGATTACTAAGACCTTGGGATTTGATACGAAATCATATGTAAGGAAAAGTAATCAGTAAAGGGAGTATTTAATATAGATTCCTTTTCCCCTTCAGGAATTTTTGTACCTTGAAAATTGTATATTGTTTTACATACAGGACGTGAAGATATGTAGAGCCACTAGGTAAATCCGCCATGATATATCTGCTCTGTTAATGGAGTAAATACGAGGAAATGCTGAAATATAACATTGAAGTAAAGGTATGGAGCGAGAAGAATTTGACAAAATGTGTAGCAGCTGCACAGGGCGACGAAGCATATCTGTGATAATGATACTTCCAGAAAAAATCTGGTCATATTTAATGACGGTGCAAAACCGATGTGGGCAGAGTACTGAACTGCCACCTGTATTGTAATTTTATCTGCCGATGACAGTGTATAAAATTGTAAATTGTCATGGGCAGATAAAAATGTTTTGTCCAAAGAGAAAAGTCCAGCTAATAAATGTCAATAGTTAAATGAAAAAAATTGCTCTTATTTTCTGGCTAAAAAAGGGTAGACGTCCCCCTTGGTGAAAATATCGTTCTTTTGAAAGATATTGATTCGTT
>NZ_JAHLPQ010000052.1:0-4619 GCF_018917985.1 Blautia sp. MSJ-36 | reverse complement strand
AACGAATCAATATCTTTCAAAAGAACGATATTTTCACCAAGGGGGACGTCTACCCTTTTTTAGCCAGAAAATAAGAGCAATTTTTTTCATTTAACTATTGACATTTATTAGCTGGACTTCTAATTATTGCAGCGCTGATATTCTCTTTTTAACAGAGAGTATCCAAATCCTCAAGGATGTCGAATTATGCGCGTCTGCCATTTCTCTTCTTACGATATGTTGCATTCACTTCCATAGGTTTTGCTCTATGGGTGCATCTTGCAATATATTCCTGAAGACTAGTTTCGGTGAAAAATACACAACCATTTTCCACATACTGTACATAGGAAATCAAACCGCCAATTCTGGCAGCATCCAATGTTGCAAGGCTAATCCCTAATAGATTCGCTGCATCTTTTCTCGTATACATCTTATCCATGTTCCTTTCCTCCACGATAGATTGCATCTCGCCGTGCATGTTCCTGGATGTAATAACCCAGCTGAACTTTCACAGCATCATCAATCCCGCGCATCTGTCCTTTGCTTACTCGTCCGAGATAACGGATGATGCACTTCTTATCAAAAGTTCCCAACTGTTCCGCTAATACCGTGGAAGGTCGATCCAGCCCTTTTGCCTTTCGGATGTAATAGTGTGTCGGCTGACGTTTCTTTTTTTCGGTTTTGGATGTGAGCGGAGCCAGCGTCAGTGTCGGGGAATAATAATTCCCGATATCATTTTGAAGTATCACCACCGGGCGAACACCGCCTTGCTGTGATCCCTCCGGTTTACCAAGATTGGCAAGATAGATATCACCTCGCCGGTAAACCCAATCTTCTTTCATCATGTGACTTCCTCCAGTCTCCATATCTTCTGAACGAAACGTTCTCATATGGAAAAAGCACTGATAAACGGATGTGAAATACTCTCTATACCATCAGTGCTTACTGCTAATATGGTTCTCCCGAATTTTTACTCTGCTACCCAGGGAGTTACAGGGATTTCATCAGACGCGCTTGCGAAGCAGCTTCATTGGTGTTTAACCATCCCGCCTTCATTATGGCCGGACCGCGAATTACGGAAGTATCATTGTACCTGCAGAAGATCAACACCACCGCCAGTTGCAATCTGGCATTTGCTCCGGCGAATCGCTACGTTCCATTGAACATCATGGCGTGCCGACGAAGGCTCCCTTCTACAGTAAAGTTCTGATGAATAGTATTCTGTTTTCAAAGATCTCGTAAGCGGTGAAGCACCGCTTACGAGAATAATTCTATCGAAGATTTTGGCCCTCAACATATTCTCAAAGGGCACACAACCTCGCCAGAAACGATATGTTTTCCTCTTGACAATTCCGTATATTTCAAATCAGTTTTCTCAGCTGATCAATGTGATTGCTCAGAATATCCAGCTGCATCATCATCTCTGCTTTGTCTGGATCTGTCTTACCAAGTACAAGGTAATCAAGTGATACCTGGAAAAACTCTGAACACTCAATCAGCAGATCTATGGAAGCACCGCGAATACCGGTTTCGATTGCTCTCAGATGACTCTCTGAAACATTGATTTTAAAAGACAGCTGCAGCTGTGTAAGTCCCTTCTTCTTGCGAAGGACCTGAATACGTTTTCCGCACATTTTCGGATCAAAATACATTTTTATTTCCTCCAGTTCTCGAAATTTGAAAAGTTGCAAACCCAAGAACCGAAGGAGGTGCACGGCACCTGTAATAACAAAAAAAGGAGCGGCCATTCCTACAAATACTTGCAAGAATAACCGCTCCAGAAGACTTATCCGGATGCAAAAAGACACCCCCATTCGGTAGATTTCAAAGGCAATTTTTACTTGCCTCGAAATGCTATCGAACAAGGGTGTTGTACTACATGTTTAGTGCAGTGTCACCAGACGTGTTGCCGTGTTGTATCTGGTAACGTCACCTGTGTGATACTATGTGTGAGCTAAAAATTGGTGTGTTATTTCCCGTGTTACAACGGAAACAACTTACAGATTACCTCCTTGTTCCTTAATATAGGCTTCGATTTCTTTCAGCAGGACATCGAATTCTTCTGAAGAAAGGGAACTCCTGCTAGCATTAACCACTTCATTGGCAGCTCCTCTGCCACTTATAAAGTATGTAGCAACAGTCAGCCAGAAACAGATTTTAGAATTACCAGTCAATACGGTTGAAGCACAGGAAGCGTACTTGTGAATACTGACATAGTTTTTTTCTTTCCCCAACTCATCTAAAAGGTTAGTCATGATCTGAGCGAAGAGACTGATGTATGTATGATAATAAGAAATCATCCATGGTTCATCCAGTTTGTTATCACAGAGATATCCTCTGAACAATTTGGCTGCCTGCTTCAGGTGAGCCAATCTTACACTGTGATTTTTCTCTTCAGAAATTTTCTTCCACAGTTCTTCCACCAGAACCGTATCCACCTCAACACGGTAGTCTGGATTAAACCAGTATCCTTGTTCATTGCTGGAAATAATATTAGGACAGAGAAACTGGAACTTGCTACGCATCTGATAAAGAGCACTGCGAAGAGGATTGGTATCGGATGTATCTTTTATCTTCGGCCAGATATTCTCAACCAAGGTTGATCCAGGAACTGGTTTACCTTTCAATGCCAGGAAAGAAATTATCTTCCATGCGTTATCAGAAGCATAGACTCTCATATCCAGCTTTTTGCTTCCTACACAGACCTCTGGCATACCAAGAAGGTTAATGCGAATGGTATGTTCATCTGCAGAATCGTCCTGGTTTGTTTCCAACTCTGCCATACTCTGCTGCAGCTCCTGCAGATAAAAGGTAGACATGCTTACAAAAGCAAGCATCTGCGCCATATCCGGATATGTCTTATATCTGGTAGGATTTTTCACAACAAAGAAACCTGTTGGCTTTTCGCCAAATGGCGTACCGATCAGACTCTGTACATCCAATCTTTGATAATGCTGGAACTCATCCGGGAACCTCTTTTTAATCACAGATGCATCCGGAACCACAAGAGGTTTTCCGTCATAGAACGCTTTGATCCACCGTCCAAAACCTTCAAATGCTTCAATCTCTTTTGTATAGCGAGATTCCATCCTTCCGGTAAGACGGTTATAGCAGGTCATCGGAGCCCATGCCTCAGTTTCAACATCAGCAATCAAAATGCCTGCCCATTCTGCTTCATAAAAATCACATGCAGTCTTGATTGCCTCCATGATGATTTCCTCGGTGCTTTCGGATGTATGTAATCTCTGCTCCAATCCGGTCAGTGTCAATCTGAAATCATGATCATGTTTCTGTTCGTCCGAAATAACTGCAGAATTTGAAGCAGCATCCATAATCTTAGTCGTCTCAATCGGCGGTGCTTCTACCCATTCGATTGTCTGTCCTTCTTTTTTCTTGAATAATTTCTCGAAGAACATAAGAACACCTCCTCAATGTATAACAGAAAAGCCCAGACATTTTTTGCCTGGGCAGGTACTACGCTAACTGCGTTAGTGCAACTGGCTGCCATTTCAGGCCCTGTAGTTTTGCGACGCCGGGTTTCCCCGGTTGTGCCAAAGTATTATTTTGTATAAAAGAAAACCTCAAGAGTTCTCAGTATCGAAACTGATAGCCTTGCGGTCAATAATTTCATATAATATTAGTAAGGCCATCAGGATGTAATGTAATCTATCAAGCCAGAATCAGTATCAGAGCATTGCAGGATACAATTAAATCTCTTCGCTAATCACAAATTGGAAGCTGGTAACGAATAGTTTAGAAGGTCACCCGCCGAAATCCCAAGTGCATCTGCTATCTTGAAAAGGTCTATTGACCTGTTAATAGGTCATTTTCGTTTTTATAGTGATCAATGCATCGTAAATGAACGAGTTGCCTTAAAAACAGGCAAAAAGAAGCTCTGACAACACTCATTCGAGTATTGCCAGAGCTTCATATTTTTAATCACTTATTACAGACCCAGACTATCAACCCACGATTTCAATGCGTCCATATCCTGCTTTCCATTAAGCATTCTTCCTTCCATCAGATGTGCAGCACCATGGACACTATCCTCTAACACTTCCAGTGTTCTTCCAAAGTCACTGCCACCGGAAGTGGCAAAAAGTACAATAGTCTTCCCACTGAAATCATATGTTTCCAGGAAAGAATTGATGATGTGCGGTGCCACATACCACCAAATCGGAAAACCAACGAAAATGACATCGGCATCCGCCACAGGTGCATTATGGTCAGCCATTTCCGGTCTTGAAGTCTTATCCTGCATCTCAACCGAGCTACGGGATTTCTTATCCATCCAGTTCAGATCCGCAGCAGTGTACGGAACTGCCGGTTTTATCTCATACAGGTCGGCATTTGCCGCCTCTGCTAATGTCTTAGCGACATTGCCAGTAACTCCACTGGCAGAGAAATATGCAATGAGTTTTCTGCTCATTTGCGCGCCCTCCTAATTTGTTTCTCTATTATAGGGTAATATGAATAGACTTATCGTTTGAACACTAAACTAATAATCCTCAAGAAATAAAAAAGTCATGAACCACCAGTTCAACTGGTGGTTTGATTCTGCCCCTATAAGGGGCTTATGCCTGCAACGCCTGAAAGGCGGATGCCTCAAGCATATATACCGGCTGGCCTCTAAAAGAGGC
>NZ_JAHLPQ010000051.1:0-5582 GCF_018917985.1 Blautia sp. MSJ-36 | reverse complement strand
ACAAAGATTAAGGCAAAAGCACAGGCAGAGGCGAATAACGAACTCAGTGCATCCATTACGGACGAGCTGATCAAGATGAAGGAGGCAGAAGCTCACTACAAAAATGGCTGGGTTACAGTCCAGGGAGCTGATGCCGTGATCGCGGATAAATAAAAGAAATACAGAGAAAGCCGGGAGCATAAACGTTCCCGGCTAAAAGCATCGAAAGGGGAGGATACCAGTGGGCGAGATCAAGATCACCAGGAAGCTCCTGGATGATTATAGAAAGTTAAAGAGGGAAATACCGGTCCTCAGCATGGAACTGGCTGAAATGAAACAAGGGGAGACAGGACTGGGGAACAGTACAATATGTGATTACAGCACAGGATTCGCACGGCCACAGAGCGTAGTCGGATTCGACCAGGAGAGATACGATAGAAGGAAGAGAACATATGAACATAAAAAGGAACAGGCGGAAGCAGTGGAACGATGGATTCAGAGTATTGAAGATGGCCAGACAAGATATGTGTTTAATGCGTTTTACCAGCAGGGAATGACATGGGAGAAGATAGCAGAAAAGACAGGATATTCCCAGAGTCCGGATTATCCAAGGCTTATGATTCGAGATAAATATTTGATACAAAAACAAATAAAATAATTGACATACGTATAAATACGTATTACAATATAAACATGATAAGGAAAGGAGATACAAAAGATGCCAATGAGTCCTAAGGAGATGTTAAAGCTCCTGAAAGAAAATGGTTTCGAAACGGTAAGTCAGAATGGCTCTCATGTCAAACTGAATAACCAAGAAACCGGAAGAACGGTAATCGTTCCTTATCACTCCAAAGATCTGAAAAAGGGATTGGAGCAGGCAATACTTAAACAGGCGGGGCTTAAATAGCCCTGCCGCCTGAAATGGAGGGTGTTTATATGAATAGATTATTTTATCCGGCAGTATTTCATAAGGCAGAGGAAGGAGGATTTTGGGTTACATTTCCAGATATACCAGAATGTATGACACAGGGTGAAGATATGCAGGAAGCATATGAAATGGCTGTGGATGCCCTTGGCCTGGCACTGACTGCAAGAGAAAATGAAAAAGAACCAATACCAGAAGCTTCAGCTCTTGATGCCGTAGATCCGGAAGACGGAACTCTGGTGATTGTAGAGTTTGACATGGCGGAATATCGCAGAAAGAATTGCTCCCGTGCAGTAAAGAAAACATTGAGCATTCCGGAATGGCTTAATGAGGCTGCAATCCGTGAGAATATTAACTTTTCTCAGATCTTACAGGAAGCACTGATGGTAAAATTAGGGATGAATAGGTAACAGAGCGGCGGTCCTTGTGGGATCGCCATTTTTTGAGGAAAAAAGGTTCGGATTATTCGGAAAGTTCGTTGTACAATACAATAGAAGCCAAAGGCGCAGAGACGACGCGGCTCCTTCTTGCAACAAGCTGCCAGAGCCAGCCTACACTCTGGCAGCAGTTTCGGAATATAGTTCAGTGGTAGAACAGCTGACTCATGGATCAGCATAGAGGTGGTTCGAATCCATCTGTTCCGATTTTAAAATCATACATTCTTGAAACGCCTTGTAGAAAAAAATACAGGGCGTTTTATAATGAAAGAAAAAACATTCAACAAACTGTTGACTAGACAAACAAATTGTGATATTATTGTACTCGTAAAGGAGGAAGTGCTATGCTCACGAATTTTGGTAAGGCATTACGAAAGATGCGGATAGACCATAGCGAATTCTTGAAAGACATGGCAGCAAAATTAGGTGTTACCGTTGCTTATCTATCCGCTGTTGAAAACGGAAAGCGCGAGGTACCAGATGAATGGCTTGAGAAACTAACCAATGAATACAATCTGACATCTAATGAAAGAAAGGAGTTGCAAGAATATGCATATGAAAATAAGGAAAGTCTAAAAATTAATTTGTCAGGAATACAGAGAGAAGAAAAAGAATTGGCTCTGGCATTTGCGAGATCTTTTAAAGATTTATCTGATGAAGACATGAGGACAATTCAACAAATATTTAACAAAAGATAGGAGTGAAACATTTGGAATATGTCGTGAAACCGATGTCAAGAAAGGATATCCGAAATATAGCAAAGGTAGTTAGAAGAATGCAAAGTGCGAAGGGAATGTTATATTTTGATATCATGGACTTTTTAGAACATACGTTGCCACGAGCTTTCCCGGAATTCACTCTAAGTATTGGCACAAAAGAAGAAATGGGCGAATTTCATGGACTCACATTTCCAGAAAAAAATGAGATTAAGCTTCGGGAAGATGTATATTATGGAGCACATAATGGGAATGGAAGAGATAGATTAACTGCAGCACATGAATTATTTCATTTTCTTGCACATTCGAAGGAAAGTGTTGCCTTTGCAAGAACTGGTTCAGGTAAAGTTCCAACATATATGGATCCTGAATGGCAGGCAAATGCCTTTGGAGGGGAACTTTTGGTACCATATGAACAAGCAAAGCAATTGTCAATAGAAGAGATTGCTGAAAAGTGCGGAGTATCAAAATGTGCAGCAACATGCCAATACAGAATGATGCATAGGTTATAACGCCGTAAGGCTTTATACATACAAAAAACCAAGCATCAGGAGATGCTTGGCTCTTGTGAAAATGTAAATACAGTTGTTCAACTGGTTACAATTCCGTCTCGACAACTGAATTGTAACACTGTATTTATCCTTTTGCAAGAGTTAATTGCGAAAGGAGGGGATATCCATGTGGATTTTTAGAACGTGGATTACCAGGAAAGATGGCACGAAAGATTATGCCAAGGATCATGGTAAAAAAGCCTTCAGATTCTGGGTAGGTCCTGGACCGGAACCAGATAAAAAGAAGAATCAGTAATAGTTAACGAAGAGGCGTATTTACCAGTTGGACGCTTCTACCCAAAAGAAAGGTATAGGTAGAAGAAGATGGCCAAAACAAAATCTAGTGTTAGAGGAACTCAGAATAAAAAGATTGTGGTTGTAAAACCGTATACGAGAAGTGATGGTGTAAAAGTTAAAGAACATAGACGCTCAACACCAAATTAAACAACTTTTTATAAGGCACCCTTCGGGGTGCTTTTCTAATGCAATTTTTCGTACAGCGTGCACGGCACCAGCACAAATACGTTTCCATACGGCGTATGCATGTTAACACTCCTTCAGTGGTAGCAATCGGTTGTCGCTTATGGTGCCGGCAGGACTGTAATTTATAATATTAAAACAAATGGGAGGTAGTGAGATTGGCCAGGGCTCCAGACAAGAGAATAGAACAGGCAAGACAACTGTACTTGCAAGGAGAGAAACTGGTCGAAATCGCAAGCCAGTTAAATCTTCCCGAAGGCACTGTTCGAAGGTGGAAATGTACCCATAAATGGGATAACGAACGTTCGGATAAAAATAGCGAACGTTCGGATAAGAAAAAAACAAAAAAAAGGAAGCCGTCTGAAAGAGAAGTTGAGCAGGTGATAGAAAACCCTGAATTGACCGACAAACAGCGGCTTTTTTGTGTTTATTACATTCGAAGTTTCAATGCTGTAAAAGCGTATCAGAAAGCATATGGATGCAACTATGAAGCGGCAATGAGAAGCGGCAGCAGGATGTTGAGAAATGTTGAGGTAAAAGAAGAAATTATACGATTAAAGCAGGAACGCCTTAATAGAGAATTTCTATCCGAAGCAGACATATTCCAGAAGTACATGGATATTGCATTTTCAGACATCACAGATTATGTAAAATTCGGCGCAGAGGAAGCACCTATAATGTCTATGTACGGACCGGTACAGATCAAAGATCCGCAGACCGGGGAAAAGAAGCCACTTACCGAAACCGTAAATATAATTCATTTCCGGGATTCTTCCGAGGTGGATGGTACTATCATAAGTGAAGTAAAGCACGGAAAGAATGGTTCCAGCATCAAACTTGCGGATAGAATGAAAGCTCTGCAGTGGTTAGCCGACCATATGGATTTAGGAACTGAAGAGCAGAAAGCTAAAGTCGCACAGATAAAAGCTCAGACAGAAATAATGAGATTGAAAGCTCAAACAGATAAAGATGAGGAAATGGAAGATGATGGATTCCTTGAAGCGTTAAAGGGAACTGCAGCAGAGGACTGGAAGAATGAAGAGGCAGATATTTAAGTTCAAGCCATTCTCAAAGAAGCAAAGAATGACTTTGAATTGGTGGACAGATAATTCTCCAGTAAAAGATTACAATGGGATCATCGCTGATGGAGCAATCCGATCAGGAAAGACCATTAGCATGTCCCTATCATTTGCCATATGGGCCATGAACAGTTTTGATGGTCAAAATTTTGCTATGTGTGGAAAGACTATAGGATCTTTCCGGCGAAATGTTCTGTTCTGGCTGAAACTGATGTTATTGTCAAGAGGATATTCCATCACGGATCACAGGGCAGACAATCTCCTGACTATCCGAAAAGATGGAAAAGAGAATTACTTTTACATTTTCGGTGGCAAGGACGAAAGATCTCAGGATCTCATCCAGGGAATCACATTGGCAGGCGTGTTCTTTGATGAGGTTGCCCTAATGCCGGAATCTTTTGTAAACCAGGCAACAGGCCGATGTTCTGTGAAAGGATCGAAGTTCTGGTTTAACTGTAATCCGGACGGTCCGTATCACTGGTTCAAACAGAACTGGATAGATAAATCCACCGGATACCTGGGAAAAGAAGAAACAGAGCGTATCAGGCAGCAGGCGGCCGCGGAGGGGAAAGATCCCGGTCTGAAAGATATTCTGTATCTTCACTTCACTATGGACGATAACCTGTCCCTGGATGAAGAGATCAAAGCCAGATACAGGAGTATGTACGTTGGAGTATTCTTTAAACGTTACATTATGGGACTGTGGGCGGCAGCAGAGGGAATCATCTACGACATGTTCGACGAGAACAAACATGTCCAGGATATCAAAGATTTCTATCAGCTGCTGGTCAACGGGAACAGGTATGTTTCCTGTGACTATGGTACACAGAACGCAACGGTATTCCTGTTGTGGAATAAAGGAACCAACGGGAAATGGTACTGCATCCGGGAGTATTACTATTCCGGAAGAGACAAGGGAAAACAGAAAACAGATTCAGAATATGCAGACGACCTGAAAGAGTGGCTGGATGGCACCAAGATTAAAGCGATAATCGTGGATCCATCGGCCGCTTCTTTTATTGCAGAACTCCGGAAGCGAGGATACAAGGTCCTAAAAGCCAACAATGATGTTCTGGATGGCATCCGCTTGGTTGGAATGCTGCTGAACCTGGAGAGGATTGTCTTTGCTTCTTCCTGTAAAGAAACCATAAAAGAATTTGCTTCTTACATCTGGGATGAGAAAGCCCTGGAAAGAGGAGAAGACAAACCGGTGAAACAATTCGATCATTGTTGTGACGCTGTGAGGTACCTATGCAGCACCATAATCGGCAGAAAAGCAGCACGTTTCCGAGAGATAAGTCCAGCTAATAAATGTCAATAGTTAAATGAAAAAAATTGCTCTTATTTTCTGGCTAAAAAAGGGTAGACGTCCCCCTTGGTGAAAATATCGTTCTTTTGAAAGATATTGATTCGTT
>NZ_JAHLPQ010000050.1:0-5775 GCF_018917985.1 Blautia sp. MSJ-36 | reverse complement strand
GGAAAAAGTCCTCCCTTCGATTTTTATAATTTCGGTGTGGGTGTAAAGCCATTTCCGATTTGTCGTTCTGTTTAGTCCCCAAAGAACCTACTAAACCAGCTACGCTTTTGAACCGGTTCTGTCTCACGCTCCGGCTGATCGGCTCCGGACTTGCCGGAAAGAAGCTGCTGATGCATTGTCCCAGCATGGAGAGCCTGGGCCGCTGCCGCAGTCTGCTGTGCCGTCACCAACGCCGAGCTGACCTCCGCCAACCTTGCGTTCAGTTCCTCGATCTGCTTGTCCTTTACAGCAAGTTGCTCGCTTTTCCGGTCTAATTCTCCCTGCAGCATAGCGATCAAAGTGGTTTCGCAAGTTTCGCAACTTGCTTTCGCCTGTTGCGAAACTTGCTTTCGTTCAACACCTAAATAATGCTGATATATGGCGGTTTTTTGACTTTCGCTGATTGCGAAACTTCCTTTCGCATCTTTCGCAACATGGTTTCGCCTACACCATGCACGAACTGCCTGTTCCGACACGCCACATTCTATTGCAATTTCCGTTATTACACCCGCCAAATATCATCACCACTCTTTCATCCGGAGTTAATCTCAAAACAAATCGCTATGAGATCCCGTCCTTATCAATTTCAAAATCAAAGTCTGCCGAACAACTTTATAGACCAACAGCCAGTCCGGCTCGATGTGACATTCTCTCATGTCCTTATAATTTCTGGAATTAGTGAGAGCATGATCTCGATACGCCTCCGGCAACGGCTGCTCGTTACACAACAGCGTGATCACTTCCTCCAACTTCTTCGGATCGCAGCCTCTCTTGATCGCAAGCTTGTAATCTCGTTTGAACTGCCCCGAAAACTCCGGCTTAAGCATTCAGCGCCTCCATCAGATCTGCAACGCTATCAAACGGACCATACATATCCTCTCCCTTTTCTGCCGCCTCCATCGCCGCATAGGTAACAGCATTCGGCTCGTCAACCTTGACTTCAAAGGGAAGTCCATGACACCTAAGTGCCTGTCGATAAAAAATACCCGTTGCCGTACTCAAATCCATTCCGAGGGACTTAAAGAGAGCTGCCGCCTGTGCTTTCAGCTCCGGCTCCATTCTTATCGTCATATTTCCTTTAGCCATAATAGCACTCCTTTCCTCGTCATTTTTAGCTTGCACTAATATTATATTCAATATTCGTGACATTTGCAAGTGCATTGCAAATGTTTTTTTGCAACTTTTCTATGAACAGTGCTTTCTATATGCTAACACCGCAGCGTGTACATTTAGGGGGTGAAAAAGCCTTATTTCGCGCGGTTTTCAAGCCTCGTTTTCGGTGGGGTAATATAAAAACCCTTACCCGCCCCGAAAACGCCTTGTAGGGCGTTTCTGGGGCGTTTACAGCCCTTTCTTAAATTCCTCCACCAACAGATCGCTCAAAGCCTGTGATGGGCGTATTTTGACCGTTATATGCCCCTCCGGTACGGTGTCCCACCATTTGCGGATCGTTTTCGGATCAAGTCCGGTGTCCCTATGACAATCGGCCTTGCGTCCCTCTGGATGCTCCTGCCGCCACGCATAGACTTGCGCTTTCTTTTCTTCTGCCCCTTTTCTTCTCCATGTGCCGCCAGGATAATCCACTTCCTGCACCGCCCTTGCTCTTTTCAAATGCTCTTTCTGTGATCTACAATTCCTCTTGTTGCGCTCGATGCGAACATCGGTCAGAGCTTCAATATCGGAAATCGTGAAATTGTAATACTCCTTGTCGTAGGCTTCCAGCGCACTCCGTATATCTTCCTCGGTCAATGCGTTCTCATGCTTCACCATCTGCAGATCATCAAAAGCCTCTTTCATATCCTGCCGGAGCTGCTGCTTCGACACACCGCATTTGTAAGCATAGATAGCAAGGCACATCAAAAAGAAATACCGATGCCCGCCCTTTATCTCTCCGATCTGCCGCAGCCACCAATGGTAGAGCGCATACGGATCATCACCATGCACCTTTCCGGCAATATCCCACTTCTTGCGTCCTTTCTCGCCTCTCACAACAACACGCTCATACCACTCCGGATATGCCTCCCTCGCCTCAGCTCGTGTCATTTTGGATGGGCTGAAAGGCTTATTGACATCCACCCTGTTTTCTGGCTTTGCGTAGGCGTTCAGATAATCCAGCGTTACCCGTTCTCCGGTACGGAAAGCGACCAGCTCCGTCCCATGCTTGTCATTGATGCTGCCCACCATGCGGAAGCTCTGATTGATGGATTGATACTGGATCGCCTTGACCTGCGAAGTGCTGCCATACTCCCATAGCCGGAAAGTGAGGTCATATTTCAGACTTTTAAGCTGAATTTTTATATTCGGGTATAGGTCAATCGGCTGCTGGAAAACATAGTAGATATGCAGCCCTGTCCCCGACAGAACAAGGAAAGTCGGCATCGGCAACCGGCGCACTCGCTCCGGATCGCCGCCAAAGCGCAGAAAGAGGTTGCGCAGCTCGGCAAGACCTACGCCATCCAGATCGAAGATCAGAGCATACATCCGCTGGGCGTTCTCCAGCCTGTTCTCCTTTCTGCGATATGCAAGACCGCTGCACAAAGTAAGGCTGTTCCCCTCGACAAACTCCATGTAATCCTGTTCCCATGTGTCGTTATACATCTTCCTGCGCCGGAGCTTCTTATCCTCGCTCTGTTCGTCCCGATACAGATACACAGCGTTCGGATGGGAAAAATCCGTGTGCCGTTCTCCGGAGTTCTCATTGTCCGGAAACAGCTCTTTATAAAACTCATAGCCTCCGACCTCCGGATATTGTGCGCTCAAATACTCGTAGCAGCCTCGATAATTCTCGGTCATATTACCACCTCACAAAAGAAAAAGTACCAAAAAGAAAATCCGCTGCGGCGGGGATCGCCTGCGGGCGGGAAGGGGGAAAAGGGGGAGCAAAAGAGCGGCGGCTACGCCGCCTTAAAGAGAAAGTCACCTCCCCCTTTTCCCCTCCGACTTTCTCCCTTTCAGAGAGAAAAAATATAGGTTGGGAGTACCCTTACAGGGGGCTTAGATTATCAATACAGCAATTCCCTATTTTCAGTTGTTATTATAGCCTGTCCGAAAGAGATTTTCAAGCCCTCCGGACAGGCTTCTTTTACAGCTCCATGCCGCCCATCCCTCGCTGGTGCTGCTGTTGCTCCTGCTGCTGTCCAATCTCCGGATCGGGCAGCAGCTCCCTCGCCTTTTCAAGCAGAGGACGCAGACGCTCCGGCAAGTGTTCTTCCAAGAAGTCCAGCATCCGACCGATGCCGTCCGTCAGACGCTCGGTGAAGCTGCGTTCCTCCTGCAGCTCGGATTGCAGATAATAGTTTTCATCGCGCAGCCTCCGGTTTTCCTGTTCAAGCCTCTGCTGCCGCTGCGCTTCTTCCAGCCGCTTCTTCATGGACGGCACCTGTGACCGCAGACGGGTGTTTTCCTCCGTCAGCTCCTGTACCTTGTGCCGATCCGTCACGCTGCGCAGTGCCATTTTCTTTAGCTGCTCGACCTGATCCACCGTCACGCCCTTTACTGCCCCTGTGAGCGTCTTTTCCGGCTGAATATCATGCAGGGGTGCATTTACCCTGTCAGCCTCCTTTAAGAGCCGCACAGTGCCTTTCAGAGCGTCCCGCTGCCGTTCCAGCTCAGCAACCTCCCGCTCTACTGCCGCTGTCTGCTGCTGCACCGCTTCCAGCCTCGCAGCCGCTTCCTTGAACTGCGGCAAGTCCATGTGCGGTCTGTTCGTGCCGAGAGAGATAATTTCAAAATCGTGCCGCTGGGCGATCTCCGTCAGAGCTTCTTTCTCCCGTTCCATCCACGCCGCCCATTCGGTCTGCTTTCTGCCGACACCGACAAACCCCTGCTGCTTCAATGCCTGTTTCATAGATACCCTTGTAGAAAGTCCTCTTGACTGCTCCGTTGCCACAGGGATAAAATCGACATGGAGATGGGGCGTTGCCTCGTCCATGTGCAGCACCATATTGAACACCCGCAGATGGGGGTTGCGTTCTGCAAAAGACTCCGCAAAATCTTTCAGAGCTGCCGCCGCCCGTTCTCCGTCCGGCGTACCGCACCCACAGTCGCTCATGTTGCCGATCTGGAAGATCGCTTCATGGAACAGCTTTTCCTGTTTACTCTGCCGGATATGCTCATAGTAGTCCGGTATCTTATCTCTCGTTTTGGTTTTCTTTGCGTTGTAGGCTGCGAGAGCTTCATCAAAGACCATATGATAGACCTGCTTCAGATCCTCGTTGCAGAAAACAATGTTCTGCTCCGTCCGGCTCCGGTCTACATTCGCCGCTGAGAAGCTGCGGTTGTTGTGCCGGATGCTCCCTGCACCTGTCATACCCGAAATCGTAACTCCCATAAAATCGCCCCCTTTCCGCTTATTCTTCCGTCCTCTATTTTATCATAAATTTCCGCTAAAAACAACCTCTTTGTTACTTTCTGGTGAGAAAGTAACGCAAAAGCACTTTCACACCGCCACCCCATCGGTGCAGCGGTGTGAAAGTGCTTTGCGCCCCTAAAGGGGAGGGGTTGCCGGAGCTGCTTCACTGCCGGCTCGTGCCTGCTGCTCTACCAGCTCCGGAGGGGCGCTGCCCCTGCCGTCTGCGGACGGCTCCCCGACCTTCATCCCACCGATAAACTGGAAGTTGTAATTATGCTTTACCATAAGCTTTATCAAGTATGAGATTATGATGTTTGCACGCAAGGGCGTAATGGTTGTAGAAATGCAAAAAAGGAGCGTGAGTTTTGGACTCACACTCCCCGATAAATGGAAATATTCCATTGCAAAAATAAACTGATAGAATTTACTTTATGCCCCTTTGCCTTGTGATTTCGTACATCAGAATTGAAGCAGCACAGCTTACATTGAACGAAGATGCGTATGATTTTTCTGACATTGGAATAGTACAAAGCAGGTCGCAATATTCTTTATATGCTTTGTTCAGTCCCATAGTTTCATTGCCCATCATTAGCATTAGAGGAACTGTAAGGTCAGCTGAATAAATCGGATTTTGCTTGTGTGCGGTAGTTCCGACAGTAAGGAAATTCGGATACTGTTCTTTCAATTTGTTTAGATACATAAAGAGATCGTTATTGTCAGCGATTCGTATAACGGGCATATTGAAAAAAGAACCCATAGCAGAAACAACTACATCAGGATCATAAAGGTCTATGGAATGTCCTGTAATGATAAGCATATCTGCTCCGAGTGCATCACAAGAGCGTATCATTGTACCGAGATTGCCTTTGTTTGACGGTCTGTCAAATAATACTATAAAAGGATTTTCGGAAAGCGGCACGTTCTCAAGCTTGTCCTCACGCATTTCAATGATAGCCATTAACTCAGACGTATCATCTTTATTGCTGAGGTCATTCATAAGCTCAGCTGTAAGACAAAAATTCTCATCTGTTTTAACATTTGCAATCATTTCCTTTGCCCAGCCGGATAAATTGTTTCTGTCATAAATAAAAGATTTTATATTCCATTTGTTCTTTACAGCTTCATTAAGGCTTCTGACACCTTCAACTAAGAACTCGTTATATCTGTACCTTTTATTTCTGTTAGTCTTAAGCACTTCAAATTTCTGATATGTGCTGTTTTTGCTGAATACTTTTGTTTCACGCATAGTGTATCCTTTTTCCTGACGGAAAAAGTCCTCCCTTCGATTTTTATAATTTCGGTGTGGGTGTAAAGCCATTTCCGATTTGTCGTTCTGTTTAGTCCCCAAAGAACCTACTAAACCAGCTACGCTTTTGAACCGGTTC
>NZ_JAHLPQ010000049.1:0-8754 GCF_018917985.1 Blautia sp. MSJ-36 | reverse complement strand
AGCTAATCCAACGCGGGTCCATCTTATACCACCGGAGTTTTTCACACCGGACCATGCGGTCCTGTGCGCTTATGCGGTATTAGCAGTCATTTCTGACTGTTATCCCCCTGTACAAGGCAGGTTACCCACGCGTTACTCACCCGTCCGCCACTAGAAACCAGCTAAATCTGCCGAAGCTTCTTTAAAAGGTTTCCCGTTCGACTTGCATGTGTTAAGCACGCCGCCAGCGTTCATCCTGAGCCAGGATCAAACTCTCTGATAAAGTGTTTGAATCTTTTACTCAAGACAACCGTTTGGCTATCTCTCGTTTTTACTGCTTTTGGTTTGTTAAAACCGTTCTTTAAAATGTAAAGAAATTTTCGAGAATCGTATGTGTTTCACTGTTTAGTTATCAAGGTTTGTTTTGTCTGTCTCTCAGACAGCTCGTTTATTTTATCTCATCTCTTTTTGTTTGTCAAGTACTTTTTTTAAGTTTTTTCAAACATTTTTGAGTTAAGATTTTGTTGTCGTTTCGTTGACGACTTGGATACTTTATCATATCTTCTGTCTTTTGTCAACTACTTTTTTATTTTTTCTGAAACATGATTTCTTTATCAGTTTCGCAAAAACAATTTGTTTCCAACAACTCTGATAGAATAGCATCTTTTCTTTTTTCTGTCAACATGTTTTTTACAGAATTTTACATTTTTTTCAAAAAACGTGTTTTTGCGTAAAAAACCGCATTCTGCGGACCGTGTAACACCTGAATTCAGGTATTCTTCTGTCTGCAGAATGCGGTTTTATTTAACTTTGATAAAATATTCCCGTAAAAATACGGATAAAGATGTTTTTATCGTAGAGGAAATTCAGCACGGTATCTCCCCGAATCAATCCCAGACCTTTCTGTCCGATTTCTGTGTTACACAAAACTGTCAGCACCAGCATTCCTACCCATACGAAGATAATACACTTTCCTCCGCCAATTACCGCTCCAGCCAGTTTGTTTATCCCACATATGACCGGAAGTTTTGCCAGAATGTCCAGTGCATATGCCAGCACATGAATTAATATTGATGACAATATATACGATACCAGAAAAGAAAGACAGTTTACTGCCACATTTGCAAGATAACCGGAAATATATCCAGCAAATGTATTAACTGCCAGATACTGATATACCGATGCTGTATTGTTTTCACTCATTCCCTTCTGAAGCAGTTCCGGAAGTCCCATATTACTGATCAATTCATTTTGTGTTTCTTCGTCCAGTACCCCATTTCCAGCTGCCAGAGAATCCACGAATGTTTCACTGGAAGTCTGTATTTTTTCATAAACCGATGTATTCTCTCTTAGAAACTGATTAACATAAGGATTAATCAACCATACCAGAACAACGGAAATCAGCACAAGGAGTACAGATACTGCTTCTTTTATAAATCCTTTTCTGTATCCGTCTACTACAGAAAAGGCAAGAAGGACCAGCACAGCCAGTCCCAGCCATGTCCAGCTCATGTCTGCCTCCCTAACTGAATTTTATGGTACTGACTCCGGTATCCAGCACCATAAGATATTTGTTCCAACCGATCTTGAAAAAGTCGCGGATCGTTCCATCAACACTTCCCATATATTTCTGCACACCACGGCTGTTCATCACACAGATCTGAGAACTGTTGTACATGATAATATTATCTCCACTCATTTTTATGGTCGTATATGGAACATTGAAATTCTTGCGGAATTTCAGCTGTCCGCTCATATTATAAACTTCCATTGTATACAGGTCATCTTTATTATTGTTCTTAAACACCAGACCAATTCTGTCATCACTGAAAAATGTACTTACAATCTCCTGCTTTACATTAATTGTTTTGCTTTCTTTTGGAATCTGACTTCCCTGATAAGTAGAAAATCCATCATCACGCAAGGCAATATACTGGTTCGCGCTGATGCACTCTACCTGTGGAATTACTACATTCTCATAAGTATAACCGCTTACAATCCGGTCTGCTTCGTTCTGTCCTACATCTCCATAATTGTAGAATGCCACATAACTTGTGGTTTTGTTTCCGTCTACATACTGGAATGTCACCATCATAACACCATTGTCAGATACTGCCACATCCAGTGGATATCCCGGATCGTCAATCTTGGTAAGATTTTCCGCAACCAGACTTCCATCCGGATTGTAAAAATTAATCCAGGTATTTTCATCATTATCAAGAATCGCCGCAACCATTCCATTCGCCGCAACACGGACTTTTACGATGGAATAGGAAGTGGTAACTGTTCCTGTAATTCCTTTTTTGTCACAGATATACAGAGATGTTCCCTCGCTGTCCGCAATTACCGCTTTGCTTCCGTTTACATCTGCAATAGGGTTCTGCATGGTATACGTTTCATTCCACACGGTATTCATACTGCCATCTACTACGGACACGCCATCCGGACTGTATCTTAAAATATCGCCATCCATTTCCACATACTGGGTGGAAACAACATCCTCCTGCTCACTTGTATTTAATACCTTATAACTGTGATAACTTCTTTTTTCCACAAAAAGAAAAACCAGGCAGACTGCTGCAACAACCGCGGCAACTGCAATCACCTTTTTTCCATTTTTGGAAATCCTACGATGATGGGAGGATTTTCCACGATAAGCGCCTTCCTGCGCTGCCTGTTCCTGTGCCAATTTTGCTTTTTGCTTCATAAGCTTTTTGCGCTTTTGTCGTTTCTGTATTTTTTTTATAATATTCACAACTGTATCCCTTACCTTATCTGTTTTATTTTCCAGTTATTATAGCACAGTTCTTTATGGTAAAACAATTACCTGCCCCGGATAAATGATTTCGTTGGCAGAAATTCCGTTCAATGCACAGATCTGTTCCATCGCCTCCACTGTTCCATAACGATTCAGGCTGATCTGATACAAAGTATCACCAGGACGTATCACATACGTTTCCCTTTTATTTTCTGTTGATGTGACAGTTTCTTCTGCAGAAATTTTTGAATCCGAATTCTTCTTTTCTTCTGAGCTTTTCTGTTTTTTTGTATCTGCCTTATTTATTTCTGCAGATTTCGTAGGAACCGGAACTTTTGTTACCGTTACTGTTGTGCCTGCAATCGGAGTTGCTGTGATTTTTTCCCTGTTCTGCGCTCTTGCGGTCGGTGTCGGTGTCTCCGTCTGAGTCACAATCTCTTCAGCTGTGATTACCGGCGTCATCTGTGCCACAGCTGCGGAAGTTTCGCGGAAATCTTCCGGGATTCCTGCGTTTTCCTGCTGATTCCGATAAAAATTTACACCTGCCACAAGAACAGCCAAAGCCAGACATACTGTAGCAGCATAAGAAAAAACGGAAGTTTTTTCCTCCTCCCGTTCTTCTGGCTTCTTGCTGTCTATAATTTTTCGGAAATTCCTGACAGCCTTGTCCTCCACTTTCTCTGACGTCTCCTGGCCTTTCCTCTGATTTCTTTCAATCATATAGGTCTGCATCTGAGAATTTTTTTCATAATAAATATAATAACCGTTTAATTGAACCATCGTCCCGTTATCATAACGAAAAAAAGCATCTTCCCGTTCTCCTGGTTCCATCAGCATCAGAACTTTTTCCCCTCCAAAATGCCGAAGATGCACTTTTACAAAAAGTTCTGTTATCTCCAATACCATCTGCCGCTGTGCAAAAAACCATCCCACAATTTCCTGCTCCGGAAAATACTGTTCTTTATCATCCTGAAGCTGTTGCCAGACCTTTTCTGAAAAGTCGATATGTTCCGCAGCCGCATCCATAGAATCCGCGGCAATCGCTCCCTTTACAAAAATACAGGTCATATCTGCTGTCCATTGAATCTCTCCGGTAAGCACTGCTGCCATTCCCCGGCCTTCCGCCTTCTCTTCCTCTGCCAGACTGCTGAGAAAAGTGTATACATAGTCTTCCACATAGATTCTATAATCTCCATTCGTCAGACCGATCTGTCTTACGTTTCTCGGCATGGAAAACGGTTCCTGTACGGTTTCCTGATCTTCCTTGTCCTCCTTATAAATGACCTCTATCATCTCATATCACCCCTTCTGTCCCCAAGCATAACACAGTAAAAATGCGGATTTTAGCAGAATGTAAGAGCCTATCCAGAGAATTTAACGACAGATTCCGCATCATGCATATTTTTCCTTTTTTCAGGATATGATAGAGGGAAAAAAGAATCGAGGTTCCCCATGGCTTTTTACATTGATGCCAGAAAAAACGGTTCATCCGGCGAGATTGCTTATCTCTTAAAAAAATGCATCCTTCACTGTCCAAAAAAATGGACTGAAATCGTTTTTCTATGTATCGGCAGTGACCGTGTTACCGGCGATTGCTTAGGCCCATATATTGGACACCTGCTTACGCCACATGAAACCGGGCATATTTTTGTCTACGGTACCCTTTCCTGTCCGGTTCATGCCTTAAACCTGGAAAAAACTTCATCGCTGATCAAAAGATTTCATCCCCATGCCCTTATAATCGCCATAGATGCTTCTCTTGGACAAAAAAAGCACCTGGGCTATGTGACCATTGGAAATGGTGCACTTTACCCAGGTGCTGGTGTTCAGAAAAATCTTCCTCCTGTAGGTGACATTCACATTACCGGCATTGTAAATACCGCCGGGATCATGGAGCATCTTACCTTGCAGACTACACGGCTCTCTACCGTGGTCACTCTGGCGGATGCAATTGCCGGAGGAATCCTGAAGATCCTCCCTGCAGAAGCAGACTTACCTCCTACAGATTACGCGAAATCTTTGATCTGTGTGTAGATACCCTCAGCGTCAAGACCATATTTATGGAGAAGCTCTACAGCCGGTCCGGACTCACCGAATACATCATGAATTCCGATACGTTTTACCGGTACCGGTGCCTTCTCAGCCAGGCACTCGCATACAGCTCCGCCAAGACCACCGATGATGGAATGCTCCTCAACAGTTACAACTTTACCTGTTTCTTTGGCAGCTGCAACAACAAGCTCCTCATCCAGAGGTTTAATGGTATGGATGTTGATTACTTTTGCATCGATTCCGTCTGCTGCAAGCTTCTCAGCTGCTTCAAGAGCCGGTGCAACGCAAAGTCCGTTTGCGATGATGGTAAGATCTTTTCCCTCGCGGAGAACGATGCCCTTACCAAGCTCAAATTTATAATCCGGTCTGTCATTGATAACCGGAACAGCAAGACGTCCGAATCTCATGTATACCGGTCCCTGATGCTCGTAAGCAGCAGCAACCATAGCTTTTGCTTCGATATCATCAGAAGGACTTGCAACGACCATACCCGGAATCACTCTCATCAGGGCAAAATCCTCCAGGCACTGATGTGTGGCGCCATCTTCACCTACAGAAATACCGCCGTGAGTTGCTCCGATCTTTACATTCAGCTTCGGATATCCGATGGAGTTACGAACCTGCTCATAAGCACGTCCTGCTGCAAACATTGCAAAAGTACTTGCAAAGGGAACCTTACCTGTGGAAGCGATTCCTGCTGCAATACCCATCATGTTGCACTCTGCGATACCGCAGTCAATGTGACGCTCCGGGAATTCTTTTTTAAACATACCTGTCTGTGTAGCTGCAGCAAGGTCAGCGTCAAGAACGATAAGATCCTCGTGTTTTTTTCCTAATTCTATGAGGGCACTGCCGTAGCTTGCTCTCGTTGCGATTTTCTTTACTTCTGACATAATGCTTCACCTACCTTCTCCAGATCTTCCATTGCCTGTGCATACTGCTCATCATTCGGAGCTTTTCCGTGCCAGCCTACTGCGTTCTCCATGTAGGAAACGCCTTTACCTTTTACTGTTTTCATGATGATAGCTGTCGGCATACCCTTTGTAGCTCTTGCCTCATCAAAAGCAGCCTTCAGCTGATCCATATCGTTGCCGTCCGCAACATTGATCACATGGAAATTGAAAGCTTCAAATTTCTTGTCGATCGGATACGGGGAGCATACATCTGCAATGTCACCATCGATCTGAAGTCCATTGTTATCTACGATCACAACCAGGTTGTCCAGTTTACGGAAGCCTGCGAACATAGCTGCCTCCCACACCTGGCCTTCCTCGATCTCACCATCACCCAGCAATGTATATACTCGATAGTCATCATTACTGAGTTTGGCAGAAAGAGCCATACCTGCTGCTGCAGAGATTCCCTGACCAAGAGAACCACTGGACATATCAACGCCCGGAATATGCTTCATATCCGGATGTCCCTGAAGATAGGAGCCCAGATGACGAAGTGTTTTCAGATCCTCTTTTGGAAAATATCCTCTCTCTGCAAGTACAGAATAGAGTCCCGGTGCTGTATGTCCTTTGGAAAGAACAAAACGGTCACGGTCTGCCTTCTTAGGATCCTTCGGATCGATGTTCATCTCTTCAAAATATAAATAGGTGAACACGTCTGCTGCAGAAAGGGATCCGCCCGGATGGCCGGCCTTTGCTGCATGGACTGCTGTTACGATATCCTTGCGGACTTCGTTGGCAACTTTCTGAAGTTCTAACTTATCCATGTTATTAATGTCTCCTTTTTAGTGCCCTGCTGTTCACAGGGAATTTGTATATAAAAGAGGTTTCGATCACTCACCGAATACTGCCTTGTAATCAGCCTGGAATTTAGCGATACCTGCATCTGTCAGCGGATGATGTGTCATCTGCTCGATTACTTTGAATGGTACAGTAGCGATATCTGCACCTGCAAGTGCACATGCAGTTACGTGCATTGGATGACGAACGCTTGCTGCGATGATCTCTGTCGGGATATCTGCAACTGCAAACATCTCAGCGATCTGCTGGATCAGCTCAACACCATCTGTGGAGATGTCGTCCAGTCTTCCAAGGAACGGAGATACATATGTAGCACCTGCTCTTGCTGCAAGAAGTGCCTGGTTAGCGGAAAAGATCAGGGTAACGTTTGTCTTGATTCCCTCAGAAGAAAGAACTTTAACTGCTTTCAGTCCCTCTGTTGTCATAGGAATTTTAACAACCATGTTCGGATGGATTGCTGCAATCTCACGTCCCTCACGGATCATCCCCTCTGCATCTGTTGTGGTAGCTTTAACCTCACCGCTGATCGGTCCGTCAACGATAGTTGTGATCTCTTTGATTACTTCGTTGAAGTCTCTTCCCTCTTTGGCGATCAGGGACGGGTTTGTGGTAACACCACAGATAACTCCCATGTCATTTGCTTCTCTGATATCTTCTACTTTCGCTGTGTCGATAAAAAATTTCATTGTTTTTTCCTCCTGTTTTACGTTCGTTCTTTTTCTTGATGATTCCATTATAACAAACTCATTGTGAGGGTCAAGACACTACTTTTTTATTAATAAATATTTTATTAATAAAATGTTGTTTTATTAACAGTGTCTGTCAATTTTTTCACCCAAAACAGCTTATCTCCATTTTTACCGATTTCGAATATCGCTGCAATTACCACTGTTACCACAGTTTTTATTCGAATACGTCATAGAAACTCTCTTTATATATTATTATTAATAATTTATACGCCATTATTTATTTTTCTGCTCGCCGGGCAGGTTTCTGTCCAGTTTTGCATACCCCGTTGTGCGGCGCGTAATCAGTTTCGGGGTATATTCGATATTATACAGACTGGCAGGTCTTTCATCCAGGTAAAATTTATCATTCATATCGATTTTACGGATAATGATGTCGCAGGCATCTCTTCCCTTCAGCGCTACAAAATGATCAATGGTGGTCAGTGAAATCCTGCGGATACTGGAATAAAAAATATTATCACATCCGATGACTGAAACATCCTTTGGCACATGGAGGCGCATCTCATGCAGTGCATCAATGGCACCTATGGCCATCATATCATTCTGGCCTGCGATAGCCGTAAATTTTCTGCCTTCACGGAGAAGCTCCATAGTCAGCTCGTAGCCCATGGCATACTCCGAATCCATTCGCGGGATTTTTCTGTCATTGGACTCATCTGCCGCCTTGATGATCACGTGATCTTTTTTGCCCTCTTTTTCAAACTCGCGGACAAAACCTTCTACACGTTTGGAGCGCTGCCACTGGCGTCTGGTAAGAGGCGGCGTAATAAACGCCACATCGGTATGCCCCAGATCCAGAAGATGCCTGGCCATCAGCCTTCCTACCACCGTATTATCCTGATTGATGGCATCTACTGTGGTTGTTTTTTCCTTGTTGCTGATGATAACAAGGGGCGTTTCTTTTGCGATCTTTTCTACCTGATGCTGAAAATCCGGATGGGGATTGCAGGTATAAATGATTCCTGCCGGCCGCATGGTCTGCATCATACGGAGATATTTTTCTTCCAAACCTGCATCTCGCTGGGTGTTACAGATAAATACCCCGTATCCCTGCTCATTGGCTACGGCCTCGATTCCCTGAAGCAACAGTACATAATAGGGACTGGTGAGTGTGGGGCAGAAAACAACGATCAACTTTTCTTTTCTGTTATCTTTATGTTTCCGACGTCCCGGAAGCTCGTAGCCAAGCTCTCTGGCTGCCTGCTCCACCCGTTCTACGGTTTCTCTTGAAAAGGAAACATTGTATTTCCGGTTCAGCACCATAGATACCGTTGCCTGGGAAACCCCGGCGCGTGCTGCCACATCCGATGAAGTTGCTTTCTTTTTTGCCACCGGCTCACCTCCTAGTATAATAATGATGTAGTCAATCAAGACTACTTGGTTAATAAGTTTCTATAAATCAGATAACAGAAGAAGGGGTTCTTCCTTCATCAGATGTTATCCGTAATAATGATCATGTCTG
>NZ_JAHLPQ010000048.1:0-8793 GCF_018917985.1 Blautia sp. MSJ-36 | reverse complement strand
AACGAATCAATATCTTTCAAAAGAACGATATTTTCACCAAGGGGGACGTCTACCCTTTTTTAGCCAGAAAATAAGAGCAATTTTTTTCATTTAACTATTGACATTTATTAGCTGGACTTAATTTTATAAGTCAAGAATACCACTCTATAAAAGCAAAGTCAATACAAAAAGTTGGCAAAGGATACAAAAAAGAATTGACAAAGCAGACATAGGATACTATAATGTAGACAAAGGAAACGAAGAAAGTGAGGTGAAACACAATGACAGAAGATAGAAAAACATTGCTTACTGAAACTACAGAGCTTCTCAAAGATCTGGACCAGAAGAGCCTGGAACTGATCCGAACTGGCGCAGAACTTCTGAGAGCCAGAGATGCACTGGAACAGAAAAAGAGACTTGCAGGATAACCATTGAGGCCCGTAAGGCCGGATAGGAGGAGTGGCGAAATGACAACAATAATAGCTTCTGCGATTATTTCAGCCATCACAGCAAAAATAGTAGCCACCTACTATTTTAAGGAAGTAGATGGCTACGTGAGAGAAATGTGTGAAATGACGAAAAAAAGCAATCAACACACATTAGCTATTTTACACAAACTTCAAAAAAATTCTTTCCCAAAGGAGTGAAATATCCAAGATATTTGTGAATGGCAGCTCTTTTAGAAGCATAACAACGAAAAGCTTTTGAAGAGAGAGCTTCATAATAGGATGTCTTTTCGTAAGGAATATAGACTGATTTATTGAAGCAGTATGAATTTGTATTAAGCGCAATTATTCCCAATCGTTCTAAAGAAGAAATAGCAGAAGAAGCGGCTTCCAGGCTTACATTTTCAAGAGACGATATATAAACTGTAGAAAATTGAGTCTCAGAAGTCAAATTTTGTTTGTCTTCAAGAATATAATCAACTAATGGAAAAATACGATCGGGATGAAGGGTTTTTAAAATTTGGGCATCTGTCGGACTCATCTGTTTAATAATTTCTGCAAAAGATGGATGAACATTTTGAACATAGTTATTATCCATAGATTTGGAAATTAAGTTCACAAATAGTTTACGAAGTTCTTCTGATTCAATACAGTATTTAGAATTTTCAAGAGCTTGGGCTGTTGTTTGAATACTAGGCTCTATGAGATTTTCTTCGGGAATAGATGCAATTTTTTGTGACAATTCTTGCTTGTAAAGTTCCAGATCATGAGCATATTTCATGCGACGTTTATCGGCGGCTTGAGTAATTCCGCCAAACACTAGATACCATACATCAGCTAATGTTTGGCCTACTCCTTGAGTTGGCTTATCTGTAAGGTTTTTTACAGCAGTGTCAATAGAATCTGGAAGATCAGGCAAATTAATCAGGGAAGAGTTTTTGTCAGACATATTTTTTCCTTCTTTCTTATGTATTAGGCATGGCAGTGCCTGTAAGAAAAGAATAGGAGAGAAACAGCAGAAAGTCAATATTTATATAGGAGAAGAAAGGGAAGTGAGTTGAAATGATGATAGAAAGTATTGATAAAACTATAGAAGTTTTATGTGAGAGAATTCAGAAAGAAGCTGAAACTTCAATGTACATTGAAACTGTGCCGGATATGGTAAAAGCCCTGGCAGAGCTGCTGTCTGCCAGGGAAAAACTCAACAGAGAGTTTTAAGCAAGAAATTTCTCGCCAGCATGAGACTTTACGTATTCTTTTTCTAAACTTAAAAGTTCGAAATATATAGAACGATAAGCCTCATGGATGTCACTTACTGACAGCTGTTTTAAATCATACTTGGATTTGAGAATTTCCATTGTAAGTGCGTGCATAGTTTGGCTCATTGCAAATCTCCTTTCATATGTACTCGGGTGTGCCAGTACCCTGTATATACAGAATAGGAGCGTAATGTCGAAAACACAAGAAAAAGCGTTCGACAAAGTAGTAAAAATTCTATAAACACAACAAACACAATCTTCATACGATAAAACAGGAGGTGAACCAGATGGCAGTTATCAAAGAAATCAAAAACGGCTCCGGAGGAATAATCCGGATCCATGACGATTATTGTAAGAACAACACTCCGGAAGACAATCAGAAGATCATAGATAACGTATCCCGGATAGTGAATGATTATTACATAAGAAAATCCGCAGGGTAGAAAGGAGAACACATGATAAGTTACCCGGAATTCAAGAAACTTCTTAAAGCAGAGCCAGAACTGCAGAAAAGAAAAAGACTAATTAAACTCCGTAAATTTCAGTATTCTCAGGAGATTCTGAAAGCAGTAATGCCGGTTTACGGAAACGATATCGATTATGCCCTTGCCGGCTTGGACGAGGCGAGAGATATCCTTGTTGGAATGAAAGCGTACTCGAAAGAGGTTGAAGACAGCATGGAGGAAGCAGATAGATGAAACGAGATGCGATCATATCCCTTTTTATAGCCCTCCCAGTAGCGAACCTTCCATTCTGGAACTGGGACCGCCCGTCAGACATGGTTTTGATGGCCGGAGTGTTTTGGATGGTAGCGTTTTACTTCGTGGTTGGGACGGGATATCAGAAACGATAAAGAAAAAGAGCCCTGGGAGCGGCAACTCCTGGGGCCCAATGAACGTAGTATTTCCCGAATATTACGTCCTCATTATACAAAAATGCAGGAGGAAAATCAATGTTTGAAAACGAAATGAAAGAAATTCTCGATCTGGTGCTTGAAATCAGCACAGAAACAGATGTCAGTGTGTCATATGACTATGACAGTGAAAACAAAACTCTTGGTGTTTTGGCAGAGGGAAAGCTGTTCACGATATCAAACGGTAAATACCTGGTAGACGAGGCAGATGAATGCAAACGCTATCTTGTTAAGCTGGGCGGAGCGAGTTTCAGAAGAAAACAGCTGAGAGTTCTGAAACAGCTGCATAGTTCAGAGATTGCAGAATGTATCAATGATCTTCTCCAGGAGCTTCAGAAGAGAGAGGATCCGATCCTTGATCATGAGAATCCGGAGATGGCTTTAAGCCGGATCGAGTACCATGCCGCCGGCGGATGGTTTCCTGGAGGAAGAACAACTCCGGCTGTAGGCGATGGATCAGACAACCTGTATTGCTTTTTTGAGGAGGTACCGGAATGAATATTTATCAGAAGATGCTGGAAGTCATGAAAGGCGTAACATACCTTTCCAAAGACGACAAGGTGGAATTTAAGACTACAAAATATAAGGCCATCTCAGAAGAAAAGGTAACTTCTACAGTGAGAGCAAAGCTGATCGAGCAGGGACTTGTGATCTTTCCGATTGCACAGGCCCACAAAAGAGAAGGAACTCTTTCCACGGTGGACGTGACATACCGTATTGTGAATACCGAGAATCCGGATGAGTACATAGATGTTGTTTCTTCCGGATCCGGAGTGGATACACAGGATAAAGGCGTTGGAAAGGCTATGACATATGCATATAAATATATGCTGCTCAGGACTTTTGCCATTCCTACAGGAGAAGATCCGGACAAGATCTCCAATGCACAGCTGGACGAGGAGGAGAAGGCAAAGAAGGAAGCGGAGGAAGCAGAAGCAAAGAAGGTTACGCCCGTGGATATTTCTTCCATGAGACGCTACTTCAGAAATAATTGCATCAGTGAAGAAAAGGTCCTGAAAGCTTATAAAGTAGAACGGGCACAGGATCTGACTTTCGGCCAGTTTAGAGCAATTCTTGCAGAAAAGAACCTTGAGTACTTCAAACAGAACTGTGGGGCATAGGAATGGAATTCAAAGGAAAGATTTCCGCGATGTTTCGGGATATCGTGACCGGGAAATGGAATCTTACATTTTCTACAGACCAGAACATTGCTGAAGCGGCGCAGATCTTCTCTGGCAAGGATATAGATATAAAGCTGAAGCAACACAGGGAAAAGCGGTCCCTGGATGCAAATGCTTACTATTGGTGCCTTTTGACCAAACTGGCAAAGATCCACGGCTGGAGCAATGCAGAAGCCCACAACCGGATGTTGCGGGACTACGGGCAGTATGAACGGGTGGAGGGACAGCTGATCGCTGTTCCCCTTCCGGACACAGATCAGACAGAAAGAGAAGTCCTGAGCAAGATGGAGTACCACCTGGCATTGTCCCCGAAAGTTACAGTCATGAAGGGCGAAACAAAGCGTGTGTATCTCCTTCTGAGAGGCTCCAGTACCTACAATACAGAAGAGATGGCCAGGCTGATCAGCGGACTGATTGAGGAATGCAGATATTCCGGGATCCCGGATAGTGAGATCATGACACCATTTGAGAAACAGAAATTGTATGAGCAATACGGAATAGGAGAGAAGCATGAACAGTAGGAATAAAGGAGCAGCCGGTGAGCGGGAAGTGGCCGGTATCCTCCGGGGCTATGGATATAAAAAGGCCAGAAGAGGACAGCAGTACAGCGGAGCCAATGGTGATGCTGATGTGGTTGGCCTTCCTGGCATTCATATCGAAGTTAAGAGAAGAGAGCGTCTTAACATATATGATGCAATCGATCAGGCCAAGAGAGACAGGAAGCCGGAGGAGCTTCCAGCAACGTTTCACAGGAAGAATCATTGTGAATGGCTTGTGACTATGACACTGGAAGACTGGATGCAGTTATACAGGGAATGGGAGGCTGGTTATGGATTATGTGAAGATCAGCAGGAAAATCCTTGAATGGGAATGGTACACCGACATCAACACCAAGGTGCTGTTCCTGCATATCCTTTTAAAAGCGAACTGGAAGCCTGGAAGATTCCAGGGGACAGACGTTCCGAGAGGATCATTTGTCACATCTCAGCAGAATCTTGCTCTGGAAACAGGCCTCACACTTAAGAATGTGAGAACGGCACTAAAACATCTGGAAAATACAGGTGAGGTGGCAGTCAGCCGGCACCCGAAATTCAGCGTAATTACAATAAAAAACTACGATAAGTACCAGTCAGGTGGCAGTCAAGTGGCAGTCAACGGGCAGTCAGGTGGCAGTCAAGTGGCAACAATAGAAGAAAGGAAGAAGGAAAGAAAGGAAGAATATAATAAATCTCCTAAAGGAGATTATGAGAGTAGAACTCCGGAAAGCAGCATCTATGCCACGATTCGTGAATTATACAATTCCGTTTGTGGGTCGTATCCCCGCCTGGTAAAGATGTCTGATGCAAGGAAAAAGGCAATCAATGCCAGATTGAAGACGGGATATACTCTTGATGACTTCCGGAAACTGTTTGAAAAGGCAGAGGCTTCCGACTTCCTGAAAGGCGCCAACAAACGTAACTGGTCAGCTACTTTTGACTGGATGATCTGTGATTCCAACATGGCAAAAGTCCTTGATGGAAACTACGATCCGAAAGATCAGGGAGGAATGAATGATGAACCAGAACCAACAAACTCAGTCCAGCTCTGGTGACTCTGGTGAGTGTCCGGTTTGCCATGGGACAGGCTGGGAGCTGTATAACGCCACGGTGCTTGATTACGGGCTTCCGGAAGAAGTTACATACGCACGGAGATGCCCGAAATGCAAAGGACAGTTCCGGGGTGAGGACAGGACAGGCACCCCGAAAGAATATCATGACGCAGACCTGACAAAGTTTGATTTCGGCGTGTACTCACATGACATGGGCAAGATGCAGGATCTGTGTCACAACTTCCTGGATCATTTTCAGAAATGGGAGATGGCAGGAAAAGGGCTGTATCTGTGGAGCCGGACACCTGGAAGCGGAAAGACTTTCCTGGCCTGCTGTCTGGCTAAGTCAGTGATGATGAAATACAACCTGTCGATGCGGTTTATCACAGCTCCGGACTACATAGACGCTGTAGGAAACAGCTACAAACGGGAACGCGGAGAGGAAGATCCGAGCCAGATCTATCGTGAGTGTGGGATCTTGGTCCTGGATGATATCGGAGCACAGGCAGATAAGGACTGGCACAGGCAGGAGATCTTCCGGTTAGTCAATAAGCGCATGGAGGACGGGAACATCACAATCTACACCTCAAACATGAGCACTGACGCACTGAATGTAGACAACAGGACCAGAGACCGGATCATAAAAGCAAGTATAGAGCTCCGGATGCCGGAGGAAAGCATCCGGAAGAAACAGGCTGCCAGGGAGCAGAAGACATTCCTGGCAAGTGTGATGGGATAAGGAGGACTATGGTTTGACGATGAGCCCGAACAAAGAAAACCTGAATGGATGCAAAGAGCAGACAAGGAACGAAGACGAAGGCATAGACAGCATTCTTGAAGCTTTTGAGACATACGTGTGTGACGAGCTGTGCTGCCATCGTGGAGAAAAGCTGACACAGGAAGAAATGGACTGGTACTGCTGCCATTGTGAGTTACAGCAGTACACGGACAAGATCCGCGAAGAGTATGAGAAGGTCAATGACTTTGGCAAGAGCCAGGCAGGTCAGCTTATGAACAAATATCGCAAGATCACACTCTGCAAAGACTGCGGGTATCGCGGAGGGATAAACAAGCCTCACTGTGCAGGAAAAATGTCCGGAATTGCGGGCGTTTTGACAGAAGGCGATGGATGCAGCAGAGGAATTGAGGAGAAGTAAGGGAGGACGCAAGATGTTACAGGAAACGAATTTGGATAAGGCATTGAAAATGGTACTGGCTGGGAAGCTGGTACTGGCAGCAGCGAAAAAGACCGGCGATGTCGGATCAACAAAATATACATTCCGGTCGCTGAATGAGATCCTGGAGAAATATATTTTTCTGATCCAGGTACCGGCGGTTGAGGATCCTGAGTTCAAAGAAAAGATTGCAGAAATGGTTCAGAGTGTTCCGGCTGTAAATATTGCGGAAGGCCCAGAAAAAAAACAGACAGATAAGCCGAACAAGATCGTACATTGCGAAGAAAGAGGATATTCAGGCTTTCTGCATATCCGTTGTAAATGTGGAGCAGAAAAGAGCTTCTTTACAAAAGTGGGGCTGAGTTCTTTCAAATGCACTGAGTGTGGAGCACGAACAGACCTGAAAGATTTGAAACTTGCATTTCTTAGCTGCGAATGCGGAGAACACCTCAGGTATTTTACAAATGAGACAGCAGAAATGTTTGATTTAAACTGTCTGGACTGTGGGCAGCCAGTAGCAATGAAATACAACGAGAAAAAGAAACGGTACGAAACAATCAGGGGATAAAGTGTAGGAGAAAAAATGGACGCAGTAGAAAGTAAATGGTATGAGATGGACATGTCTCTGAATGATGCAAAAAAACTTCTTTCATCGAACATCAAAAACATGTCGAGGAGCTTTATTGCCGCCGGAACTGAAGGACATCCCAATTCCAACGGAAACAGAAATAATGGGATATTTGTACGATGAAGAGCGAAAACTCAGGGAAATTCTTGAAGTAGAAAAAGAAGAACCTGGGATGCCGCGCATGGAGATTATGAGACAGCAGATGATAACGGCAGGTCTGAGATTAATCAAGAATCTTGTCGAAGATTGTCGAGAAGAATAAACAAGGGTGTTTTCAAAATCCAGATATATCACAAATACATAGAGGGGAGGCCCTGACCTCCCCGGAAAGGGGCAGAAATGTTATTTCCAAAGACAAAACCAAAGAAAAAGAGAATGCGCCATCCGGCCAGCATTCTTCACGATAAAAACAGTAGAACCTGTTATCTCTGCGCGACACTTCACGACAACTGGAGCGAACACAGGATCCTGGATGAGCATCATGTATTCGGAGGACCAAACCGGAAAAACTCAGAAGAATATGGTCTGAAAGTATACCTGTGCCATGATCATCATATCTACGGGCCGGAAGCTGTGCACAACAACGCCCGGATCCGCCACGAATTACAGCGGACAGCACAGAAATTATTTGAAAAGCAACACAGTCACAAAGAGTTCATGGAGATATTCGGCCGGAATTACCTTGATCCGGTAGAAGAGATAGGGGAAAACAATGAGAGGAAGAAAGAACCTGTACAAGATAGTAGACCAGAACGGGAAGCAGGCCTTTGAGGATTTGCTCGACTGTCAGCAGGCAGCAGAGAAGACCGGCACAACAAAACAAAACGTCTACCAGGCAGTAGAAAATTACGCTCTCGTAAATAAGAAATACCGGATCATCCCGGAAGACACAAAACTAAGCAGAAAGCTCGATTTTGAACTCCTGGCAGAAGGGGACAGATACCGGAAATGGATGCTGAGGGCAGCAGGGAGGAGAAGATGAATAAGAGACAGAAAAAGAAGTTATTCAAGAAAAGAGCTGGCTTTTACCCACCGGGAGGCTTTAATACCTTCGGGTTCCAGATCTTCACCGGAATCGGAATGACAAAGAAGAAACGGGAGAGACTGGACAGGATGCTGGATGATCTATTTGGAAACATGGAATATGACCGGAATACCAGAAACGTAGAGAATTTTAACCGGATCATGACAGAAAGGAGAAAATAATGGAAAATACATGCAAAACCTGTATCAACAACGATGATGGCCTCTGCGATCGCAAAGGAATCCTTGTAGAAGACGAAGATTCCTGTGAGCATCATTGGCCAGTAGGGAAAAAGGTCAAAATAAAAAAACATGAGAAGAAACTGGACATCACACCTGAACTGGCTATAGCAGCCTATAACACACTGATCCAGTTTTGCAGAAGACAGCCGGCCAGTGAGGATGGTACCTGTAATAGATGCATTTTATATCAGAATTGTCCTGGCACATCAGATCTTTTGCCAGAGGACTGGAATGAAATAAAGTCCAGCTAATAAATGTCAATAGTTAAATGAAAAAAATTGCTCTTATTTTCTGGCTAAAAAAGGGTAGACGTCCCCCTTGGTGAAAATATCGTTCTTTTGAAAGATATTGATTCGTT
>NZ_JAHLPQ010000047.1:0-8974 GCF_018917985.1 Blautia sp. MSJ-36 | reverse complement strand
CCTGTGATTTAATATTTGTGGTTTGCAGACCTACATTTATTTTAACACAGGAGATTACTTATATCTAAAGATCTTCCCTCCCCCTGCATAGCAGGGGGTTTATTTTTACTGTCACACAACAAAAAACAGACTCAGGGAATCTTATTGCTTATCCCTGAGTCTGTCTTTGTATCCGGATATCTGGCCGTTGCAGTCATTTACCGAAAAGAATTATTTGCAGATGCCATCCACATCTCCCGGCACCGGCCAGATATGGATGCTGTTCGGTGTTTCGATCTTTCTTGGCTTCTCATTCATCATAATAATATTTTTTTCGTAATCTACTGTAAAAACAGTAATACTGTTACTTCCATGATTTGCAATGGCAATATGTTTGTTATCCGGGAAGATCATAAGATCTTTCGGATAATCACCGCTGATCGGAAGGGTAAATTTCTTGGTCAGAAGGCCGGTTTCCTGGTCTACCGCATACATGGTTACTGTGTTCTCACCTGCAGTTGTGCAGAAAAGATATTTGCCATCCGCAGAAAGAGACATACCTGATGCTGCGTTGTGAATCGCATCATTGGCATCTTCTTTTCCAAGAGTGGTAATACTCTGGAGCAGCTGAAACTCCGGGTTCTTGCCGCTTCCGTCATAGCTGTATACCTTAACCTCATTGCTGAGCTCAAAAAGAAGATATGCAAATCTTCCGTCATCACTGAAACGGATAATACGAGGGCCGCTCTCTCTCGGGCAGCGAAGAATATCCACAAGTTCCAGTTTATCTTTCTTCTTGTTGATCCTGTAAATTTTCACCTGATCAATGCCATTATCTACCGCACAGAGATATTTGTTATCCGGTGTAGGGCGGACACAGTTTACATGTGGACGGAAGTTACGCTCTGCCACACTTCCAAGTCCTTTATGGAAAACACCGTCCATAACGCTTCCCAGACGTCCGTCTTTATGGGTATGTACAACCGTTACCTTGCCATCATGGTAACCTGCTACATAAAGATATCTTCCGTCTACATCTGTTGCAAGATAACAGCCTCGCATTCCGTTAATATCTACGCTGTTAATACGGGAAAGATCTCCATTTTCATCTCTCTCAAATACAGCCACACCTTCATCCTCGATGGAGTACAGATATTTACCGTTTTTGGAAACTGCCAGATGAGATGCATTGCTGACCTCTACCTCACTGCGCTCTGTCAGTGTTCCGTTCTCTACATCTACATCGTATACCTGAATTCCCTTACTGGTTCCATGGGTATATGTTCCCACGTAAGCCACGTACTTCTTTTTTCCCATAAGCTCTGGCCTCCTGCTTTCACATTCATTACGTATTTTTGTGTTTATTTTATCACAAAGTTTTTTGAAGAACAAGTTACCATCCTACTATCTTTGTGTAAATTCCTGTGCAAAATCATTTTTTTGCGGAAATTACAGATCTCCCAGGGCGCCTCTCATTGCTTCCAGAGTTTCATCAATCACTTCATCTGTGTGTGCTGTGGAAAGGAACATTGCCTCAAACTGGGACGGCGCAAGATGGATGCCACGTTTCAGCATTCCCTTGAAATATTTTGCAAAAAGATCCAGGTTGGAGGTTTTTGCGGAAACATAATCTTTTACTTCCTGATCTGTGAAGAAGATACTTGCCAGGGAAGAATCATAATTTACCTGATATGGAAGACCTTTTTCCTCCACGATTGTCTTCAGTCCGCCGTAAAGTTTCTCGCCTTTTACTGCCAGCTCTTTATAGATCTCCTGATGCTCATAGAGATATTTCAGCTGTGTGAATCCTGCTGCCATGGCAACCGGATTTCCACTTAAGGTACCTGCCTGGTATACAGGACCACACGGTGAGATCAGATCCATGATCTCTTTGCGGCCGCCATATGCACCTACCGGCATTCCTGCGCCGATGATTTTTCCATAGGTGACAAGATCCGGGCGAATGCCAAAATACTCTGCGGCTCCGCCAAAGGCAAGACGGAATCCTGTGATTACCTCATCAAAGATCAGCAGACAGTTATGCTCATCACAAAGCTGGCGAAGTCTCTTTAAGAAACCTGGTTTCGGAGGAACTACGCCCATGTTTGCTCCTACTGCTTCCACGATCACTGCCGCCACATTTCCCTCTTCCTGTTTGAGAAGCGCTTCCACGCTGGCCGCATCATTGTAGGTTGCAGTCATGGTATCCTGTGTGCAGCCCTTGGGAACACCGGCGCTGTCCGGAATACCGCTTGCCATGACACCGGAACCGGCACTTACCAGAAGGCAGTCACTGTGTCCGTGGTAGCAGCCTGCAAATTTGATGATCTTGTCTTTTCCGGTGAAACCTCTTGCCGCACGGATGGCACTCATAACAGCCTCTGTTCCGGAGTTTACCATACGAATCATATCTACATGCGGAATATGCTCACAGATAAATTCTGCAATCTCCACTTCAATTTCCGTAGCGCATCCAAAACTCAGGCCATTTTCACAGGCTTTGATCACGCTTTCACGGATCTCCGGGAAATTATGTCCCAGGATCATCGGGCCCCAGGAATCAATATAATCCACATAGCGGTTTCCATCCACATCATAGATGTAACATTTATCTGCTTTTTCAATAAAACGAGGTGCCTCACCGATAGCTCCATAAGATCTTACCGGGCTGTTTACGCCTCCCGGTATTCTTTTTACCGCACGCTCAAATAACTGTTCTGATTTTGTCATCAGCCGATTCTCCCTTCATCCATAAGTCTTGCCAGAAGTTCTGCATAGTAGGTAAGATAGATCTGTGCGCCGGAACGGAATGCTCCGGTAGCCATCTCGCCTACGATTCTTTCCTCATCAATCCAGCCATTTGCGGCTGCAGCTTTTACCATGGCATATTCACCACTGACACTGTATGCCGCAACTGGTACATTGGTGGCTTCCTTTACCTGCCAGATCATATCCTGATATGCAAGAGCCGGTTTTACCATGATGATGTCTGCGCCTTCCTCAACATCTGTAAGGGCTTCTTTCAGGCCTTCTCTGCTGTTGTGCGGGTCCATCTGGTAACTCTTTCTGTCACCAAAAGACGGAGCAGAATCAGCCGCTTCACGGAACGGGCCATAAAATGCGGAAGCATATTTTACCGCATAGGACATAATCGGAGTTGTATAATGTCCGGCTTTATCCAGGCACTCCCTGATTGCTGCAACACGGCCATCCATCATATCGGAAGGTGCTACCATATCCGCTCCTGCCTCTACGTGGGAAAGTGCTGTTTTTGCAAGAAGATCCAGTGTTTTGTCATTGTCCACATCATGGCCGCAGAGAACGCCGCAGTGTCCATGGGAAGTGTACTCACACATGCATACATCTGTTACATAATAAAGTTCCGGGAATTTCTCTTTTGCAATGCGAAGAGCTCTCTGAACAATTCCCTCCGAATCATAGGCACCGCTGCCCACTTCATCCTTATGGTCAGGAATACCAAAAAACATTACACTGCCAACACCGGCTTTGGAAAGCTGCTCCAGTTTATAGGGAAGACGATCCAGGCTATAGCGGTACTGCCCGGTCATGGACGGAATTTCTTCTTCCTTGTTTTCTCCTTCCATCACAAACATGGGATACATAAGAGAAGATTTATCCATTCTTGTCTCACGTACCATCTTACGAAGGTTTTCGCTGCCTCTTAATCTTCTTGGTCTTTTTGTCAGTTCCATGATCATTCGCTCCTTTTCATATCCTCCACCAGTTTGACAAGACTGTCAATGGTGGCTTTTTCTGCCATATATGCTTTCATTCCAAAGCTCTCGGCTGCCGCTTTCGTCTGCTTGCCAATGCAGGCTGCCTTAACCTTTGAATAATCCAGTCCTTTTGTTCCCTCCACAAAACCTTTCACAGTGGAAGCACTTGTAAATACCGCACAGCTGATCTGTCCTGTCTCAAATTCCTTCTTCTCGTCAATAAGCTGGCTTTTTTCGTAAAGAGTCTGATAGGTTGGAATGTCTTCAACCTCAGCCCCTGCCTGTGTAAGAAATGCGGTAAGCTTTTCGTTACCTTTTTCAGCTCTCGGGATCAGGATCTTTTCTCCGCCGGAAAGAATCTCGGAAAGTTCTTTTCCAAGGGTATCCCCGTCATATACAGACGGCACAAAATCCGCCAGAAGGCCTCTTTCTTTCAGAGTCTTTTTTGTTCCCTCACCGATCACTGCCAGACGGATGTTTCCCATAGCACGGATATCTTTTCCATGACGGATAAGTTCCTCAAAAAATACCCTCACCCCTGTAGGGCTGGTAAATACAAGCCACTGATAGGTTTCCAGCTGATCCAGTGCCTGATAAAGACGGCTCTGGTCTTCCATGGGAACCGTACGGATCGCCGGAAGTTCCAGCACCTCCGCGCCTTTTTCACGAAGCTTGTCCGCAGTTCTGGAAACCAGTTCTTTTGGTCTCGTGACAAGAACTTTCCAGCCTGCAAGAGGCAGTTCTTCATACCAGCCGAATTTCTCTGCCAGTGTACATACCTTACCTACTACAATGATCGCCGGTGTCTCAATTCCCTGACGTTTTACCTCTTCTTCCAGAGTGGAAACTGTAGCCACGATCCGCTTCTGGCCTGCTGTCGTT
The DNA here is from genome assembly GCF_018917985.1 of Blautia sp. MSJ-36. Classification (NCBI taxonomy): domain Bacteria; kingdom Bacillati; phylum Bacillota; class Clostridia; order Lachnospirales; family Lachnospiraceae; genus Blautia; species Blautia sp. MSJ-36. The sequence goes on along the minus strand of NZ_JAHLPQ010000047.1, from coordinate 4,376 downwards.
CCTTTTTGCAGGATTGCTGCAGGCATATCTTTTTCCATACCTGCATTTACAAGGCCGGCACAGATATCCGGAAGCGCGGAAACGCCCATCAGAAATACAAGGGTTCCCTTTGTATCAACAAGTGCACGGAAGTCTATATCGTATTCTTCTCCGGCTCTTTTATGTCCTGTAATAATATGAACCGAAGAGCAAAAATCTCTGTGTGTTACCGGAACCCCGTTATATGCCGGTACTGCAATGGAAGAAGTAACTCCCGGAACAACTTCATAAGGGATTCCATTCTCCCGAAGAAGTTCCAGCTCCTCTCCGCCTCTTCCAAAGAGGAAAGGATCTCCACCTTTCAGACGTACCACACGAAGGCCTTTCTGTGCCTCTTCCAGAAGTACCTGATTGATATTTTCCTGACGCATGATGTGGTGGCTGGCACGTTTGCCAACATTGATCAGCTTCACGCCTTCCGGGATCCGTGACAGAACTCCCTGGCCTACCAGGCTGTCATAGACAACCACATCTGCCTGTTCCAGCACTTTGAGACCTTTTAATGTAAAAAGACCGATATCGCCAGGGCCTGCGCCTACCAGCCATACTTTTCCTGTTTTCATCTGTTTTCTCCTTTTTTCCGAAGAGTTTCTGCCAGTTCCCTGCCCAAGCTTTCCGCATCGGCCTTGTTGCCACGCAGTGTTCCTGTTACATAGGAACCGTCTTTTTCATTATAATAAAGTCCTCTGAGATAAAGTTCATCCCCGGAAATTTCCCCGTGGGCGGCTACCGGAGAAGAACAGCCTCCATCCAGAAGTTTCACAAATGCACGCTCCGCACTTCCCGCGGCCCAGGCTTCTTCATCACAGTAACCATTCAGGAAACTGTAGTCCTCACCTTTTCGTCCCTGTACCGCAAGGATTCCCTGTCCTGCTGCCGGAATAATCTCATCTGCGGTAAAATATCGGCTGATCCTGGATTCCAGTCCAAGTCTCTTAAGCCCGGCCGCTGCCAGGATCAGGGCACTGTACTGTCCTTCATCCAGCTTCCGGAGTCTTGTCTGAAGATTTCCACGAATACTTTTGACCTCCATATCCGGATACAGTTTCTTAAGCTGAAGTGTACGTCTCAGGCTGGAGCATCCAAGAGGTTTGCTTTTATTAAGTTCGGAAACTCCTTCCGGAAGTACCAGAACATCTCTTGGATCTTCTCTTCTGGAAAAAGCCAGAAGGGGAAGTTCTTCCGGAACTTCCATAGGCATGTCTTTGAGGCTGTGTACAGAAAGAATACTTCTTCCATCCATCAGTGCTTTATCCAATTCTTTTACAAAAAGACCTTTTCCGCCAACCTTATCCAGAGTACGGTCCAGAATGATATCCCCGGTAGTTTTCATGGTAAGAATCTCCACTTCCATTTCCGGATTTTTTTCTTTTATATAATCACGGACCATTTCGCTCTGAAGTACCGCAAGTTTACTCTCCCTGCTGCCAATTACAATTTTACTTTTCTTCGTCTTCATCATCCTGCTCCTTCAGTACCTTTTCCAGCGCTTTCTGAATTTCTTCCCTGACACGCTTTGCCTTTTTGTGGTCAAGACCGCTGGCTGTAACACCTACTACCATTTCATCTCTCATATAGATACCCGGAAAATAAAAATCACAGGATTCACGGTCGGAGGCTACATTTACATAAATGCCCTCCTCCCTACAGACACGGTGAATCTCATCATTTAATTTCCAGTCATTGGTGGCCGCGATTACCATGTAGGCACTGGCAAAATCAGAACGCTTTACAGGGCGGATATGTAAATTTACGGTCCCGGCTTTTCCAAGATCCATAAGTTCCTGTGTGACTTTTGTTGCCACGACTGTGATATTCCTTGTAAATTTCAGAAGTGTTTTTACCCGTCTGGTGGCGATATTACCGCCGCCTGCCACAACAATATTCTTGTCTGACAGATCAATAAACATGGGGAAATACGGTTTATTCTTCATAAAGTTTCTCCAGTCCTTCCACACATTCCAAAAAAACATCCTGGTTCAGGCTGTCACGAAGTCCGAAAATCAGCTTGTTCACAACCTTTCCGGCTGCCGTATCCACTGCTTTTTTCAGATTCTCTCTGTCTGAATCTTCCATGGGAGTTTTCCGGAATATTTTTTCGATTCTTAAGTTCAGATCTTCCACTGCATCCGCTTTGATTTCCTGGATACGTGGAATAATATCACGGCCATCCAGCCACTGGAAGAATTCTTCCATCTGCTCTTTTACAATTTTTCCTGCCGCTTCCAGATTATCCGCAAGTTCCTTCGGCGTCTCACTGGTACGGAAGCTGTCCATATCATAAAGTGTGATATTTTCTTTCTTTCGGATCTCCGGATCAATATCTCTCGGGACAGCCAGATCGATAAGAATCATTGGCCGTTCCACCCGTACATCCTCAAACAGTTCTTCTGTCAGTGTATAGTTGGGACTTGCCGTTGCACTGACAACCAGATCACATTCCGGCAGATAGTCCATTCTCTCACCGTAATTGATCCTGCTGCATCCAACCGGAATGCTCACAACACCGCTTCTGTACTGACGGATCGTAACCGTCACATCCGCACCGGCTTCCCTAAGTGTCTGTGCTGCCATTTTTCCCATTTCACCATTTCCGATTACCATACAGACTTTATTTCTCACATGGTATCCACCCTCCTCAAGAAAGCGGATTGCCTGATGGATCACAGAAGGATTTCCGTGGGAAAAAGGAACTTCTGTCTTGATCTTCTTTCCTGCAGTTACAGCCATCCGGAACAGCACCTCCAGAACACTGTCTGTAGTAAACTCTTCCCTTGCAAAACTCAACGCATCTTTTACCTGAGTAAGGATCTGGTCCTCGCCCAGAATCTGGGATTTCAACCCGCTTGTGAGATAAAAAAGGTGCTCTACAGCCTCCTCATTTTCTCTGCTGATAAAGTATTTCCGGTATTCTTCCCCTTCAATTCCCTTCAGCCTGCAAAGCCACTGATAGAGTTCCGGTTTTTCATCTTCTTCCGTGCTTACCCAGAGTTCCAGCCGATTGCAGGTTGACAGAATAATACACCCACAGATCCCTGGCTCTTTTTTCAGCTTAAGCAGTGCCTCACCGGTATTCTTCCTGGTGAAGGCAAAAAGAGCTCTGATATCCACAGGTGCCATATTATGGTCAATTCCAAGCATGAATATACTCATGTCTTTTGTTCTCCTTTGTTTCCAGGTGGTTTCATCTACCACCGATATGTCAAGCGAATATTCGCACTTATATAACTGTATTCCCGTACATTTTTCATATGTCCGCAGTCTTTTATAATGATAAACATTTCCGCCCGGAAAGTCAACTACGATTGACAATCCTGTACCCTCCTTTTATAATAACTTCAGGTAGAAAATGCGGAAAATATATTTCAGGATGGAGGAAATCCCTGTATGAATGCAGCTTCAAAAAAAGCAATCCTCATAGTCAGTTTTGGTACAAGCTATGAGAACACCCGTAAACGAACCATTGACGCCATCGAACGTGATATCGCCGATGCGTTTCCTGCCTGTCCGGCCTATCGTGCCTGGACAAGCAAGATGATCATTGCCAAATTAAAAAAACGTGACGGAATCATCATACACACCGTAAAGGAAGCCATGGAACAGATGCTTCTCGATGGAGTTACTGATGTGATCGTGCAGCCTACCCATGTAATCAACGGAATTGAAAATGACCAGATGAAAGCAGACGCTCTTTCTTTCCGTGACCGGTTTTCAAGTATTGTTTTCGGAAATCCTCTTCTTACCACAGAAGAAGATAACCAGGCTGTCGTCCAGGCTGTTGCCGATGAGTTTCAGGGTATGGACCAGGAAACAGCCCTTGTTCTTATGGGACACGGAACGGAGCATTATGCAAATTCTGTTTATGCTGCCCTGGATTACCGTTTTAAAGATATGGGACATAAAAATATCTTTCTCGGAACTGTTGAGGCTTATCCTGCCCTGGATTCTCTTCTCCGGGCTGCGGACAGCTTTCAGCCAAAAAAGATTGTTCTTGCTCCTTTTATGATTGTGGCCGGTGATCATGCACAGAACGATCTGGCCGGTGAAGATCCGGACTCCTGGATGAACCGTCTCTCCTCGGAAGGGTATGAGGTAACTCCTGTACTGAAAGGTCTTGGCGAATATCCGAAAATCCGCCAAGTTCTCGTAGATCATGTACAGCAGGCCATGGACGCTTCGGTCTGATTCGAACAGGGTATATTGTTCATATTCATCATAAATCATAACCACCGGCTTAGCCGGTGGTTTGCACTGCCCCTATAAGGGGCTCATCCCTGCTTGCGCCCGGAAGGCGCACTGAGAGGGCCCGCCTCTTGCACTGCTTTTCACAGGCTGGC
>NZ_JAHLPQ010000046.1:0-9850 GCF_018917985.1 Blautia sp. MSJ-36 | reverse complement strand
AGCACCATTGAAATCTTCAATGGCGAGTCTGCTTTTCAATTCCTTATATTTCGTTTCCACAGGCCAGCGGTAAAAGTAGAGTTCACGGAACATATCGGGAGTAAAAGAAGAGTCGAGAACCACTGGGGGTCAGGTACTCGAAAGCTGGGATAAAAGTTCTGTGAAAAGAGTATAAACTATAAACTGGCATCTACTTGGATGCCAGTAAAAAAATAGCAAAGCGCTTTAGGACGTTAATTTAAGAAAGAAAATTGTCGACTTGTGATAAGGAAAAAATAACAGGAGGTCGACAAAGCCTTTATATTAAGGAAAAACAGGTGATTTAATGGCCCATAATAGAAGTATACGGTAAATAGCTAGTACCGTGCTTTTTGCCTAAAACCATGAGATAATCCCTTTGTAAAACTAAAAGTTTTTTAAAGGAGCAATCTTATGGATAAGATCACACGTCAGGTCCGTATTGAACATTGGACCCAGATCATGAATGAATGTTTGAACAGCGGTATGAATAAGACCGAGTGGTGCAGAGCCAATGGGATCTCAGACAAACAATTCTTTTACTGGCAAAGGATCCTCAGAAAAGAAGCTTTTGCTGCTTCAACATCAAGGGAACTTTCTGTTATTACAGATCCGGCAGATGAAACCAGCCCGCAAAAGATCTCATTCGCAGAGATCAGCCTCCCAATAAAACAGGAGCCTGTCAGAAATGGATTCCAGCCAGATATCATCATCCGGAAAGGATCAGTTTCTGTAGAGATATCCAATTCCGTTTCAGCAGAACTCCTGTCACGGATCGGAGAGATCTTTCATGCTGAATGATGCTTCCGGGTTCCGCAGGATCTACCTGGCTACCGGCTACACAGATCTGAGACGTGGAATGGAGGGCCTTGCATCCATCATCAAGTTCAATTTCCAGCTGGATCCGTATCAGAAAGATATCCTGTTTCTGTTCTGCGGAAGGCGGACTGACCGTATCAAAGGGCTGGTCTGGGAAGGCGATGGCTTCCTGCTCTTATACAAAAGACTGGAACTAGGCGCATTCAACTGGCCCCGCACGAAAGAAGAAGCACTTGAGATCACACCGGAGCAGTACCAGTATCTCATGCAGGGACTGGAAGTTGTTGCACGCCATCCGATCCAGGAAGTCAGACCGGGGAAAGTCTTATAAGGTCCTGTGCAAAACAGAGAAAATAAAAAAATATCTTCCGGTCATTATAGGCTCAGAAAAAAAGTTATCCACTTTTCATGATCCGCTGTCTTCATTTATTCCGGAGTACCTTGGTAAAAATGACGGATGCCCTATCTGCCGGATTCGCTTTTTCTTTATCTTTGCGTTACAATAGAAACATCAGATAAAGGAGAAGGGCATCCATGGCAAAAGTATATACAGAAGAAGAACTGAATAGTTTCAGCAGGGAAACACTTATGGCAGTCATCCTGTCCATGCAGGATCAGATCAGCCAGCTGAATATAAACATGGAGTGCCTTATCGAGCAGATCGCTGACGCAAACAACAAGCGTTATGGCCGTTCTTCCGAAAAGCTGGAGACGATCTCCGGACAGATGGAACTGGAACTTATCTTTAACGAGGCGGAAGCACTTACGGAAACACTGTATGTAGTCGAGCCTGCTGAGGAAGATGTGATACAGCCGCGCCATCGTAAGAGTAAGGGAAAACGCGAGGCAGATCTGAAGGATCTTCCGGTTGAAGTGATCAGCCATACCCTGTCAGAAGAAAAACTCCGGGATGTCTTTGGCACAGATGGATGGAAGCAGCTTCCGGATGAGATATATAAAAGGGTTCGTGTACAGCCAGCTGTCTATACCGTTGAGGAACATCACGTGGCAGTTTATGCCGGCAGGGATAACCAGACGATCATAAAAGCAGACCGCCCAAAAGATCTGCTGCGTAACAGCCTGCTCACTCCATCACTTGCAGCAAGCATCATGAATGCCAAGTACGTAAACGGCCTTCCCCTTTACAGGATCAGCCAGGAATTCTTACGGAATGACATCCATATCTCCAGACAGGTCATGGCAAACTGGATGATCCAGTGTGCAGACAGGTATCTGGGTATCCTTTATGACCGTCTCCACAGGGAGATGTATCAGTTTCATGTACTTCAGGTTGATGAGACTCCGGTCATGGTGATTAAGGATGGGCGACCAGCAAACAGCAAAAGTTACATGTGGATCTACCGGACCGGAAAGAGTTATACAGATACCCCAATCATCCTGTATGAATACCAGCGCACCCGGAAAGCGGACCATCCGGAAGAATTCCTGAAGGATTTTAAAGGAATCGTAGTCTGCGATGGTTACTCTGCATACAGGAAGTTGGACAGGGAAAATCCAGACATCGTCTTTGCAGGCTGCTGGTCCCATGCAAGGCGCAGGTTTGCGGAAGCGTTAAAAGCCCTGCCAAAAGCAGCACAGAAAAATGCAAAAGAGACGATAGCCTACGAAGCAGTCAGCCGGATTGCTGCGGTCTATCATCTGGATAACCAGATGGAAGGACAGCCTGCAAAAGCCAGAAAAATGTACCGTCAGGCCAACATCAGACCTCTTGTAGAGGCCTTCTTTGCATGGGCAAAAGAGATCCAGTCTAAAAACCAGCTTTCCCGTGGAAAGACTCTGGATGGGATCAATTACTGCATCAACCAGGAAGCTTCTTTGAAAGCCTTTCTGGAAGACGGCGATATTCCTATGGATAACAATGCGACAGAAAGTGCCCTGCGCAGTTTTTGCCTTCATAAGCATACATGGAAACTGATCGACAGTCTGGATGGCGCAAATGCCAGTGCCATTATCTACAGCATCACGGAAACAGCAAAAGCTAATAACCTGAATCCCCTCCGGTATCTTGAATATGTCCTGACTGTACTAAAAGACCATCAGGATGACAGGGAATACAGTTTTATAGATGATATCCTTCCATGGTCTAAAAAGCTTCCAGAAATATGCCGGAGCAAAGCAAAAGCAACTAATATTTAAAACCTTGCCGCCGGAAACGGCGGCTTAAAGTTAGAGTAGTACGGATGGTTTACCGTATACCAAAAACCAGGCATCAAAGGTCTGTGAAAAAAAGAAAAAGAGATTTAAAAAATGAACAGAAAAAAAGGAGGGGCGCGGAAAGATTGTCCGAAAAAAGAATAAAAAAGATAGTCTGTTGCAGCCGGATTATCTCGATATCCTATGGATAAAGCCTTCCCGGTTTTGACAAATGAAATTACGAAAAAAGTGTCAAAAGAGGGTGCGAAAGGACAGCTATTTTTTCACACTGGCCTTTTGACATTTTTTTTTGTAACATCCCTTGTCAAAAACCAGTGCCTCCCGTTTATTTAATCTTCATCCGCTTCCAGCCCAAAAGAAGAAAAATAAACCCAAAAGAACCACCAAAAACCTTGTCTCAGGAGAAATCCTGGAACAGGGTTTTTTAATGGAAAAAAGAGAAGAGATGGATTTATGTGGATTTCCGGCTTCCGGAAACTGTTTTGGGAAATGGAATTTGGGACGCTGAGCTGACTAAAAGGCTGTTCTTTTTTGAAAATATTATTTATTGAGAGAAAGAGAGTATGGATATAAAATTCACAAGAAGTTGTGGAAAATAAGCATAATATAGGTAATGTTTGTTGACAATATAATGATTCGAGATTATATTTAATATATGAAATCAGATGAAAAAATGAAAGTAAACGTATATGATTCTTTGAGGTTTGGGGGATTTGATTTATGAAGATAAGTTATAAGAAGCTATGGGTTATGCTTGCGGAAAAAGAAATAACTCCAGCGACATTGCGTAAAGATTTGAATATAGCATGTGGAACTATGACAAAGTTACGTCGTAATGAAGAAGTTGCTTTGTCAGTGCTTTTGCGTATATGTGGATATCTTAAATGTAATATTGGAGATATTTGTGATGCGATTTGCGATGAAAGAGACTCTTTATGATTGGGTAGTGATTATATCATAGGGCCTTTGCCTAACAAATGTTTATAGGGGATTAGAACAAAGATATGAAAAAGGAAAAACGAATATATTGTTCCAAGTGTGGACAAGAGAATAATGCAGATGCTCAGTTTTGTCAAAATTGTAGTGCTCCATTACAAAATGAAAAGGATAGTGAAATTTCTTATTCCGAACGGAAACAAGAATATGCGGGGAAAATTATTAAATGTCCAGCATGTGGTGAAGAATTACCGAGTTTTACAGCTATTTGTCCAGCATGCGGTCATGAAATAAATTCTTCAAGAGTCTCGGAATCATTAGACAAGTTTATTGCACAAATAGAAGAGTGCGATAGACGTATTGCTAATAGCCCAGAAATACCTAAAAAAGGGTGGTCTACATGGGGAAAATGGAAAAAGATAGGATGGGTTTTGTTAAATTTATATTTTGCATGTATTCCGTTACTGATTTATGTATTCCGTCCCCTTTTACGAACGGATAAGGCTCCTGCACTGACAGCGGATGAAAAATATAAAGCTACTATTATAGAGAATTTTCCGTTCCCAAATGATAGAGGTTCAATATTAGAAGCATTGCTGTTTATAAAATCTAAAGTCGCTTTTTTAGCGGCGGAAAAAATTAATGCTAATAATTCATATTGGATGCGCTTGTGGACAAAGAAAGCGGAGCAACTTCATGAGAAGGCAGAAATATTGTTTCCAGGAGATAAAATTGCAAATGAGACGTATCAGGAAATTTTAAAGAACAGTAATATTGTTAAAAAGAAACTAAGGATAAGATTATTACTGACAGTTGGTGTTATTATTATTTTTGTTGCTTTTATGGGTGTTCGTAGTGGCAAAAATGGTATAGGTAATCTTGCAGATAATAAGGATTATGATCAAAAATATGATTGGCAAGAAAATCAGTTTACAACACTTCTTCCAAAACCGGAATCAGAGTATGGCAAGGTTACTATGGAAATGGAGAAACAGTTTTCTGTTGAAATATATAAAACTTCAACAGAAATGTATGAAGAATATGTAAAAGAATGTAGAAATAATGGATTTACGGTTGATATAACAAAGACAGAAGGAATGTTTTCTGCACATAATGAGGAAGGATATCAACTGTATATATATTATTATGAGAATAAAAAAGAGATGCATATATCAATTGATTCAAACGATATTGAAGAGAAAGGGTTTGCAGAAGGAACTTATGAATCTCTGAAAGTGAAAAATTTTGTTTTTGATATTCCTGATTATTGGGAAGAGGAAGGAAGTAAAAACGAATATCTTCAGTATTATGCTGAAAAGGGCGAAAAACTTGTAATGTTGAGTATAGCATATCCTGTTGAAACAGATGATGATTATGGTGTGTCGTTTGATGGCTTATATCAGGATAATGAAAACATGATTGATATGATAGCTTCAATGTTTACAGATGGAGATGTCATTGATAATGAGGTGTTTGAATCTGCTTATGGAGTTAAGGGAATTCTGTATCGTTTTTCATGTAACCAAAAAATTAATTGGCTTACATCTGTAGATGCAAATGGATATTGTTTCTGTTTTCCTTCCGAAAAAGATCGTAGATGGTTTTATGTTTATTATGTGCAAACGAATAAAGTTTCTGGTAACGACTACAAAGATGATTATATGAAATTGATTTCTTCTATAAGGGAAAATGATGAGTAATGAGCTATTGATATAGTTTTAACGGCGGGAGGTTACATATATGGGATTATTCAATAAAAACAAAAGAAAAGGCGGATTTATGGATGAAATTCGTTGTGATGAGCCTTCGTATTTAATTTGGAAATGGCATCCAGCAGGAGCGAGTCAGGGGAATAATAGAGAGAATGCGATTCGTTGGGGGTCTTCGTTAAGGGTAAAAGATGGTGAAGTTGCAGTATTTGTATATAAGCAAAAAGATGGTACTATGCAAGACTTTATTGTTGGTCCTTTTGATCAGACAATAAAAACAGCAAATTTTCCTGTGCTTGCTAGTATTGTAGGGCTGGCTTATGATGGGGGAACACCATTTCAAGCAGAAATATACTTTATAAATCTTGCTCAGATTGTACAGATAAAGTTTGGGGTACCATTTTTTGATGTGTATGATCCGCGTTTTGATGATTTTGGAGTGCCGGTTGCCGTAAGCGGAACTATCAGCTTTAAGATTACCGATTATCGTCAATTTATTAAGTTGCATAGATTGAGCAATTTTAATCTTGATGATTTCCAAAAACAGATTCGGGATGTTGTGATTAGATATGTGAAAGACATCGTTGCAAATGCGCCGGCAATACATAATATACCTTTAGTGCGAATTGAAGCTAAAACATCTGAAATCAATGATGCCATTGAATATGATATTGGTGAAAGACTGAAAGAAGATTTTGGAGTAGATGTATCAGGAATTGACATAGGAACAATAGAAATTGACAAATCAAGCGAAGGTTACCGGCAACTTATGAGTGTAACCAAAGATGTAACGACCGCAACTATTAAGGCGGAGACAGCAGCGAAAGTTAAAGATATTGCAGATCGACAGCGAATAGATGTAGAGCATTATGGAGAAAGTTTACGAATTCAGAGAGAAGAGTCTCAATATGCCCAGCATAAACAGACACAGACTAATAATCTGGGTGCATTTCAAGTTGAAAAGCAAGCAGAAGTTGGAGTTGCCGGTGCTGAGGCATTGGGGAAAATGGGAGTCAATGGAGCTGGAAATGTAAATCTTTCTGGTGGCGGAGATGGATTCAATATGGCTGCAATGATGGCAAGTATGGCTGTTGGCGGTGCCGTAGGACAGAATATAGCTGGTTCTATGAATAATATGATGGCAGGGATGAATCAGCAGGTACAAAATGGCATGACTCCACCGCCAGTTCCAGGTATTTCATATTATGTTGCAGTGAATGGACAGGCAACAGGCCCATATGATCTCAATACATTAAGGCAACTGATGACTGCGGGACATTTTACAACAGATAGTTTAGTGTGGAAAACAGGAATGCCTGAATGGGCTAAAGCGAGTTCAGTAGATGAAATGAAACAATTATTTCCTGATATACCGCCGATTCCGAAAGAGAATTAAAGCAAAGGAGTAAAGTCAGTAAAATTAAGGCTTTTTGTTGAACATGTACTAAAAAGAATAGAGAGAAAAATATGGGAAAAGAAAATGGAAAGAATGTAGGATTCCCTGAGGATTTCGCCTGGGGTGCAGCAACAAGTGCGTATCAGATCGAAGGCGCAGTAAAAGAAGATGGCAAAGGCGAGCATATCTGGGATGTGTATACAAAAGAATCGGGGAAAATATATTCCGGTCACACCGGTGAAGTGGCATGTGATCATTATCACAGATATAAAGAAGATGTTCAGTTAATGAAAGAAATGGGCCTGAAAGCTTATCGTTTTTCCATCGACTGGTCGCGGGTTTTACCGGAAGGCTTCGGAAGAGTGAATGAGAAAGGTATTGAATTCTATAACCATCTGATCGACGAGCTTGTGGAAAATAAGATCGAACCATATATTACTTTGTATCACTGGGAACTTCCGTATGAAATCTATAAAAGAGGCGGATGGATGAATCCGCAGATCGTGGAATGGTTTGGAGAATATGCGAAGCTTGTTGCAGAAAGATTCAGTGACAGGGTAAGTCATTTCTTTACATTGAATGAACCACAGTGCTTTGTCGGACTTGGTTTCCTTACCGGAGAACATGCACCGGGAGTAAAGGCACCGATGAGAGATACCTTTGAAATGGCACACAATGCTATGAAAGCACATGGAAGAGCTGTACAGATGCTCCGTGCTTATGGAAAACAGAAACTGACGATCGGATATGCGCCAACATCATCTGTCTGTTATCCGGAAACAGATCGGCCGGAAGATATCGAGGCTGCAAGAAAGGCATATTTTTCCCTTCAGGAGGACGACAGTAACTGGACATGGAATGTATCCTGGTGGTCAGATCCGGTCTTATTAGGACATTATCCGGAAGAAGGACTGGAGCGTTATGAAAAATATCTTCCGAAAATCACAGAAGAAGATATGCGTCTGATCTTAGAACCAATCGATGTCTATGGACAGAATATCTATAATGGAAGATGTATCCGTATGGGAGAAGACGGGAAACCACAGGAGGTTTGTCGATATGAAGGTTTTCCAAAGACTGCGATCCAATGGCCGGTAACACCGGAATGTCTGCAGTGGGGACCGAAGTTCTTATATGAAAGATATCACAAGCCAATTTATATCACAGAGAACGGATTATCCTGCCATGACGTGATCTCATTAGATGGAAAAGTGCATGATCCAAACAGAATTGATTTTCTTGCAAGATATTTACGAGAACTGAAAAAGGCAGCAGAGGAAGTAGATATCAGAGGATATTTCCAGTGGTCTTTGATGGATAATTTTGAATGGGCAAAGGGTTATTCAGACAGATTTGGACTTGTGTATGTAGACTACAGGAACCAGCAGAGAATCATGAAAGATTCAGCATTTTGGTATAAACATGTGATAGAAACAAACGGAACTGGATTATAAGAAGAAAATATAGAAAAAATGCAATGAATAATACAATAGATTTTATGCCAGGGGATCACGTTTGCGCCGTTTCACAAAAGAGATTCTTTTTCGACAGAGACAGAACTCTACAATAATGCTTCCGTTATCTGATGCGGTAATTGTTGACTTTTGATTTTCACCGTGCTAGGGGAACCACTAGGGGTCAGGTACTCGAAACCTGAGATAAAAGTTCTGTGAAAAGAGTATAAACTATAAACTGGCATCTGCTTGGATGCCAGTAAAAAAACAACAAACACTTTAATAAGTTAATTCAAGAAAGAAAATTGTCGACCTGTGATAAGGAGAAAAGTGTGGGAGGTCGACAAAGCCTTTATATTAAGGAAAAACAGGTGATTTAATGGATCATAATAGAAGATTATGGGTCCCGAAAAAATAAGAAATGACAAGGTCGACAGAAAGTGGTAGAATAATGCTTATGAGAAAGGCATTTGTGGAAGACGAGTATTAATAGAACCATATTGGAATGTAAAGTCACTTAAAATTTAACCAACATATGGTAATTGAATCACGTATTAATAGAACCATATTGGAATGTAAAGTCTTTTCCGGACGGGTTGTTCGTTCTTCCCAGAATCGTATTAATAGAACCATATTGGAATGTAAAGAAACAGACGCCGCCGCCGGCTCCTGCGGACAGCGCAGTATTAATAGAACCATATTGGAATGTAAAGAAGTTCAGTTCGCCGAAATCATGGGAGTATCAAGAGGTATTAATAGAACCATATTGGAATGTAAAGGGAGAGCAAGAAGAAATCAAGAAGATGGTTCACAGCAGTATTAATAGAACCATATTGGAATGTAAAGTGATATCAGACGGTTGACAGTTCAATAGCTTACATAAGTATTAATAGAACCATATTGGAATGTAAAGAAGTCCAGTACCGAAAGAACCACCTGCATCAGCTTCGTATTAATAGAACCATATTGGAATGTAAAGTTGGAGTAACTGCCTGCCGGAAGTGTAATCACAAGTATTAATAGAACCATATTGGAATGTAAAGGGCAGTTTTCGCCGAAGATCCGCATGAAATCTTCCGTATTAATAGAACCATATTGGAATGTAAAGAGACAAATAAATTATTATGGAGACACTACTCCTATGTATTAATAGAACCATATTGGAATGTAAAGAAGGAACCATTGGGGACGGAGTTTTTAAGTTGACCACAGTGGGGTCAGACCCCAATGTGGTAAACATAGCGTCAACTTAAGAGAAAATCAGTCTTAGAGAAGCAACAGATTTTAAAGAGAAATAGGAAAAGAAGAAGCAGGGAAGAAAAATAAGCGTAGGAAACCAGGGC
>NZ_JAHLPQ010000045.1:0-9880 GCF_018917985.1 Blautia sp. MSJ-36 | reverse complement strand
CAGACATGATCATTATTACGGATAACATCTGATGAAGGAAGAACCCCTTCTTCTGTTATCTGATTTATAGAAACTTATTAACCAAGTAGTCTTGATTGACTACATCATTATTATACTAGTGGAGGTGATGGATTTGGCAAGAAGAAGACAAATCCCAAGATACGGTTCGGTTGAAATCCGAGGAAATTATTATTACAAAACCTATGTGACAGATGAAAATGGAAAGCGTGTAGCTCTGTATGGGAAAACACGAGAGGAGTTGTACGATAAGGAACTTGAGGCATTGGATCAGATTGACAATGCTTCTTTCAGAAGAAAATCTCCTACGGTAGAAGAGTATGCTGAAAAGTGGCTCCTTATGCAGTCCGTCCATGTGAGATCTACCACATTGATCGATTACACATCTAAGGTTAGAAGACATATTATCGCTGAGCTTGGTGATATGAGAATTGCTGATGTGACCCAGGATGACATTCAGTTAGCGCTGGTTCCGGTATCAAAGAAATCGGCGTCTGTATATAAATCGGTTGTGATTCTTTATAAGTCGATTTTTAAATCGGCAATGGAAAGCAGACTGATCGATGATAATCCTACGGTATATCTTGCCACCGAAGGTGGCGTACCACAGAAAATGAAAGATTCCTTGTCCGATGAACAGGCTGAAAGATTATTGGCTGCTATTGAAGGACTGCAGACTTATGTGTTTGTAATGTTGGGCCTGTATGCAGGTCTGAGAAGAGAAGAAATATTGGCTTTGAAATGGGATTCTGTGTATCTGGATGATAAAGCACCGTATCTGACTGTCAGACGTGCCTGGCATACAGAGGGAAATCGACCAGTAATTATGACAGAGTTGAAGACCGCAGCAGCCAACAGAAATATTCCTCTTCCGGATTGCCTGACAGAGTGCTTGAGAGAAACCAAAAAGAATAGTAAATCGGATTATGTCATTGCAAATAGTGATGGTGATCCGTTATCGTACTCACAATTCAGACAGCTCTGGAAGTACATTACGACAAGAACTGCTAAGCCGAGAACTTATCGTGTGTATGATAAGGACGGACATGTTAAACGCGATGAAAATGGCAAAGCCATTAAGAAAACAATTTATCCGAAACTTGGTGAAAAGGCACCGCATAATGGTCATGTAGTATATTCACTCGATTTTGATGTGACACCGCATATGCTTCGTCATACTTATATTACCAACCTGATTCATGCATCGGTAGATCCGAAGACAGTTCAATATTTGGCAGGGCATGAAAGCAGCAAGATTACCATGGATATTTACGCTAAAGTTAAATACAATCGCCCGGATGAATTAGTTCAGACTCTTGGCGATGCATTTGCTTTGATGAATAACGTAACAGAAGATTAACAGTACAGAGAAATATGTGAGCGGGGATGCAGGTCCTCGCTCATTGTATATACATAGGTGACATCCTTGAGGAAATGGAAGTCATCTAAGAAAATATAAATGTAATAAATAGAAGGGAGTATAACAATGGCAAAGAGAAATTCAGACATTCCGAAATATGGTACTGTTCAGCGAAGTGGGATTACATATTACCGTACTCGAATTGATGACGCAGATGGTAAGCGCGTGAACCTTTATGCAAGGACTCGCGAAGAATTATATGAGAAAGAGCGTGAAGCAAAGCGGCAGGTTGAGGAAGCGATTTTCAGGAGAGATAATCCGACAGTCGCAGAGTATTCTGCTAAATGGCTCACGATCCAGTCCGGCAAGGTAAAACCGGCAACACTGAGAGATTATGAATCGAAGCTGCGCAATTACATAGTCAAACCATTAGGCGATATGTATATGACAGAGGTTACGGCAGATGATATCAGGCTGGCTCTTGTACCAGCCTCCAGAAAATCCTCTTCCGTATATAACACGGTAAACATGCTGTTTAAGTGCATTTTTTACTCTGCTCAATACAGCCATGTGATTGACTATAATCCATCTGAAGGTATATCTGCAAAAGGCGGCACTCCGACAAAACAGAAAGAAGCACTCACAGATGATCAGGTGAAACAGCTTCTGGATGCAATCAAAGGGCTCCCGCCATACAACTTTGTTATGATCGGTTTATTTGCAGGACTCAGACGAGAAGAAATTCTTGGTCTGAAATGGGACTGTGTGTTTCTTGATGTTCCTACTCCGTATATTGCGGTTAGGAGAGCCTGGAGAAGTGTGAATAACAGACCGGTGATTACAGAAGAGTTAAAGACTCCTGCAGCCTATCGTGACGTTCCGATTCCACAGTGTCTGGTTGAGTGCCTGAGAGAGTTGAAGGAAACGAGCATCTCTGATTATGTGATAGCAGACAGCAAGGGAGAGCCACTTGCCTATTCACAGTTTAAAAGAGTATGGAATTATATTCGAGTAAGATCTAATAAGGAAAGAACATATTTCCGTTATGTGAATGGACAGAAGATTCCTCATAAAGTAACACCGGTACTTGGAGAGGCAGCATCCCATAACGCAGATGTGATATACAGTCTTGATTTTGATGTGACACCACATCAGCTTCGGCATACATATATTACAAACCTGATTCATGTTGGTGTGGATCCGAAGACAGTACAGTATCTGGCGGGTCATGAAAACAGCAAAGTTACTATGGATATTTATGCTAAGGTTAAGTATAATAAGCCACAGGAACTCTCATCAGTAGTAAATGAAGCACTTTCGCAGTGAGGAAAACTGATGAATTGCATTGAATTCGGGATGTAAAATATGAGTTAATTTATGGGGCAAATTTAAAGTGGAGGCCTGAAAATGCTTGATATATCGGCATTTTCGAGCGTTAGAGGTAGTGCAATACGGTCTCAAAGCTGCTCGTAGAGCTCCGCAGTTCTCCAAACGATAATCAGACCGATATATCGAATATCAGAACATCAAACCCCGGGAACCTTTTGGTTCCGGGGTTTTTTATATGTAAGAAAAGGACATTATCCTTTTTTTTGACATTTCCCCCATTTTTTGATACTATATCATCATGCAGACCTCCCATAGGTGCGATCCTGTGGGAGTTTTTTTACACAGGAATTTAAGGAGGGTTTTATGGATGAGTGAAGTGAAGAAATCCGGTCACAGCCATCATCAGCGGGGACGTTTTTCCGGGAAGATCGGTTATGTGCTGGCTGTTGCCGGATCTGCGGTAGGTTTGGGAAATATCTGGCGTTTTCCTTACCTGGCGGCGAAGTACGGCGGAGGAATATTTCTGCTGGTTTATATCCTGCTGACTGTGTCATTTGGATATGTGCTGATCATGTCGGAGACAGCGCTGGGAAGAATGACCCGTAAGAGTCCGGTCGGAGCATTTGAACATTTTGGAAAAAGCGCACCGTTTAAGATCGGCGGATGGCTGAACGCCGTGATCCCGATGCTGATCGTGCCATATTACAGCACCATTGGCGGATGGGTTATCAAGTATCTGGTAGAGTATTTAAGAGGAAATGTGCAGAAGGTTTCCGAAGATGGTTATTTTGGAAGTTTTATTGCGGATTCCTGGCAGGTGGAAGCCTGGTTTCTGGTGTTTGCAGTGCTGGTATTTGCCATCATCCTTGGCGGCGTAAAAAATGGCGTAGAACTTATGTCAAAGATCATGATGCCGGTTCTGGTAGTTCTGGCTGTGATTGTTGCCATTTATTCAATGACACGGCCAGGAGCTATGGAAGGAGTAAAATATTTCCTGATTCCGAACTTTAAGAATTTTTCCTGGATGACAGTTGTGACAGCCATGGGTCAGATGTTTTATTCGCTTTCTATTGCAATGGGTATCTTATATACCTATGGTTCTTATATGCATAAGAAACTGGATATGGAACAGTCTACCACACAGGTGGAGATTTTTGACACAGGTATTGCAATCCTTGCAGGCTTGATGATCATTCCGGCAGTGTTTGCTTTCTCCGGCGGAAATCCGGATACACTGCAGGCAGGTCCTTCACTGATGTTTATCACGCTGCCGAAGGTTTTTGCAACTATGGGAGTGGGAACCGGCGCAGGAATCCTGTTTTTCGTGCTGGTTCTTCTTGCGGCACTGACCAGTGCGGTTTCTCTGATGGAGACAAGTGTATCTACCTTTATGGATGAGCTTCACTGGGGCCGTGCGAAATGCTGTATCCTGATGGCAGTGATTATGCTTGTGTTCGGAACTGCATCTTCCATGGGATATGGAGTGCTGGATTTCCTGAAGATCTTCGGAATGAATTTCCTGGATTTCTTTGACTTTATGACAAACTCCGTGATGATGCCGCTGGCAGCACTTGCCACCTGTTTCTTGGTAACACGTGTTGTGGGATATGACAGGATTGCGGCGGAGATCGAACAGTCTTCGAAATTCCGCAGAAAAGGGCTGTACAAGTTTTTTATTAAGTATCTGGCACCTGTCTGCCTGATCATTGTACTGTTAAGTTCCATTGCAAATGTACTGGGAATCATCAGTATGTAAAAAAATATTACAAAAATAAAAAGCGGATCTGGTGAGAATGAATTATAAAATAAATGATTCTCACACAGATCCGTTTTATATTGGATTTTTCTCAGTCGTTGACTTTCCAGTTAGCCAGCAGTTTCAGTTCGATCCGTGTTCCATCCGGAAGAGAAAACCAGTGGTCATTGATGGTTTTTACCGGATAAGATTTGATCTTTTCCATGGTTTCTTCCACAGAATCAACGGCGATGGAAATGTGGTCATATCCGTTCTCTGCCTCTGTGTTGATGTTGGAAACTTCGCAGAGCTGGATACCTTCCTGGAACCAGCATTTGCGCTCCGGTTTTTCCCCAATTTCCCGCCACATATGCATGTCAAAAACATCCTCAAAAAATTTCTGTGCATCTTCATAGGAAGAAGTACGGATCGCTGCATGATCGATCTTTGCCATAAAAATTGTGCCTCCTTTATATATGATGTATATGCGATTTTTTATCTGTTATAAGAATAAGCGATTTTGTGATAACTGGCAAGGAAAAAAAGATTGTTATACGAACGCAGAGGATACGGAGATTTGGCTTTACAGCAGAGAAGAATATCAAGTATAATACTATAGCATTATATAAAGGAAAACAAAATATAACACAAAAATCACAACAATAAAGGAATATAACAAATGAGTATTTTAAATGTAGAACACCTGACTCACGGATTTGGAGACAGAGCGATTTTTGAAGACGTATCTTTCCGGCTTCTGAAGGGAGAACACATTGGGCTTGTAGGAGCCAACGGCGAAGGAAAGTCCACATTTATGAGCATCGTAACCGGAAAACTGATGCCGGATGAAGGAAAAGTAGAATGGGCAAAAAATGTCCACGCAGGCTATTTGGATCAGCATGCAGTGCTGGAAAAAGGCATGACCATCGGACAGGTGCTGAAATCCGCTTTTGATCCCCTTCTCAAAAAAGAAGAGCGCATGAACGAGATCTGCGACAAACTGGGAACTGCAGATCCTGACGAGATGGATGCGCTGATGGAAGAACTTGGAACCATTCAGGATGAACTGACACTTCACGATTTTTACGCCATTGATGCGAAAGTGGAGGAGGTTGCCAGAGCACTGGGACTTCTGGATCTGGGACTGGATCGTGACGTTACAGACTTAAGTGGCGGACAGAGAACCAAGGTACTCCTTGCAAAACTGCTTCTTGAGAAGCCGGATATCCTGCTTCTGGATGAGCCAACCAACTATCTGGATGAGGAACACATTGCATGGCTGAAAAGATATCTCCTGGATTATGAGAATGCTTTTATCCTTATCTCCCACGATATTCCGTTCCTGAATTCTGTGGTTAATATCATCTATCACATGGAAAATCAGGAACTGAACCGTTATGTAGGAGACTACGACCACTTCCAGGAAGTCTACGCGGTTAAGAAGGCACAGCTGGAGGCGGCCTACCGGAAACAGCAGCAGGAGATCAGTGAGCTGAAAGACTTTGTGGCAAGAAATAAAGCCCGTGTTTCCACAAGAAACATGGCCATGTCCCGCCAGAAAAAACTGGACAAGATGGATGTGATCGAGCTGGCAGCAGAGAAGCCGAAGCCGGAGTTCAACTTCCGTTATGGACGCACACCAGGCAAGATGCTTTTTGAAACACATGATCTGGTCATCGGATATGATGAACCACTTTCCAAACCGCTGAATTTTACCATGGAGCGTGGACAGAAGATCGCCTTGGTAGGAACCAATGGTATCGGTAAAACGACACTGTTACGAAGCCTTCTTGGCCTGAACAAACCGATCTCAGGAAGTGTGGAACAGGGAGAAAATCTCGAAATCGGATATTTTGAGCAGGAAGTAAAAGGCGAGAACAAGACCACCTGTATCGAAGAACTGTGGCAGGAATTTCCGTCATTCTCCCAGTATGAGGTACGTTCTGCACTGGCAAAATGCGGCCTTACAACCAAACACATCGAAAGTCAGGTCCGTGTCTTAAGCGGTGGTGAGCAGGCCAAGGTCCGTCTCTGCAAACTGGTAAATCGTGATACCAACATTCTTCTTCTGGATGAGCCAACCAACCATCTGGATGTGGATGCAAAAGACGAGCTGAAAAAAGCTCTCCGGGAATATCGCGGAAGTATCCTTCTCATCTGCCATGAGCCGGAATTTTACCAAGATGTGGTAAATGAAGTCTGGGATATGAGCAAGTGGACAACAAAGATTTTCTGATGATGTAATTACGATAGAAAAGAAAGGGGTATTTCATGGGTGAAAAACCTCAGAAGATACAAGAACAGAAACATATAAGCCTGGGTGTGCTGGCCCACGTAGATGCAGGAAAGACAACTTTATCGGAGGGGCTGCTTTTTAAATGCGGAAGAATCCGGAAGATCGGACGTGTGGATCATAAAGATGCATATCTGGATACGTATGAACTGGAACGGGAACGGGGCATTACCATTTTTTCCAAACAGGCAGTTTTTTCCATGGGAGATATGGAAGTGACATTGCTGGATACGCCGGGGCATGTGGATTTTTCCGCAGAGATGGAGCGCACCCTGCAGGTACTGGATTATGCGATTCTGGTGATCAACGGAGCGGATGGTGTGCAGGGCCATACACAGACCTTGTGGAGACTTCTGAACCAGTATCAGATCCCAACGTTTCTTTTTGTGAACAAAATGGACCAGGATGGAACCAACCGGGAGAGCCTTCTTGAGGAGCTGAAGAAAAAACTGAGTGAAAACTGTGTGGATTTCCGTGGAGAACTGGACTGCTGTGGTGCAGAAGAGGGCTCAGATATCAAAGGTACGGTGGATAAAGCTGGCGAAGTTCATGGAACAGATGAATTTCTGGAAAATATTGCCGTGTGTGAAGAGGCGCTTATGGAGCAATTTCTTGACACTGGCATTATCGTGAAAAAAGATGTGGCCAGATTGATCTTGGAGCGGAAGCTTTTCCCCTGTTTCTTTGGATCTGCCCTGAAAATGGAAGGCGTGGATGCGTTCATCCGCGGTATGGAAACCTACATGGCGGCACCGGTTTACCCATCTGAATTCGGGGCAAAGGTTTTCAAGATTGCCAGGGATGACCAGGGCAACCGCCTCACTTACATGAAGATCACAGGTGGAAGCCTGAAAGTAAAAGAAACCCTTACCAATGCAGGGAGAAAAGGAATTCCGGACGAAGAGATCTGGGAGGAAAAAGTGGATCAGATCCGCATTTATTCCGGTGCGAAGTTTGAGATGCTCAAAGAAGCGGAGGCAGGAACCGTCTGTGCGGTAACAGGTCTTACCGAAACCTATCCGGGAGAGGGCCTGGGGGTTGAGAGGGAGTCTGTCATGCCGGTTCTGGAGCCGGTGCTGAATTATCAGATCATCCTTCCGGAGGGCTGCGATGCCCACAAGATGCTGAAAAGCCTGAAAGAGCTGGAAGAGGAAGAGCCACAGCTTCATATTATGTGGGATGAGCAGCTGGGAGAAATCCATGCCATGCTCATGGGTGAGGTACAGATTGAGATTCTGAAACATCTTATCTGGGAACGCTTCCGTGTGGCAGTGGAATTCGGAACCGGAAATATTGTATATAAAGAAACCATTGCCGCACCGGTGGAAGGCGTAGGACATTTTGAACCATTGCGTCATTATGCGGAAGTGCATCTTCTTCTGGAACCGGGGGAGAGAGGAAGCGGATTGCAGTTTTTTACAGCGGCAAGTGAAGACCAGCTGGATCGGAACTGGCAGCGCCTGATCCTCACTCATCTGGAAGAGAAAGAACATCTTGGTGTACTTACCGGATCGCCGATCACAGATATGCAGATCACTCTTCTTACCGGCCGGGCACACCAGAAGCATACGGAGGGCGGAGATTTCCGTCAGGCAACTTACCGTGCAGTGCGTCAGGGCCTCAAAAAAGCGAAAACCGTCCTTCTGGAGCCATACTACAGTTTCCGGCTGGAACTTCCGGCCGAAAATGTAGGCCGTGCCATGACTGATATCCAGCGGATGCAGGGAAGCTTCCAGGGACCGGAAACAGAGGGAGAGCTGGCTGTAATCACAGGCAGCGCGCCGGTTGCAAAAATGCGGGATTACCAGAGCCAGGTGATTTCCTACACAAGAGGAAAAGGCCATCTCACCTGTACGTTGAAAGGCTATGAACCATGGCAGGATCAGGAAGAAATTGCCCAGGAGATCGGCTATGATTCCGAGCGGGATCTTGACAATCCTACAGGATCGGTATTCTGTGCCCACGGAGCAGGTTTTGTGGTTCCGTGGTATGAGGTAGAGGAATATATGCATCTGGATGGTGCAGAGATCCAGGACTGGGACGATGGTTATGATGATTCCGATGACAGCAGTACGGGAACTGCGGGAGCTTCCGGCAGAGGATATTCCGGGCAGGGGAAAAATACGTACAGTACTAGTTATGGGACAGGAAACAACTCCCGTGGAAAATATACTTCGATGTATGGAAGTTACGAAGAAGAAAAAGAGCTGAAGGCAATCTTTGAGAAAACCTTCGGCCCTGTGAAATCGAAGAAATATAACAGCAACAGCAGGAGCTTCGGAAATCTGGAAAGTGGCAGCAGCTTTTCCGGAAACAGTGGAAAACGCTCTCAATCTTCGGAACTTCCGGGGAAAACCAGTCAGGGTGCCTGGAGAAACAGCAATCCTGCCATCCACAGAGACGACTATCTTCTGGTAGATGGATGCAACATTATTTTTGCATGGGAAGATTTAAGAGATCTGGCTCAGGCAGATTTTCATGCGGCCCAGACCCGTTTAATGGACATCTTAAGCGATTATCAGGGCATCAAAGGCTGCATCCTGATCCTGGTATTTGACGCTTACCGTGTGGAAGGCCATCCGGAAGAAACCTTCCAGTACCATAACATCCATGTGGTTTATACCAGAGAAGCGGAAACTGCAGATCAGTACATCGAACGTACTGTCCATAAAATTGGACGCAAACATAATGTGACAGTTGCCACATCCGATGGCCTGGAACAGATCATCATCATGGGACAGGGAGCTGCCAGAATTTCAGCCCGCGGTTTTAAAGAGGAGATCGCATCCGCAAAACAGCAGATGAGGGAAGAATGGCAGGAACACCGGGACAGCAGCAAAACATATCTCTTTGACAGCATGACCCCGGAATTAAAGTCTCATATGGAAGATATCCGTCTGGGAAGAAAGAAAAAAGAAGAATTATAACAGATACCAGAAAGAAAAGACTGTACACCGAAAAATAAAAAGGTGTACAGTCTTTTATTGTATGGCAGAAAAATAAACCACCTGCTCGGCAGGTGGAGAGAGTAGCTTTAGCTTCAAGTAAAAAACCTCCTGTGATAATATAAAAGTGGGTCCGCAAAACTCACATAATATTATCAAGGAGGTATCCAAAATGGATAAGAACAGTTTAAGTCATACAA
>NZ_JAHLPQ010000044.1:0-12688 GCF_018917985.1 Blautia sp. MSJ-36 | reverse complement strand
CTCCAAGTATAGTAATTGACCACTTCCTATCTACGAAGTGGAGTAAAAAACTATTTACTATCAATCATTATGAACTACAAAACGGCAAATGTATAGTTACCCAAGAATTAAGCGCTTACTATTGAAAATCATGTGGATGCTGTTGTGAGAGCAATAACTGCTTCCACAGCTGGTGAACATCCGATTCCTGAAGCCCTGGAAGGTTTGCTGAAACAGACTTATGAAAAAGCAGGATGGCACTATGGAATGATGGCATATGAGGATGAGAAAAAGCCGTTTCCGACATTTAAGGATGCCTATAATAATATTCCAGAGTATATCAAATCACATGCTCGTTATGGGGTAGAAGTAAAGCAGAATCTTGAAGGTGCTCTGACTCTGCGAACCGAGAACATGTATACCGGTGCACTTGGTGGAAGTTTTTCTAAACCATTTGGCATTACTGCGAAGGAACTTCTCGAAACTCCAACTGTTATAGAACTCGCAGATTTCTCTGATACAGGAACAGAGTTTTTGATGAATATTCTGCTCTTTAAGCTGCATTGCTATATTTCCCGCCTCCCGGAAAGCAATACTCTTAAACGAGTCATTGTTGTTGAAGAGGCACATAACGTGTTTAGAAAAACACTTTCAGAGGACAGTAGCCGGGCAAAAAGTAATGATTATTTTGAAAAGATGCTGGCAGAAATCAGTGCATCCGGAACTGGGATGATTCTTTGTGATCAAAGACCGGGTATTATGTCGGATGCTGTGATTGCAAATACTAGTGTTAAAGTGGTGCATGCGCTTACGGCGGTAAAGACAGATCTGGACTTAATGGCTTCTTCTCTGGGACTTAGTAGCACACAGGCTGAGCGTATCATGGATTTTGATAAGGGTATATGTTTGATTGGTATCCGTGGAATTCCTGGTGTGCAGCACGTGAAAGTTAAGTCGTTGGATAAAGGGGAAAATCTTAATCCGGCATGTCATATCTGCGCCGGGAGATTTCGCTGCAGAAAAGTATCAGTGTTAACAATGATTCAGTCGATGGACGAAGGTCGAGTCCGATACCATATTTCCAAGATTCAGGCAAATCCATATAATACTGCGGTATTGGCTCGAAATATTGATTGTATGTTACTGGACTTAAATGTTAGCGCTGCAGCTGTTACAAAATGCTGTTTACTTGGCGTTTTATTACAGAAATATGGGACTATATCGTATCAAGAGTCAAGAGTGATTTTGAAGTCTTATAATCATCATCTGAAAGGAGGAGCAAATAATGAGTGAGATTAGTGGCGGCGGTTCTAATGAAGGTACTAGTAGCGGCACTGAAATGGATAATTCTGCAGAAGTTGGTTCTTCGGTAGAAACTGGTGGTGCATCTGAAATGAATGGCGCTAATGAGGTAGTCACTTCGAGTGAAACCAATGGAGCTGTTGAAATTGGTTCAGCTAAGGAAACCGGTGGGAATGAGATTGCGATTAATCCCGAGCAGACCTCGCATGGGATGAATCAGATACTCGAGACTCCGACAACATTGGAACAGGCCCAGATATCAGTAGAACATTTCCACAACCAGTCGATTGCTCAAATCCTAGACATGAATGGGAAATACATCAGTGAGGCTGATCGTGGAAGAATCGAAGACGGTGTAAATAGCATTAAAGCGATAGAGCATAATCCAAACTCTGGACGTTCGGGAGCTTTTCGTACGATGAATGGGAAAAGCAGTATAGAAGTTTCTGCTTTGAGTAAGGACCAGATGGAACGAACTACTAAGCATGAGACAAATCATTTTGCCAGCAAGAACAGAGAAATAATCGTTCCTATGCCGGATAAAGGTGGCCATATGGTGTACCAGACTGTTGGAATGAGACACACAAGTTGGTTTCACAATAATACTACTGGCGAGAATTCCGGATTTGAGACTAAGGGTAGAGGTTTGAATGAAGGAATGACCACAATGTATACAAATGAGCAACTTTCTGCTCTGAGCAAAGAGAAAGGTGAAGCTGCAGAACGAGAGGGTGTTTATTCTCATGCAACAGAGGTTTGCAAACAACTTCAGGAAACCATGGGAAAAGACGCTTTGGGTGATGCATATTATGGTGGTAAAACTATGGCTTTACAGGAAAAGATGGACGCAATGGGTGGAAAAGGAACCTTTGAACAATTTCAGAGTAGCATGGATAAAACAATTTCCAAAGACTATGCAGAAAGGGTTCAGGGAATGAAAGAGGCCCAGGCAATCCTGGCAAAGCTTGATGAAATGAATAATGGAGGTAATGCAGCATGATTGAGTATATCTTAAATTATATGGAATCAAAGGGACAAATCATCGTCTCGGCGGCTGAACAGGCAGCAGTTGAAACCGGTATCGGTATTTACTTAGAAGAGAACGGAATTGATTCAGAAGAAAAAAGGGAATACTTTCGTAGATATGTAGATCGACATCTGGCTTTGGTCGCCCCAGCCGATTTAAAAAGTTATTTTGTCGAGTATCCCACAATCAGTAAGGTGAATCAAATTGCGATAGAGCAAGCTTGGGATGGAACTGTGCCTCAGGAGCGAGTGATCGAATTATATACGCTGATGGAAAAACTGAACGCTGCAGGTCTATATAATAAGTATATTCCGGCTGTAGAGGTTAAATCTATCTTGGGCAAGTATTCATGAGTGATGCTATGAGGAGGTGGTTTGTGTGTAATGGATGAAAGAATCAAATTAGAGTATCTGAATAGAATTAAAAACACCGATCAAGCGAACAAAACACAAGCTACACACTGTATTCGAGAAACGTTTGATCGGTATATGTCGATAAACCAACATCTTATGTCATCACAGTTTTGGAATAAGATGGAAGCAAAACAACATGTTTCTGACTGTCAGATGCTCTTAGAATTAATGGAATACCTGGACAGAAAAAGAAAACGGCAATTATCTCGGTTGGTGTGTGTGAGCATAGAATATTGTCTGACGAATCGCTGCAAAATATATGATTTTGATAAGTACCTGTTAAAAGTGATCCGGCGATTCATTAACATGGAAAGAGATACGAGTGTGATGTTCTGTATATTCTGCATGCTGGATTATTGTCACAACGATATCCAAGATACTTACTATCTTAATATTGTAAGGTCGGGGCTATCGGGTACACTGCTCGAGTATTATATAGATTTGCTTGGTACGGTTACGAACCAGAACAAAGAATCTGTTCTTGATGTGGTTCAAAATTTAAAGACCGCTGGTGCGCAGAGAGTTGATCTAGAAGAAGCAATAAAATTAGTATGTATATGTGAGTAATGACAGACACAGATTTTGTCAGATATAGAAGTTTTGATTCCCCCTTCATTTGGTCTAAATAGGAGTTGTTATCCTTAGATCAAGTGAAGAGGGAATTTTTCTATGAGGAGGAAATGTATGCGAGTAATCAGAAAAATGGGAATTCTACTATTGGTTTTATGGGTGTTGCTTGTTGTTGGAAATAACACGGCATCTATTAGTGAAACCATCTGGGAAATTATGAATGCATTTATGCCGATAGTAATTGTACTCATTGGCATTGGCTTGATGATTCGATCAATTTTTAAGTAAAGAGGAGGCCTTGAAATATGAAGATAAAGAACAAATCTCTGCAGGACATTAAAAAGGGCCAGGGAGTGGAACGTCATAGTGTCCTTGATAAGGGCGGCGTATGGATAAAGCCGACTATGGTTTTTGAAATGAAGAAAACATATAACCGCAAGCGCCAAAAGCAGGAATTAAGAAAGATGATGGAATATTAGAGCTGCTGAGAGAAAGGGGCAAGAAATACTGTAAAGAAGGAGTGGGGTACATGAAAGACAGAAGTACTATGGGACCAATTGAATATATTGCGGAAAGCGTATTTTGGGGCTTGATAAGCATGATTTGGTATAAAAATATTCTTTTCCGCTGTCTTCCAAATCTGACATATGCAACATCCAGGTATGTTCTTTGGAGTATGCTACTTACTTCGATAGTATTCTGTTCTGGATATTTCTTTAGAAAGAAAAGGACTGGCTGGAGTGTTTTAATATCATTAATATTTCCTTATGGTCTCTATACTATTGGAGCATATTGGAAAACGCTTCAGAGCAGAATCACAATCGTGTTTGTGATTTCGACAGTAATATCATTTCTGTTGGGAATTCTTGTGATGACACGCAGAATTAATCGTAGAAAAAGGTTAAAACGTGTTATTGTGAAAAGAATTCAAAGATGGGCTTCTATGACAGGAACCATTTTTACTATTGTGATGGCAGTGATTATGGTACCTCTTCTATTACAAGGTGCATTTGGGGTGACGCTTTTTAAGTCTAGTGTTGAAGCAAATATTGGAACAGGAGTTGAAGAACAGACTATATCCAATAATATTGATACGATTTTAAAATTACAGAAAGAAGAATGGAGCTCGCTTAATACGAACGAAAAACTCAATGTATTGCAGTGTGTGGCAAATATAGAGGCGCATTATCTGGGAATCCCTAATGAATTAAACGTAGGTGCTACTAATTTGCCGGAATATACGCTTGCCTGTTATTCAGATGCTTCTCACACAATCTATATCAATCTTGAACATCTGGAAAATGACCCCGTGGATGAGGTTTTGAACTCGTGTTGCCATGAGGCCTACCATAGTTATCAGCATAGATTAGTTGACGCTTATAATGAAGCTTCTGAAGACGTCCGGAAACTTCGTGTTTTTAGGAATACGGTTCATTATGTGGATGAGTTTGGTGCTTATGTGGATGGATATGAAGACTTCTGTTCATATTATTCGCAGCAGTGTGAGAAGGATGCTCGTATGTACGCAGAGGATGCAGTAGAGGATTATTATTCAAGAATCAATGAGTATTTAAAAGGTGATTCAGAACAAGATGATAGTCTGGTTTTCGGATCATATCTTAAACAGTATTCTGTGGATGCTACACCAGAAGGAGAATACTTACTGGATCCTGACGGCAACTGTATTGCTGGCCCATATCGTAAAGTATATGCTGGCGATTTGAAATGGTGTTGGGATGAAACATGTCGGTACGAGGATGATAATGGTATGCTAGGCTACCTAGCACCTGACGGGAGTGAAATGACATCTGCGTTGTTTGTTGAAGCATCGGAAATGTCTGATGGAAAGGCGCGGGTTAGAGAAGCCTCCGGAGGCGTGTACTATATCAATTCTTCCTTTGAAAGAATCTCTGATGATTATATGGATGGTTTTGAATATGAACATCAAGGCCTTTTTGCCAGAGTTCAGCTGGAGGATAAAACCTGGGGGATAATTGATAGGCATGGAGATATCGTGCTTGAAGGCGCAGATTCAATTCAACCATTGCCACTTGTTACAGTATATGGCAGCGCAATAATTAATGGCAAGGCTTGTTTGCTAGAGCTGCATTTTGGTACTGATGAGCAAATCAAAATCGTTAATGAGTTCGACGAGTTTTGTGAAATATCAGAGGTGTACTATGGATTGTTTGCAACCGTGACTAATAGTGAGGGTATGATCGGCGTTATTGATTGCACTGGAGATGTTGTCATTCCAGCTCAGTATAAGTCTATAGATTATGAAGTAATCTTTCATGAAGAGTCTGTGTGGATTGGAGATGATATTGTTTTTCATTGTTATGAAGAAAATGGATTGGAAAAAATCATTGAGAAAAAGTGGTAAGAAGGAAGAAATACAATGAAGAAAAAAATTGTTATTATTAGTGGGTTCTCAGGCGTTGGAAAAGGCAGTGTGATACATCGGCTTATGGAAATTGATGAGTTGGTTTTTAAGGATCAATCAAAAATTTGGCTTTCCGTGTCAGATACTACAAGAACAATGCGGAATAAGGATGATAACTATAACTTTGTCTCTATAACAGATTATCAAAAACGAGCAAATGAGGGCTATTATCTTGAATATAATTGTTATGATGAAAATGGTTACGGAACTCCAAGAGAGCCGGTTCTTGATGCCCTTGGCAAAGGAGAAACTGTCATTCTGGAAATTGACAGAAATGGTATGGAGCAGATCCTGCCAGATGAGTGCCTGATAGATGTGGATATTATTACTATATTTATTTGTGTCAACGCAAATACATTACAAGCCAGGCTGCTTCATAGAGGAGACAGCAAAGATGATATTTCGCGGCGAATGATCATTGCGTATAACGAACTGAGTCACTTAAGTAAGTATGATCATATATTTATCAATGATGACATTGATAAGACAGCGCTTCGCGTGTGGGCGTTGATCCAGGGACTCCCCGTATTGGATGATGCTTTTAGTGAAGACTTATTCTATCAAGGATAATAATTGTTTCCTTTTGAAGGCAATAGGAGGAATTGCAGCTATGAATATAAGACATAAAAAGTTTGTCGAAACTATAAGACTTAAAATTGATTTGGAGGAAGGGGCACCGAAATCCTTTTCAAATGAATCGGATGAGGACGTGGATACAGATTCTTTTGACCTACAGGCCGAATTGGAAAGAAAGTTTGATGAAATTTTTGGACCGCTTGATGACAACTAAAGCGATGCTTGACCCGGTAAGCTTTTAATGCTCCCGGGTTTTGTTATGTATAAACAGGATAGAGTGTAAATTCAGCCATCCCCCCTCCAGTTAAGTGAATGGAGCATGAGATACTCTTTTCACGGGAACGGTCGAGAATCTTCTTCTCAGCAAAAAGGATGAGAATCCCCCCTCCCCAATATAGAAATGGTCTATGAGATAATTAAAACATCGAAGGATACTTCGATGCAGAACTTTGAAAACTGCATAAATCACAATGCAAACTGCCTGGTTATCGGGGCGTATAGTTCGATAACAGCGACCATTGAGCGGCTGAAGACCTCTGGGGAATGTGACACCAATCGTTGCACGGTAATCAAAAATCAATTCAACATAGATACAAAGGAGAATTCAACTATGAAGAGAAATAACTATTCTAACGAGATTGCAAACGTTGTTAAGCAGTTCCTGGATGAAGATGATTGGCATTATTCTTTTGATGAGAATAAGGGCAATTTTCAGTTTGGACTCTGTATCGATAGCAAAATGAAGAATATTAGATATCTTGTTGACGTAGACGATGACAATGTAATCGTATACGGAATCGCGCCGGTCGGTGCAGATTTTGGCGACAAGCAGATGATGGCTGAGATGGCAGAGTATATTTGCAGAGCTAATTACGGGTTGCAGAATGGATCCTTTGAACTTGACTTCAGAGATGGCGAAATTCGTTTCAAGAGCTATGTGGATTGTGATGGCTGCATGCCTGGTAAGGATGTTATCAGAAACAGCGTACATTGTACCGCTATGATGTTTGAGAGATACTCGCCTGGCATGATTGATATCATCTTTGCTGGAAGCAATGCGAAGGAAGCAATTGAGAAATGCGAAAAATCTCCGGAAGAGGAGCTTCGCAGTATGCTTAGTGCATTAGGTGAGGAGTTGGGAGATGGTAGCATTGATGAAATGCTGGAACGAGTTGCTCAAAGACTTGGCATTACTGATGATGAAACGGAATGCCGGAGTGCAGAAGATGCGGATGTTCATCTGGATCTGTTTAGGAAGAAAGAAGGTGCTGAGTAATGAATAAATTCTTTGATAAAACAATGGCTGAGGGTATTGCAAGGCATGAGAGTTTTATGACATTGGTCAACCAGATCAATGAAGATCCAAGTGTCTTGGATACACTTCCATACGAAATGCTCGTGCAGGTGAACGCATATTATGATGAAGAATGCAGAAAGCTTGAAAATCATATAAGGGAACTTGAGGAGAAATTAACCTGCATGAAAGCCGAATTGAAGGAAGAAGGTGATGCTGCCTAACGATAATATATATCATCCAAGCTAAACAGCCATTGCTTTCTTTTCTCTTCCCCCTTAAGAGTTTGAGAATCCTGTTTGGTAAAGTTAAATCAAGGATCAATCAAAACATAAACTATATCAATATTTGAATCATGTCTGTGATCAACTCGATGAACAAAGCGTGTCAGCGCTTCGAGGTGTGTGGTAGGCTCAGTAAGTCTCTGCAAGGATACCTGTAGGGGGCAAACTGTCTTAGTTTAGTGATAAATTGAGAGGAGATGGAATCATCAACAGCAACACATATCGCAGAACTGTTTGCTTTAAATAGCACGACCCTTCTGGGTGCAGCAATAGACGCCCACTGTGTGGGAATAACCCTATGGGATATCGGCCTGGAAACCGATACGACGGAGGGAATCCAAATAATGCACTTTGCCTTGAAATGAAGGAATTCATGTATAACAGAAGCGGTTGGTAAGAGTAGCCGAATGGCATCATCGGAAGATGGATATTCTCTCTGAATGATCGGTGAATTTAAAGGTAATCAATCCTTTACAGGCTTGGGCATTTGCCAGGGCAAGAAGTTAAGGGTAGCTCCCTGAAGCTCAGACTTGTCTTCCTGTTGGCTGAATATTGAAGAAAAACAGAAGATGTACGGCGAAGGCCGGATCACAGACATGATTGAGGTATTGATGTCATGAGTAAAGGAGCTGAGGAGCTTGGACATGCTGAAACTGCCGGTATCAATAACAAATTGGATCTTATTATCTGATTATCTGAAAGAATCGTCAGAAGTGAGGATATTTATGAAGGTTATTAGAGAGTATTCTCTTCTCTTACCCTTATATAAACTCTATGAAATTTTTGCACTGGCAGAGAGGAGGCTGTCAGAAAACGAGTTTGAATTATTGATTGAAGAACTGTGGAAAAACATCTATGAACTGGAGGTGGATCATTGTTTAAAGAGAAATTATTTGATGCGGCATTAGCTAACAAGGCTGCAGAAATTCCGGTTGCTATTACTCCAAAACCAGGAATGCGACAAGCATTTGCAGAGATGTTAGAAATCTTAAAACACTGCAATGATGAGGTGATGTCGTGTATACCGGAAAGATTTGTCACAATACTGAAAAAACATATGGATCCAAATTGGGTTGTAAATCTTGATTTTTCCAAAGAATTGAAAGACATAGACATGCTGGTTGATACAAGAGTTCTTTTGCACTGGATTCACAGAGATTTTCTATGTTCAGAAACTGAACGGGAGCAGATTATTGAAAAGAAAACAATAGAGGCAGCTGCAAGCGGTGAAATATATCCAACCATCTCCTTGTATGAGGTAATGGATATGCTGGGGTGAGCAGGCGACATTTGCATAGAGAAAGGTGGAATTATAAATGGATAATGCTATTAAGCTTACGGACTCAAATGGACATGATGTGTACTTCGAGTTTCTTGACCTGATTGAGTTCGATAATGAAGAGTATGTTATTCTTCTTCCGATAGATGATACAGACGGTGAGGTAGTTATTCTGAAAATAGAGTCTATAGATGATCCAGAAATGGAAAGCTATTGCTCAGTAGAAGATGAATACATACTCAATCAGGTGTTTGGCATATTCAAAGAAAAATTCAAGGATGAATTTGCATTCCTGGAAGATTGAGAAAATCAATTTGAAATTGAAGTTATTGGCATTTCATGCTATACTAAAAAATAAGTTGAGACCGTTGAAAACCTTGAAAATTTGACGATGGACTACAGGTGTTTAAGTTTTCACTGAATTCGAAATCTTCTTTATAACAGAATGTATTCCCCCCTAGATTATCAAGAACATCATTGTAATAGAATTCATATTATCAACATTGGAAAAGGAGATGTGTCATATGATGAATACATTTGAGAGTTACCTGAAGGAGCCATATGTTCTTGATTTCAGCCAGATGCAGAGTTTGCATGGAGATTTGTTATCTGAAATTGATAATGACGCTGATGCCATTGAACTATACGATGAGCTCATTGATATTGCTACAAAATATGCGGCGATCCGTGCTAAATGGGGAATGTTGTCAAGGGAAGAGAAAATGGATATCGATTCTTTAAGAACGTCACATCATAATTCCGTGATCATTCACTTTAATATGTTGGCAAGATATCTGCGTATGCAGGGGAAAAAAGCTGCGTGGCGCGATGTGCTTGGAGATGATGAGGATAACAGATATTATCGAAAGACGATAGGTGATTTTGGTTGCTATATTGTTTTTGTGAATAGCATCTGCGCACGATAATTTCTATAGGAGGTGTAGGACATGGCAGTAAGACCGATATATGAAGTTAGAGAAAGTGCACCATTTTTTAACGTAATAAATGTTGAATTTGAATGGAATGGGGGATTTGCGAAGTCTCAGAAGCAGAAAAATATTAGAGCAATTCATGATAATTATCAATCTCAAAGGCCGGATAAAAAAGTATTGGAGATTTCGAGCAAGTCAATGCAGGAGGGCGGAGAATCATTAAGTGCATTTTTCCTTCCAAAGTATGTTCCGGAGCTTGGAAAAAGTGTCCCTGTGGAATGTGTTTTTCAAGCTGGAAAAACATTTCAGAATGGTGGACCATATAAAGATCTTCTATCCGTCATACCCAGAGAAGCAAAAAGAGATGATAGACTAAAAAATAGTGGAAGGCTGCTCTCGTTTATGTTTGACGGACAGGAATATCCGCTTATTCCCAAGACTATTTTTTATGATTACATTTATATGAATGCACTTCTCGAAAATCAAGAATTGGCTAAAATTGCTTTACAGTATGATGCATTTACGGATGTTGAATTTAATCCTGAAAAAAGCCTAAATTGTCAGGCAAAAGCGGCTGCGACGTTTGTTGCTTTATCTAGAATGGGATTAGTGGAACAGGTTAAAGAGTTCGGTTCTTTCCTGGCCTTATATAGATTAGAAGCATCAAAAATGCTGAAAAACTCTGAGAATACTTCGACGGAAGAAAAAATATCATACACATCTGTTAACATACAAACTGGAAATACTATCTGTCACAAAAAATATGGCAAGGGTGTGATTGAAAAGATAGAAGATACAGTTATTGTGGTTCGATTCCCTGAGGTTGGTGAAAAGAAGCTTGGATTAAAATGGTGTGTTCAGAATTGTAAGATTAATAAGAGACTGTGATTCTAGGCAGGAGTATCTATAAGTGCTTTCTAGGATGGGGACAAAGCTAACAGATATTCTTGAAAAGCTTAAGAGGAGATTTGGATGAAACGAGTTCTTGTAATGTCAGTATTTGACGCATTTGAATATGTCATGCAGCATTATTATCCTGCTGGCATGGAGGATATGGTTGAGAAGTCGGATACATATGCAGTGATTTCTATTCAGGATTCACACACAAACGGCTTTGGAATTACCTTTTCGGAGAATCGGTACTGCAAAGCTGTGCTTACATTGAAATTTGATGACATCATCCGTCCTGTAGAAGGGGCGCAGATTTTTACTGAGGAGATGGCGAAGCAAATCATTCGCTTTATTAGAAAGTATAAAGATGTTGAAACATTGCTGATTCATTGCTATGCAGGCCAGTCTCGTTCGAGGGCTGTAGGCGCATTTGCAGTCAAATATCTTGGTGGAGACAATTCTGTATACTTTAAGAAATATAATCCAAATGAATATGTGTATGAATTGCTTCTGCAGACATTGCCGGAGGTTCAAGAATATTCAGAAGAAGATATCGATGCTCTTTGTGTTTCATTATTTGAGCCGGATATGAGTGAAGAGGTGTTATCCGAAATTGTTTATACTGGCTCAGAGTATAAAGATGCCTGTCATGATATTGAGAAATACTGCCAGACTGTGCCAGCTAACGGATGCTGGTTGAGCTATCTGTGCGATATGGACGAGTTAAGCTATCTTCACGGTGAGATGCTTTCTCTTATGGAAGAAGAAGCAACCGATAGAAATAAAAAGAAGTTTGCTGTTTACGCTCGAGAAATTAATAGAATTGTGAATTGATTACGGAGAAGAGAATATGGAAGAATTAAGAGTGACTCGCCGCTTAAAGAGGCTGATTGAAACTGAATATAATGTAGAAAATGCTTCTGATTTGGCGTTGGCCTTAGCAAACAACGGGATTACTGAGATAACAGATGGTATTCGTGAAAGAATATATTATTTGCAGCAAAATTGTAGGAATGTTGCATTTGATAATTATTGGTTTGTTGCTTTAGTAGTCAATCATTCACTTGAAGAAATTATGGACCGTTACCTCCTTTATGAAAAATATACGGGTAATACTTTATGTGACGTTGATTGTCTTGCATTTTCTTGTGAAAAAGAGGCTGTTTATATATCTTTATTAACTGAATATGGCCTTGATCATGAACAGATAGTAAGTGCAATGAAGATGGTTGTTGAACTTGGATCGATTGCAAAATCCGAAGAAGATGCAAGACGTATTCTTAAGGATTTGAACATTTTCGGAATTGCTGATGACGTTAGGAATCAATTTATTAGTGATAATGCGGATCTTTTGTTTAACGATTATGCAAGAGAGGCGAATCAGGTGTTTGAATGTCTTTGCCAGAAATATGGTAAAGATGGTGGATTTGCCTGTTTAAAAGAGCACCCGGAGTATATTCGTCTTGGCGTGGAGAAAATGTCAATGAAAGACCAGGTAATGGCTTATCTATATGATGACGAAGCGATCTTCTTTGGCCTTAGGGATGGTAATTATGAAAAGCCTGATGGAACGGAGCTATTAATATGAAAGAGCAAATCCCCCAGCTATGCTGGGGCGAATAGTGTAGTAGTGACGATGTAGAATGTATAATAAAGCCTCCTATGCTACAATAGTAAAGGTGTCTCAAGCCAATACTG
>NZ_JAHLPQ010000043.1:0-14003 GCF_018917985.1 Blautia sp. MSJ-36 | reverse complement strand
GCCCTGGTTTCCTACGCTTATTTTTCTTCCCTGCTTCTTCTTTTCCTATTTCTCTTTAAAATCTGTTGCTTCTCTAAGACTGATTTTCTCTTAAGTTGACGCTATGTTTACCACATTGGGGTCTGACCCCCTGTGGAAAATATATCGAAACCATGCCTGTAAGTCACGGAATCCTGGCGATCACCGTTGCCACAATATTTGTGCACCTGTTCCAGTATATACACACCGAAAAAAACAAGGCCGACCGGCTTTTGCTCATTGGTCTGCTGGCAGCGATCCTGTGTATTGCCGTTGAAGCAACCTCCGTATATTTTGTCACATCGCTGTCTGGACTGTTTGTGGGTACCGGTATGCTGATCCTGCTCTTTGTCAATATTGTAAGAGCCATCAAAAATGTCCAGGATATAGAGCTAAAACGCCAGCAGAGCGAAATCCGCAAAAACCAGTTCTTTTTCTACCAGCAGATCGACCGCAGCACTCTTGCGGCATCCGGTTCCGGAAAGGATCTGGAGCTTGTGGCAGAGTCCCTTCAGAAAAGCGGTATCTATGTGGGCGCTCTTGATCTGAATTACCGGGATTTCGCACGCCAGTATGAATACATGAGCCAGCTTGTCACACGCAGCCAGTGCAGATGTTATCTGGTGATGATCACCATCGAGACACTTGTGGATACAGTTCCTGATATCGAATCCATTGAGCAGGCTCTGGAGTATATGGAACAGTCCATCCGGCAGAATATCCGCCGTGTGGATATCTGTACACGCTACAGCTCTCTGCAGTATCTCATCATACTGTTTGAACCTGCTGAAACGCATATCCCTGACATCATAGAACGTATTTTTACCCAATATCACCGCCAGTGTGACAGCCATAATTTCCAGCCATCCTATGAATACCTTGAAATATCTCCAAAGGAGTTATAAATGCTCCCATGACATGACAAAGCCGCCGACAGGTGATCTTCTCACCAGCCGACGGCTTTTCTTTATCAATAATCCGTAGTACATCTGCGGACTATCTCACACGGAACACACACGTTCTTCTCAATTTGAGCTTCATTCTCCAGAAGCTCGATCATTCGTTCCACAGTCTTTCTGCACATTACTCCCAGCTTACTGTCAACTGAGGTAAGCTCAGGATCACTGCAAAGCGCAAGGATTGAGTTATTATATCCTGTGATCGATAGCTCCTCCGGAATGGACAGTCCCTTTATCTTTGCATATTTGACCGCACCTGCTGCAATTCCGTCATCAGTAGCAAGCACGCTGTCAAAATCAAGTACTTTATTATATTCAAGCAGCATGTTCTTCGTATATTCAATGTCATTTTTTGTCTTAAACTTCAGATTCCCCAGAACCGGATAGCCTGCATCCTGCAATGCAGCCTCATACCCTGCCAGCTTCTGTCTTGCACTGAAGGATTCGGAATCATACATAAAGAGGATCTTTTCTTTTCCTCTGCGAAGATAAGCCTTTGTCACTTCATAGGTCGCCTGAAAATCATCTGCATACGTACAGTAGATATTATCTCCTGCAACCTTTGCATTGATCATAAATACCGAAGCCTGTTCTGCTGCCTCGCGGATATAATCTGTATCAGCTTCATCCTTGCCGCTTCCTGCATAAGTAGAACCCACCAGGATCAGTGTATCGATCTTCTTGGACAAAAGAAGCTTCACGTAGCTTTCCTTTTCTTTCTGTTTAAATCCACTGCATCCCAGAATACAGTCATATCCATGATCATGAAGATTACTTTCCAGATAAGATACCGCCTTTGCCATATAGATATCCGAAATATCCGGACAGATGATCCCTACCGTTTTCATCGTTCCCAGGCCCAGACCTCTGGCAAATGCATTTGGCGTATATTCATTTTCTTTCATAATTGCAAGAACCTTTTCTTTTGTCCTTGCGCTTACCTTCGGACTGTTATTTACTACTCTGGATACAGTTGCGATAGATACATCCGCCAGCTTTGCAATATCATATATATTCACTCTTTTTCTCCTGTTCATTCTGAAAGTAATATAAATCTTCACTCAAATATTTCTATTGAAAAAGCATATCAGACAGCTCAGGTCTGATATGCTTTTTTCGAGCTTTGATATTTATTTTAACATCTGAAATTTTACAGGTCAAATCCAAAATAGTTCACAGCGTTATTGTATGCGATTCCGCACACGATTTCTTTTAAAGTCTTGTAATCAGCCGGATATTCTCCGTTTTCAACCCATCCTCCGATAAGCTCACAGAGGATTCTGCGGAAATACTCATGTCTGGTATAAGACAAAAAGCTTCTTGAGTCTGTGAGCATTCCTACAAAATTAGAAAGCAGTCCCAGGTTTGCAAGGGATGTCATCTGTGCGATCATACCTGTTTTATGATCATTGAACCACCACGCACTTCCCTGCTGGATCTTTCCGGCAGCCTCTGTTCCCTGGAAGCAGCCGAGGATCGTTCCGATCGCTTCATTATCATTCGGATTCAGAGAATACAGGATCGTCTTTGGAAGCTCATTGGATGCGATCAGAGAATTCAGGAAATCTGCTGTCTGTGCACTTGGTGCATAGTTATTGATACAGTCATATCCTGTGTCCGGTCCAAGCTGTTCATACATAAATGCATTATTGTCTCTCTTGCATCCGTAATGGATCTGCATTACCCAGTTCTTTTTATGGTATGCTTTTCCGACAAACTGCATAAATGCTGTCTTAAAGATCATTTCCTCTTCTCTTGAAATGCTTTCACCATTCAGTCTCTTCTTAAAGATCTCATCCACCTTTTCTTCTGCTGCCGGTGCATACATAACATATTCAAGTGCATGGTCTGATACACAGCAGCCCATCTGAGCGAAGAAATCCATTCTCTTAAGAAGAGCTTCCTTCAGATCTGCAAATTTCTCAATTTTTACTCCACTTACCTCTGAAAGCTTTTTCATATATTCCGGATATTCCGGTTTTTCCAGATTCATTGCCTTATCCGGGCGCCATGCAGGAAGTACCTTTACCTCAAAGCTGTCATCCTCAGCAAGAACCTTGTGCCATTTCAGATCATCTACCGGATCATCTGTAGTACAGATCAATTTTACATTGGACTTACGGATGATATTTCTTACTGACATATCATCTTCCTGAAGTTTTTTGTTGCAAAGATCCCACACCTCTTCAGCGGTTTCTCCGTTAAGGTATCCTGTATATCCGAAATATCTCTGTAATTCCAGATGACTCCAGTGATAAAGCGGATTTCCGATCGCTTTGCTCAAAGTTTCCGCCCATTTCTGGAATTTCTCGCGGTCACTAGCGCCACCTGTGATGTAATATTCATCTACTCCGTTTGATCTCATCTGACGCCATTTATAATGGTCACCACCAAGCCATACCTGTGTGATGTTTTCAAACTTACGATCCTCTGCGATCTCCTGCGGATTGATGTGGCAGTGATAATCCACGATCGGCATTGTCTCTGCATATTCATGAAATAATTTTTTTGAAGCTTCTGTAGAAAGTAAAAAATCTTTGTCCATAAATGCTTTCATAATAATATCTACCTCTTCTTTCTTTTCAAGCGGATATTCGCGATCCGCATTCGCTGCTTGCTCATAGCCGAATGACTGCTTCGCATTTTATCAGTTAAATGTATCCCATCAGCTTCGGCAGCCACAAGCTGAGTGCCGGGATGTAAGTAACAAACATAAGCACAACAAAAATTGCTGCAAAATACACAAGAAGCTGTTTGAATACAGTTTCAATCTGAACTTTTCCTACCTTAACACCAACAAAAAGTGTTGTTCCTATCGGTGGTGTGATCGTTCCGATACACAGGTTAAAGATCATCATGATACCAAAGTGGATCGTATTCATTCCAAGTGATGAGCAAACCGGAAGGAAGATCGGTGTAAAGATCAGGCAGGCAGGTGTCATATCCATAAAGGTTCCTACTATCAGCAGAATAACATTGATCAGAAGTAAAATAACGATTTTGTTGCTGCTGACTGACAGAAGTGCACTGGATACAAGTGTCGGAATATTGGTAAATGCCATTACCCATGACATAATGCTTGATACACCGATCAGGAAAATAATGATTCCTGTCATTTCTGCACTTTCCTTTAAAATCTGCGGGATCTCTTTGATCGTAATGGAACGATATACAAAAAGTGACAGAAACAGGCTATATACAACGGCTACCACAGAACCCTCTGTAGCTGTGAACACACCAAAGATAATTCCTCCGATAACGATCACAATAAGAAGGAGACACGGTAATGCCTGAAGCACGATCTTTCCGGCTTCCTTTGCTGTAAACAGAGCTTTTGCACGATAGCCTTTTTTCTTGGCGATCACATATACCACCAGCATGCAGGCAAGTCCCCACAATGCTCCCGGAATATAACCAGCCATAAACAGTGCTGCTACAGATGTTCCGCCACTCACCAGTGAATAGGTGATCATTACGTTACTTGGCGGGATCAGAAGTCCCGTTGGTGCAGTTGCA
Organism: Blautia sp. MSJ-36; assembly: GCF_018917985.1. NCBI lineage: Bacteria > Bacillati > Bacillota > Clostridia > Lachnospirales > Lachnospiraceae > Blautia > Blautia sp. MSJ-36. Next base: position 9,510 of record NZ_JAHLPQ010000043.1, on the reverse strand, counting down.
ATATTAACTGCTGCTGAGAAGTTCGGATCATATCCTTCTTCTTTTTCAATCGGTCCGATAATGGAACCCATTGCAGAAGCTGCTGCAGTTCCGGAACCGGAAATGGATCCGAACAGCATGTTTGCCAGGATATTCGTCTGAGCAAGAGCTCCCGGCGCACGTCCGGTGATCAGTTTTGCAAGGTTGATAAGTCTTACAGCAATTCCACCCTTATTCATAATGTTACCTGCCAGGATAAAGAAAGGAATTGCAAGCAGGCTGAATACAGAAATACCTGAGAAGATCCTCTGACATCCGGTAAGTACAGCAACATCAAGGTTCATAACCGGCAGGATCGCACATACGGATGATACTCCAAGCGCGATCGCTATCGGCACGCCGGCGATCAGCATAACTATCAAAAGGACTAAGATGATAAGTCCTGAAACTAACGCTATGTTCATTTATTTATCCTCCTCCGTGTTCTCATATCCTGCGCACAGATCTATCACGTTCAGTACACCATAAATTGCGATCAAAATTCCGCTGATCGGTACAACTGCATAAATAACACCCATCATTACGCCAAGAGATGCTGTTTTCTGTGTCATGGTAAGTCCCATGATCGTAAATCCGCCATAGATCAGTACGATAACTGCAAATGCGATTATCAGAAGCTCGATCACGATCTCCAGGATTTTTCTCTGCTCCTTCGGAAGCTTATCTGCAACAAATGTCATTCTCATATGATCACGTTTTCCGAATACATAGGCACTGGAAAAAATAGCCATCCATGCAAATGTATAGGTAAGAAGCTCCTCTGATACAGTACTTGGGCTGTTAAAAACAAATCTTGTTATGATCTGATAGGTTCCGACAATAACCATTACCGCAAATAAAATAATGCAGATAGTTGAAACAACTGTATTCATACCTTTTCTTATCTTATGTAATGTTTCCATCATTTCTCCTCCCCTGCATATTTTTTGTTATATTCCTGTATATGCGCATACAGATCACGGATATTCGGATTGGCGTCAAGCATTTCCTGCTGAACATCCTTGACCTTATCCTTAAATGCATTCAGATCAGGTTCGATAAATGTTACGCCCATGTCCTCTTCCGCAGTCTTCTTTGCAGTTTCTACATCCTTTTCCCATTCTTTGAGCTCTGTATCAGTGGAAAGCTGTGCCGCTTTTTCAAATACAGTTCTTTCTTCATCACTTAATCCATTTAAGAATTTGTAGTTTGCGATCAATACATCCGGAATCATCTGATGCTTGGAATAAGTAAAGTATTTTGCAACCTCGCCGTGCTTGTTATCAGTAAGTGCAAGCTCGTTATTTTCTGCTCCGTCAATAACACCCTGCTGAATAGCTGTATATACCTCACCAAAGCTCATAGGTGATGCTGCGGCTCCGAAGGCATTCGCCATCTTGATACTTGCCGGACTCTGCTGCACACGGATCTTCATTCCTTTCAGATCATCAGGGGTATTGATCGGTTTCTTTGCATAGAAGTTTCTTGTTCCTACGTTGTACCATGTTACAACCTGAAGTCCTGTGTCCTCTGTTGATGCATAGACATTATCCATATAATCTGTATCGTTCATCGCTGCAAAATAAGCTTCTTCTGATGTGAACAGATATGGCATACTGAATACTTCATATACATCTGCAAAGATCTCCAGGTTAGGAGTACCTGCTACTGTAAAATCAATGGCACCTGTCTGTGTAAGCTCGATCGCCTTCGTCTGACCTCCGAGGAGCTCATTAGGGAACAGCTGCACTTCGTATTTATCTCCTAATTCAGATTCTATGTAATCTTTGAATTTTACAAGACCTTTGTATTCCGGATGCTCCTCAGACTGTGAAAGAGCTACTCTAATGATTCTCTTCTTAGTTGTCGAACCATCACTGCTTCCACACCCTGCTGCCAGTACACTGATCATGCTTACACAAAGCACTGTGCTGACAATTCGTTTCCACTTGATCATTTTCTTATTCTCCTTTCGGTTTCTGCCGAACTGTTTACATTTTGTGTAAGCCCTTACACGTTATATTCAGTATATGACAACCTTTTAACAATTTCAAGTTATATCTAATTTGCTTTATAGACAAAATTTCACACATTATTTTGTGCAATTTCACAATTATTGATTTTTTTCATCTTACCTATTGACGTTTTTATTTTCCTGATGTAACTTGTGTGTAAGCTCTTACACAACCATTTCACACGAAGGAGGTTCGTTGATTTCTTGAAATCTTTTATTAAAATCAATCCTTTAGATAATGTAGCAGTTGCTCTTCAGCCTCTGACTAAAGGCACCGTGATCGAACTTGATGACACCACACTTACTCTTACAGAAGACATCATGCAGGGACACAAGTTCTCATTAAAAAATTTAAAACCAGGTGATTCCATTATCAAATATGGAAATCCGATCGGACGGGCAACCGCAGATATTCCTGTTGGTTCATGGATCCACACTCATAATTTAAAAACCGGGCTCGGAGATCTTCTTACCTATACATATAGTAAGAATGTTTCAGAGCTTCCACATCGAGAGCCAAAGTTCTTCCAGGGATATCGCAGAAAAGACGGCCGTGTTGGTGTACGTAATGAAGTTTGGATCATTCCTACAGTAGGATGCGTTAACAATATCGCAACTGCTATCGAACGAGCCTCACAGAAATATATTACAGACCAGATCGATGGTGTCTGTGCTTTCCCACATCCTTACGGATGTTCCCAGATGGGTGACGATCAGAATAACACACGCCAGATCCTTGCCGATCTGGTTAATCATCCGAATGCCGGCGGTGTTCTGGTTCTTGGACTCGGCTGCGAAAACAGCAACATCGATGAATTAAAGAAATTTATCGGGGAATATGATCCCCAACGTGTACGTTTTCTTGTTGCCCAGGAGTGCGAAGATGAGATCAGTGATGGTATTGAGATCGTTAAGGAGCTGATCTCCTACGCATCCTCATTTAAGCGTGAGCCGATCAGTGCATCTGAACTGGTGATCGGTATGAAATGCGGTGGCTCCGACGGTTTATCCGGAATTACGGCAAACCCTACTGTTGGTGCATTCTCTGACAAGCTGATCTCAATGGGCGGATCTACGATTCTTACAGAGGTTCCTGAAATGTTCGGCGCTGAAGAATCTCTTATGAACCGCTGTGAGACAGAGGATCTGTTTGATCAGACAGTTGCTCTTATCAACGATTTCAAAAACTATTTTAAAAGTCATAATCAGACCATTTATGAAAACCCTTCTCCCGGAAACAAAAAGGGTGGCATCTCCAGTCTTGAAGATAAATCTCTCGGATGTACTCAGAAATCCGGAAGCGCACCTGTTATGGGAGTTCTTTCCTACGGAGAGCCTGTAAAGAAAAAAGGCTTAAATCTGCTGAGCGCACCTGGCAATGATCTTGTTGCCTCTACTGCTCTTGCTGCATCCGGTGCACATATTGTACTTTTCACCACCGGACGAGGAACACCTTTTGCAAGTCCTGTACCTACAGTTAAGATTTCCACAAATAACCAGCTTGCTCAGAAAAAGCAGAACTGGATCGATTTCAACTGTGGAGTCATGGTAAATGATACTCCTCTTGATGAGCTTTCAGAAGAGCTTCTGGATTTTGTTCTTGAAATTGCTTCCGGAAAGAAATCCAAATCCGAGGAAGCTGGTTTCCATGATATGGCTATTTTCAAACAGGGAGTTACTTTATAAATCGAATTATTTATTATATGAAAGGAAAATGCAGAAATGAAAAAATTATCTTATGCAACTTTAAAAGAACAGGGCTATGACGGATATCTTCTTGAATCAGCACCGGAACGTGTACTTCAGTTTGGTGAAGGAAACTTCCTCCGTGCCTTTGTAGATTATTTTATTGATGAGTTAAACGAAAAAGCCGGATTTAACTCCAAGGTTGTTCTGTGCCAGCCGATCGCACCAGGTCTTGCTGACATGATCAATGACCAGGAGGGACTTTATACTTTATTTCTCCGTGGATTCCAAGATGGCAAAAAAGTAAACAAAAAACGTGTTATCTCCTGCGTAAGCCGTTGCCTTAATCCATATAAAGAGTTTGAAGATGTTCTTGCCTGTGCAGATAACCCGGATCTTCGTTTTATCGCATGTAATACAACGGAAGCCGGCATTACCTATGATCCTTCCTGTCAGTTTACCGATGTTCCGGCAAACAGCTATCCCGGAAAGCTTACCCAGTTTATGTATCGTCGTTTCCAGAAATTCGGTCAGGAAGCCGGCAAAGGATTTATCATTCTTTCCTGTGAGCTGATCGATGACAATGGAAAAGAGCTTGAGAAATGTGTATTAAAATATGCAGAGCAGTGGAACCTCGGTGAGGACTTTATCAGCTGGATCAAAGCTGAAAACATCTTCTGTTCTACACTTGTAGACCGAATCGTAACAGGATATCCGAGAAATGAGGCTGCTGCGATCTGCGAAGAGCTGGGTTATGAAGACAACCTGATCGACACCGGTGAGATCTTCGGATTCTGGGTAATTGAAGGACCTCAGTCAATTAAAGATGAATTCCCGGTTGACAAAGCGAACCTTCCGATCCTGATCACTGACAACCACAAACCATACAAACAGAGAAAAGTACGTATCTTAAACGGTGCTCATACTTCCTTTGTACTGGGTGCATATCTTGCAGGACAGGATATTGTAAGAGACTGTATGAATGACGATGTGATCTGTGGATTTATGAACAAAACTATTTACGATGAGATCATTCCTACTCTGGATCTTCCAAAAGCAGAGCTGGAAGACTTTGCCGCAGCTGTTACAGAGCGTTTCAAAAACCCATTTATCGACCATGCTCTTCTTTCCATTTCTCTGAATTCAACCTCCAAATGGAAAGCACGAGTTATGCCTTCACTCAAAAAATATGTAGAGCGTAAGGGCGAGCTTCCTGCATGCATCACAGCTTCCTTTGCATTCTACATCGCATTCTACAACGGATATGCCCTGACTGAAAACGGTCTTACAGCAAAAAGAGCTGACAATGAATATACTGTAAAGGATGATAAGGAAGTTCTCGAATTCTACCTTGCACATAAGGATGACTCCACAGCTGATCTCGTTCATGCAGTATGCACCAACACCTCCTTCTGGGGCGAAGATCTGACTCAGATTTCCGGATTTGAAGCAGCTGTATGCAATTATCTGACTCAGATCCGCGAGAACGGCACATATGAAGTAATGAAAACACTGGCTTAAGGGAGATTATATTATGAATACAACATTAGAAAAACTTGGTAAATTCGGTGTCGTTCCTGTTGTTGTGTTAGATGATGCCAAAGATGCTGCCCCTCTTGCAAAGGCACTCTGCGATGGTGGTCTTGCCTGCGCCGAGGTAACCTTCCGTACAGATGCTGCAGAAGAATCCATTCGCATTATGACCTCTCAGTACCCTGAGATGGTCGTCGGAGCAGGTACTGTTCTTACAACGAAACAGGTTGACCGTGCAGTAGCTGCCGGAGCACGTTTTATCGTTACTCCGGGACTTGATCCTGAAATTGTCAGATACTGCATCGAAAAGGATATCCCTGTAACTCCCGGAGTTGTAACTCCAAGCGAGCTTGCACAGGCTTATGCCCTCGGACTTCGTCTTGTGAAGTTTTTCCCGGCTGAACCTTCAGGCGGACTTCCGATGATCAAAGCTCTGGCTGCTCCGTATAACATGATGCAGTTTATGCCTACAGGCGGCATCAGTGCCGCAACTCTCTGCGATTATCTCCGCTACGAAAAAATCTTTGCCTGCGGCGGAAGCTGGATGGTCAAGGGCAGCCTTATCACTTCAGGAGCTTTTGATAAGATCACAGAGCTTACAAAAGAAGCTGTTGAGCTTGTCCATTCTGTCAGGGAGGTATAAAAATGGCTAAAGTCGTAACTTTAGGTGAGATCATGCTGAGACTCTCTCCTCCCGGAAATCAGCGTTTCTTACAGGCACGGGATTTTGAGATCAACTATGGAGGTGCAGAAGCTAACGTTGCTGTATCTCTGGCAGAATTCGGTCATCATTCCGTTTTTCTTTCCAAAATACCGGAAAACGCCATTGGAGATGCTGCGATCAGCACACTCAGAAGCTTAAATGTTGATTGCAGCCACATTGCACGAGGCGGCAAACGTCTTGGAATTTATTTTCTTGAAAATGGTTCCTCCGTTCGTCCTTCCAGTGTTGTTTACGACCGTGCAGATTCTTCCATTACCAAAGCAGCTCCTTATGAATTTGATCTTGACGAAATCTTTAAGGATGCTGATCTTTTCCATGTATCCGGCATCACTCCGGTATTAAGCGAAGAAGCAAAGGAGCTCACCCTTGCGGCATTAAAAAAGGCAAAGGAACATCATGTAACTGTTTCCTTTGACCTGAATTATCGTTCTAAATTATGGACATCTGACATAGAGGGAAAGCAGAAAATGCTCTCTGAGATGATGGAATATGTCGATATCTGCTTCGGAAACGCCCGGGATGCAGCAAAATGCCTCGGCTATACGGAAGCTGGTATTGATTTCATCGATGGCGAATACAATATCTGTGTGGATGAAAAGCATATGCGTAATGTATTAAACCATTACCATTTCACTCACCTGATCACAACCCTCCGCAACAGCATCAGCGCTTCCGACAATGGCTGGTCCGGTGCTGTCTGCACATCAGACGACTACTACAAGGGTCGTGACTATATGCTTCATATCGTTGACCGCGTTGGCGGTGGAGATTCCTTTGCCTCCGGCTTCCTTCATGGCATTCTCGCTGATATGGGAAGCAGAAAGGCACTTGAATTCGGACTTGCCGCTGCTGCGATCAAACACACAATCCCCGGTGATTTAAACTACATCACCGAATCCGAAGTCCTGTCCATGATCGAGAGCGATGGCGCAGGACGTGTACAGCGTTGATCCTGTCGTTTTCATTCATCCTTTGATAATACTCCTTTGATAATACTCTAACAAAAAAGAGGCCGTTAAATACGGCCTCTTTTTCGTTAGAGTATTATTCTATTACAGCTGCATGATCAGTCAAAATCTCTGGTAATGTTCGTAAGCCATTTATTTCTGAAATAGTGGATGAACACCACAGGCATTTTTTCGAATTCATCCAAGGTCATTATAAAGTATACCCAGACAGGCGGCAATTTTAAAACATATGCGGCAAGAAAGGTAAGAGGAACTGCAACAAGCCACATAAATATGGAATCCACGATCATTCCAAACCTGGAATCACCACCACCTCTGAAGCAGCCACATATAAGACAGGTATTGATCCCCTCTCCCACAAGACGCCAGGTGGTCATAACTATAAAAATGCCAAGATAATAAATGGCTGTCTCTGTCAGTTTATCCCGGTAGAAATCCAGTATCATAGGGCGGACTGCCAGAATAACGGCACATCCGATCAGACTTACGATAATTGTTATTCTCAGCATACGCTTCCCATATTCTCTTGCTGTATCCTTATGGTCTTTACCAAGCTCCTGGCTGATAATGATGGTAGTAGCGTTGGCAAAACCGCGACAGGCGATGGCTCCAATATTTACCACCATAACAGCAACGGCATTTGCGGCAACCATATCATCACCGATATGGCCAAGGATCGCTGCGAATGCTGAACTGGCAAAGCTCCAGACAACATCATTTATCACGGCCGGAGAAGCAATTTTCATAAAGTCCCTGAACAGAATACCGGATTTCGCACAGAAATATTTTATCCGGAATCTGACATCGGAGCTGTTTAATGAGTAGATGAGACAGATCAATACCTCTGCGATCCTGGCAATAACGGTACCAAGGGCAACACCGGTAACACCAAGCTTTGGAAGTCCAAACAGGCCAAAGATAAAGGTGGCATTACAAAACACATTGACACAAAGCGATACAATGTATGTAACAGAAGGCAGCATTATTTTTCCGACACTTCGAAGGGCACTCATGAAAACCTGAGAGAAACCCATGAACATAAAGGAAAATGAGATCACCTTCAAGTACTCACTACCAGCAGCAATCGTATCCGGACTGTTTGTAAAAATCTTCATGATCGTAGTCGGCATGGAAAAAGAGATAATGAAAAATACAAGCGAAACGATCAGTGAGATCCGCTCCGCCAGGCCGAGAATCTTTTCTACTGTCTTTTTATCACCCTTTCCCCAGTACTGGGCACATAAAACCGAAGTACCTGTGGCCATACCATAATACAAGCAGAAAAGAATAAATGTATATTGGTTGGCAAGGGATGAAGCTGACATGGCAGTCTGGCTTACATATCCCAGCATTACAGTATCCGCAACATTTACCAATGTTCCGATCAGATTTTGGATCATGATCGGAAATGCTAATTTTGATGCATATTTCAAAAAATCTTTTTTATTCAGCATCGGTCAGATCCTCCGTAAATTTCGACAAGATATTTACTTATAAAGGACAGTATATCATATACCTTACAAAACCGCGAGGCTTTTTCAGTATTCTTTCCAATATGATCCTTAATTGTAGACTATATTTTCCCCTCTGGTCATATTTCCATTGTACATAAAAAAACAATATCACTTTAACGCAAAAAATCATTCTATTTTTTTACTTCTATGATATAATACTTTATTGTGAAACTAATAAAACGAGGTGAACCAGGTGAAGAAAAAAACAATTGTACCTCTTATCGTTTTTTTACTGGGCATATGCCTTGTTGGTTTAATTGTATACAAAACAGACTCACATGAAACTGAACAACAACACATAAAAGCACAATTAAATGCAACAACCTACGGCGAACGTATAAAAAATGAGATTACAAATGGAATTGCGATCACAGATGCGCTAAAGCAGGTCCTGATCAGTGAAAATGGAAAGATCAGTCAGTTTGACACAATTGCGGAAAATATTATGTCTGACTTTATTGAAAGCATACAGCTTGCTCCGGATGGTATTGTGACAGATATTTATCCTTCAGAGGGAATGGAAGCGGGTAAGATCGATCTGCTCCAGGATAAAGAACGTGGCAGGATTTCCCGTTACGCAAGAGACAACCACGTGATCGTTACACAAGGTCCTTTCGATTTAAAACAGGGCGGCTGTGGAATTGCCGTCCGCAATCCAATCTACCTGAAAGATAAAAACAACCAGGAATATTTCTGGGGATTTACCATTGTTATCCTGCGTGTTCCTGACATTTTTTCAGATGCGATCAATGCTCTTTCGGATTTCGGATATGAATACAGGCTTTCAAAAACTGACGCTCCCTGGACGGATACTTATAAAGTTGTTTATCAGTCAGACGACCAATTAACTCATACTGTTTCTTATGATTTTACGATAGGTAAAGAGAACTGGATATTAGAAATAGCTCCTGAAAACGGATGGAAGGACCTTAAATTAACCTATTGTGCTACTTCAAATAGATTACGTGAAAACCTGTAAAACCGCAAAGAATCCCTACAGATATTAAAAAATAAAATTTTTAGAATATCAATTTTTTGATTTTTCCAAGTTCA
>NZ_JAHLPQ010000042.1:0-16585 GCF_018917985.1 Blautia sp. MSJ-36 | reverse complement strand
TTGTATGACTTAAACTGTTCTTATCCATTTTGGATACCTCCTTGATAATATTATGTGAGTTTTGCGGACCCACTTTTATATTATCACAGGAGGTTTTTTACTTGAAGCTAAAGCTACTCCCTCCACCTGCCGAGCAGGTGGTTTATTTTTCTGCCATACAAAAAAGCGGCAGGAAAACGGGTTTTATACGCGTTTCCCTGCCGGTATTTTATCTTCTTCTGTCTCTGCCTTCTACACTGTAATATTTTTCTTTCGCTTCATACATTCTGAGATCCGCCTCATTGGCAATTTCTTCGAAAGATTTCCAGTTCTTTTCTCTGCTGTAAACATATCCGCAGGATATGGATATCTTATTGACCATTGACCCTGACCAATGGCTTATCACTTCATCAAAGTCTTTTCTTATCTTTTTGAGTTCACTTTCATCTACAAAAATGATACTGACAAATTCATCTCCACCGATGCGGTAAACCCTTCCATAGCTTCCAAAACACTGCTTCATGCATTCCGCTGCGCCCTGAATCAGCTCGTCACCGGCATTATGTCCCAGTGTATCATTTATCCCTTTCAATCCATTTACATCCAGAGCCGCATAAACAAACTCCGATGCAAGGGATATTCCGTTCAGATCATCCTTGTAGGCTCTCCGGTTCAGGCATATTCTCTACGATAGAAGAAATCTCATTCTGCTTTACTTCATTCAGCAGCCGCACCGGTTTAATCCCAACCTGAACCATACGGGTACCGATTTCATCCCAGGTGATGGCATACATCATCTTTTTTCCCTCGGAAGTATTCGGTGTGACATCCTGGCACATAGTAAGCGTTTTGTCTTCTAGCATTGGCTTAAAATATTCCATCTGGTCTCCGGAATCAAAATTGTAGCCGTAATATTCCGGTATGGTACCGCTGTAGATTTTTCCCGTAGTATCAAACAGATGAATTTCGTCTACAGACATAAGATTCGCAATCTTTTTCAGCTCATCTACATTGTTCTCAGCATCTGGATTCGCATTGATAATATAGGCAACTGCTTTGGCACGTACAATATAGTCCTCTTTCAGCGACGTGATCATATTTTTCTCGTCGTCTTCGTTCTTCTCAATTACATTGACTACCCGGTCCAACAGTACCTCTGACATTTTCGCTGTATTTTTGTTGTTGATCCAGTTCAGAATAGCCATCTGGATAACCAACGCCATCAGAATAAGCCCCAGCGCAAGAAATACGATTTTATCTAATTTTCGTATTTTATCGTATTTTATTTTCTGCATTTCTGCTCCTAACTGATGCTCTGCTGATAAACGCAGAGCATAAAAAAACATGCCCTATAGTATCTTTACGTTGTACTATAGTGCATGTTTACATTGAAATCTATGCAACTGGCTGCCATTTTACAGGCCCTATAGCTTTGCGTCACAGTCTTTCAGCTGTTTTGCCTTTTATGATCATAGTTATTTTCTATAGCAATTAGAGCTCATTATCTACGATCATTTCAATAGCTGTTCGCAAAAATATACATTCGCCGGTTTTTGAAGGTTATTTCTGTTTTGTTACCGCAAATCCGATCAGATAGAATACAGCTGCCACTACCATGGCATTTACTGCTGCGATTCCTGCATGGATCAGGTTTGCTGCTACCGCACCTGCCACAACACCTGCCAGATTAAACCAGTTGGCTGTCTGCAGCGGTACATTTTTTTCTTTATATTTGTCACGTCGGAGGAAGAAGTCCAGAATTACTGTGATGCCGATAGGTGGTAGGGCACAGTTGAGGATATTCAGCCATCCTGTAAAATTATAGTATAACCAGATCGCAAGTGCGGTTCCGATCACACCGGAAATACAGGTAGCAATCTTCATTCTTGCATTGGTGATATTTGAGATTGCAAGTCCACCGGTGTACAGTGCGTTGTTGTTGGTTGTCCAGATATTGGCTCCCAGCACGATGATCGCCGGAATCGCAAGTCCCTGTGCGATCATAACATAAAAGATATCATCTTTTCCTGTGAATGCACCACCGATAGCTCCGAAACAGAACATCAGGGTATTTCCAAGGAAAAATGCAATTACAGTTGTCCATACGGCAACCTTATTATTTTTCGCAAAACGGATAAAGTTCGGTGTTGCCGTACCACCGGAAATAAAAGATCCGATTACGTATCCAACACCGGTAAATAAAGTAATTGATCCCACAGACTGATTAAATACTGCTGCCAGACCACCGCCGTCTGCTGCCGCTGTCACCATGGAATATACTCCCAGGATCACGATCAGCGGCACGGAAATTGTACTTACGATCTCCAGCGCTTTCATTCCTGTGGCTGCGGTAATAGTCATCAGAAGACCTGCCACAATCGTCAGAACCCATTTATTGATTCCCAGTAATTCTGCAGTTGGAATGGAAAACATGGCAACACCGACACCAAACCATCCGATCTGTGTGAGGCCAAGTACCAGTGATGAAAGATAAGAACCTTTTTTTCCAAAAGCTCTTCTGCACAGAAGATCCATGCTCATTCCTGTATCAGAACCAATGTACGCAAGAATTCCGCAGTATGCGGACAGGATCACGCCGCCAATGACACAGGCTGCCGCAAATCCGTTCAGATCCAGTCCGTTTCCAAGTTTCGCGCCGACACTCATGCTTGCGGAAAAGAAAGTAAATCCCAGCATTACAAAAAACATGCTGCGGAATCCTTTTCTCGCACTTTCCGGCACTGCTTCCATGGAATAATCGTCATCTGCCGCAGTTACCTGGGGTTTTGTTTTTTCGCTCATTTTTACTCCTTTGTTTCTCTTATACTGTTTTCAGTTACTCTGTGGAGTGTTTTCCCTTACACACTCCGCCCTTTCCCGTCTCCTTTCTTTTGTTTGCTGTGGAGATTATAACACAAATCATTTCTCTTCTGCAGTTTTTTCCGCAGATGTTTCCGTTTCCCGTTTTTTTCTAAGTTCTACCTTTTTGATCTCTCCCAGGATCTCCACTCCTCTCACCAGAGATCTCGGTTCATTTCGTAAAAGCTCGTATTCTGTCACATAACCGCATTTTTTGTAGATATCCAGGATCGCGCACAGTTTTTTGTTTACCGCATGTACTTTATTCTTCCAGCCCCGGCTCTCGAACCGTACTTTTCCCCGGTCGCTGACAAATCGGACATCCTGCTCAAAATTTTCCCTGCGGATATCTGCCATGGGCAGGATTCCCTCATCTGCTTTCATGGCATAGTAGCGAATTCGCCTGCCATCTGCATTATTTCTGAAGTTTCTCATGATCTCAAGACGCTGGATCAGAATTCTTTTCAGAAGTATCATCTCATCTGTACTTGAAAACTTTACGTTCTCCAGAAGTTTTCTCCCTTCTTCGCTGTCCTGAAATTCCTGATCCGGAAACATTGTTTTAAGGAGAGCTGCCGGATCAAGCAGTTCCCGGGACACGCTGATCATCTGCCCGATATCTTCCGCATATTTATAAACCGGAAGCTCCCTTCCTTCCAGAAACCAGTATGCTTTTCCGTTTTTTTCCACTGCTACGGGAATCAGATAATCTGCTACAAAACCTTCCAGTGGCTTTCCTTTGTCATCTTTCAATTCCCGCATCTGGACCTCTTCACTGTAATCGATGGCGATGGTGGTATTCCGAAGCTTTTCCAGGGAATCTCGAAGCCTCTGCTCTCTTTTCTGTATCTTGCCTTTTGTACAGTAAAACCGTACTTTCTCGTCTCCGGACATTACCCGGAGTAAATCTGTCAGGGTGAATTTGGAACAGTTTGCTCTGTACAGGGTGTAGACCGCATCATAAACAACCGCGTCATAGTAGGAAAATGTCACGCTCTCCATTTCTTCCGGAACGGTAATGCGGTATCTGCATGTCATATTTTTTCCGCGGCTGCCTACCTCTGCAATATTCAGCTCATTCAGTTCAAATTTATTTTTGTATATTTCCTGAAATACTTTGCATATGTTCATGTAAATATTATCAGGTATTTTCATGGTTATTCTTTCCTCTCTTCTGTTGCGGTTCCCGGAATATTACAAAAGATTTCGAAATTCTTCCGCCAGACGCGCTCTCGGATCATCCGGATATTCCAGATTTGTATTTTGAGTTTGTGGGCGTTCTGCTTCCGGAGCTTGTGTTTCTGTGTTTTTCAGTGAATCTGCATTGATTTTCACATCCTGCGGTACTGCGGCTTCTGAAGCGCTCCCGCTCTTTTTCGGTAAAGCATTTGCATTCTCCGTATTTTTCTTATCCGTTTTTGTTTCACGTGAAACATTTTGGGCTAATTTTTTCCCGGATGCTCCTTTTTCTGTGTAAAGATCTTTCGCTGCATGGAAATCCACACTCACATTCGCCTTCATCCCGGATATGCCATATCTCTGTTTCAGAAAAACAATCTCCTGCTCCCGAACCTCTTTCGACATTTCCTGTTCGTAATTAAATTTGGGCTGTCGGATATTTCTTGGCTGAAGTCCCAGGATCACGCTTGCAGAGTACTCGATTCCTCCCGTCTCCTTAAAAGAATCCATTCTCAGAGATCGCTGTTCCTCCCGGTAAGACTCTCTGTTCAGGGAACTGATCACAAAAACTGCCAGATCATACTTGTTGGAAAGGCCGCTGAGCTCATTGATATTCTCATCATTTTTCTGACGCTCTGTAGCGTTTCTGTTTCCGGTGCAGGAAGAAAGGATCTGCAGGTAATCTACAAAAACCACCGGCTTTTCTTTCTTTTCGTTCATGAACATTTCCACATCCTGAACGATATCCCGACCTGAAACAGAAAGCTTTTTACGCTCTTTTATGTACATCTCGTCAAAACTGCCGCTGATCTCTTTTCCCACTTTTTCTACAAGTTTCCAGTCTTTCTGTTTCCCTGTATTGTTTTCTTCCCTTAAAAACCAGTCTGCAGTCAAGGAGCTGTTCGGATACCGCATATGAATGGCGCGGTTTAATATTTTTGCCTCCATACGGACCGATGGCATTTCCAGAGAATAAAACAGTACCGGTGACCCAGCCGCTGCAATTTCCGAAGCAATCTGCAGCGCAAAGGTACTCTTTCCCATTCCCGGTCTTGCGCCAAGAAAAGTAAGACCTGCATAAAGTCCGCCGCCAAGCATCTGATCCAGCTTTTTGATACCGGTAGGATAATGCTTTACGGTTCTTCTTCCACTGGCCGGTTTAAACTGTTTCAGTCTCTCTGAAACTGAAATAAAATTTCCGGCTGCCTGTTCACTCATACTTCTTCACCTCCCCGGCCATTTTGCTTTCAAGTCCCTGAGATAAACGTTTCATAGACTCTTCCATATTTTCCAGATCAATAAAAAACAGATGGATCACCAGTGTATGACCGTAAATCTTCGTTTCAAAACGGTCCCTGATTCCTTCATACTGGTATGAATACTTTGCTTTCGGATAGAGAAGCCAGATTTCCTCTGCCTCGTAACGGCTTGCATATGTAACCATCTGATAAATATCATTTCTGGCTTTTTCGTTGAAGGCACTCCATCCTTCGTTCTTCATATCGGGAAGACTTTTCCATTTTGTATCAAGGATTATCGGTCTGTTTCCTTCTCCTTTTTTCATTACAATATCCGGTCTCAGCTGAAAATCCCGTGGTTTTTCAAACAGATAATAATTTTTATCCTGGGAAGATACCTCCCAGTTTTCTCTGAAATATTTTTTAATCTGGCATGCCACATAATTCTCAAAAACTTCGTCCATGGCAAATAATATGGATCTGGCTTTGATCCCATCTGAAAAATTCAGGAAGCTGTTTCCCTGTAAGATCACTTCCGTCCACTTCATGATCTTCTCATATTCTCTGGAATTCCGGTCAATCCTTATCCGTGCAAAATCCTGAGGGTAATCCATGGATTCCTGTATCCCGTCAAAAAATAGCAGAAGTTCTCTGGCATCCTGTTTATTCTGCTCGTCTGTGGTAACTTTCTGCAATTTCTTTAACGTAGCTTTTATCAGTCGGTTCTCCGGACGGTTCTTTGTAAATTCCTCATACGTTACATAGAATCTCTCTTTATGTGCGATATTTCGACGGATATGCCCCGCCACCTGGAGCTTTCCGCGAAAACATCTGAGGTTATCCGTTTTTTCTTCATATGCAGAACGAAGTCCCCGTTTCACCAGCATCTGTGCCTCATCAAGATACATCCGGATATAAGCCTCAAAGAGTTCCATATCCCCCGTTCCAAGAGAAATCTGGTTCATCGCTTTTTCCTTTAATCTGTAGGTGCTCTTAAGCATCTCCAGATAAATCTGTTTCGTCCGGTCCTCACTGCCGCCAAAATAAATCTTTGGCAGGATCTGAAGCCGCAGTCCACTTTTCAGTTCCAGCTCTCCTACGTATTTCTGGATTTTGACAACCGGGATGGAATGTTTTTTTTCATAACTGTATTTATACTGGATCGTTGCCGGAGCTTTCTCTTTTTTTCTCAGAGTTTTTTCCAGAGTCTGCACATATTCTACCAGGCAGTCCATATCTTTCTCCGGAAGAAAAACATATCCTTCTGCTTTTTCACTGCAGATCTCGTCATATTCTTTTACAGTTTTTACTCGTTTTTTCATAACGTTTCACGCTCTGTCATCAATTCTTCCAGGATGGTTCATAGATCTGGATATAACTTTCTGCATAGTCAAAAGCCTTCTCATTGATCATATATCTCTTACGCTGAAGCATATCTATCACTTCCGTTTCCAAGTCTTTGCCAAATAAGGCCCGTATATCTTTTTCATTGTCTTCTACTATAAATTTGTAATTGCTGTTACTTTTCTGATTATCTCCCAATACCATTGCGATCTTCTCATAGTCATCAAAGAAATACTCCTGAAGCAGCGGAAGTACAGATTTTTTAAAAACATTTTTTAATCCATCCAGAGTTGCAGTTTTCTTAAGGCCGCAGAAATAAGCATGTCCGATGGTATGCTCACGGTCATACAGAACTTCGATACGCTGGTTGATGATTTTCAGTAGTTTCTGTATATCTATGGTGCTTTTGCCCGCTTTCTTATCAACTGTATCCGGCATTTCTGGCACTTCTATCTTTATATCTTTCAGCACCTCTGTATCCGGCATCATCTCCACGAAGGAAAAACGTCTGCGTAATGCAGTGTCCAGAAGTGCAATAGAGCGGTCTGCCGTATTCATCGTTCCGATGATATATACGTTGGAAGGAACACTGAACGGAAGCCCGGAATATGGAAGGATCACACTTCTCTCATCCGCTTCTCCCTTTCTTTTTGATTCCTCGACCAGTGTGATCAGCTCGCCGAAAATACGGGAAATATTTCCTCTGTTGATCTCATCAATAATAAAAACGTAAGGTTTTTTGCTTTTTTCTGCTTTTTCGCAAAATGCTTTGAAGACGCCCGGTTCCATGGTATATTCCAGATTTCCGGATTTCTCCGATTTTTGTTCTTCAGATTGGTTCTGTGCATCCGTTTTTTCTTTATCCAGCACCGGACGGATTCCCTCTATGAAATCCTCATATCCATAAGACTGATGGAAGGTGGTAAAACCGATTCTTCCTTCCTGTTCCAGTTCATGATAGATTTCCATGATTTTGCTGTGATTCATATTTTTCAGTGTATCCAGAGTATACCAGCCACAGATCAATACTGCATATGTAGCAGTTATGTATGTTTTTCCTGTTCCAGGAGGTCCGTAGAGAATCATATTTTTCACTATTTCTGGATAATCCATAATATGTTTATAGTATGGCATTAAAAGGCCTACCCCCTTTATCACCTCTGCTTTAAGCTCTTCTTCTGTCCGAAGTTTTCCATCTTCTGTTTCTGCTTCTATCAGATAACATGGTTCAATATCATCATCATTATCTTTTACAGTATCCGTTTTTTCCTTTACAAATTCTCTTATAATATTTTCATCTTTATTTTTAAGTTCTTTCTCTTTGTGGACAAAAATAGTTCTTGGATCCTTAGTTTTTATATCTTCATCACCGCTTCCATACATATTTTTATACGTATAGCACAGTCCATCTCGAAGTTTCATATCTATAAAACTATAATACTGTTTTCTGTTTTTTTTCAGTCTTTCTCGCTCTTCTTCATTTGTTTCCTTCTTACTGTGCAGAAATGCATGTACCGTTCCTATACAGATACAATAGCGTGATTTCTTCTCAGGACTTCTTTCACCGTAAATTCCAATGCTTATACCTGATTCTGTGTTCGCAGTTAAATATCTTGCTACACACTGATAAGTTCCATGAAAAGAATAATTTTTTTCTCTTTTACCCTTTTCACTTTTCCCCACAGTAAGTCCATATATTCCGCATATTTCTCCCGCAATACCGTCCATACATTCGCGGACTTCTCCCTGTCTGTCCGGTGACAACTCTCTCTCTTCCCCAAGCTCACGGATATACTTAAGTACTTCTCTATACATCTATGCCTGTTCTCTCCATTTCTGTGCTTTTTCATCCATTATATATTTGTTCATTTCCGATTGCAATTATTTCGGATATATTCCTACCAAAATGTTGTTTTTAATTTATATATTATAGAAAATATCTGTTTGTATTTTTAGTTTACAATGATTTAATATCCATTATTTAATGAATAAATTGTAATAATTAATGATTTAATAATATCCGTGAAATTTGATGCATAGTCGTAAATATCCGCTTTATTCTTTAATTTTTCAAATCTATTCCTTATATTTTATTGCATATTTCATAGTGTGTATGTTTTGATATGTAAATTTTATTTATTAAATTATCTTTGATGAAAAAAATTCCAACAAAATCAAAATATATAAAAGCAGCAGAGCTGCTTTAACGGGAGTTAAAATGTAAATCTTAATAATACATTGACCGCCTGCCGCTTCAAGGAGGTGAAAATATACTACCGGCATCTGCGTTTCCAACAGAACCAACAAAAAAGCCAACAAAAAAAAGGCAGACCGGTTCCGGCTGCGGCCACATTGCATTACAACAGAATTACAACAAAACTCCCAACAAAATAGTTAACGCAGCCAGGCTGCTCGGACGGGAGACAGAATGTAAAACAGGTAATGCAATGATCCAATAGAGATGTACCTGCAAAATTATCATATACAGACAGTGAAAATCCTGAACAACAAAACAAAACCATGTGTTTGATTTTTCATTAAATTTTCTCTTTCAACAAAAAAGGGCACTTCGGCCCGCTTTCGCTCACTTTAACTCACAGGTTAAAGCTGTCTGTACAGATATCGGTATCCGCAGTATGTGAAGAAGTAGGACACGTCGGTCCCTGCTGCTGTGGCATTGCATTGCCCTTTTACAACAAAAATCCCAACAGAACAGAAAACACAAAAAGCTAAATCGCAGCGCAGCTGCTCTGTCGGGAGAAACAATGATAATAAAAAACTGAATAAAGCGTACCACACCATATGCAGACAACAGGAACTGAAAATCAATACATATCAAATTCCTTTCTTGATTATTGATTTTATTTATTGTACTTCATAATTTTCCATAACTCCTATATGTGATACAAAGTGATGATGATGTAAAAGTCTTCTGTAAAAAACAGTTTCGCGCTGTCTGCATATGGTATGGTACGCAACACATTAAAATTAACAAAAAAAATTCAACAGAAAAGGAGAAACTCTATGAACAACAAAACTATAACTCTGACACAGACTCCACTCAAACAGCGAAAAAAGAATATCTGTAACGCTCATACAACAGAACCTCTGGCGATCTGCAACATCATAGAAAAGATCGTCCTGATGCCATTTTCGGATTTCATGTTCTGCCATCCGGAAGAATATGTCTCTGTAATGGAAGAATTTACCAATCACAAACAAAAGTGTAATTTTCCGGAAATTTCAACAGGAATGGCATTTCAGTTTGTTGCAGAACAGACAGGAATGTCACCGTCCGCACGTATTGCAACAGGAGAAGAGGCGATCATTCGGAAGCAACTTCTGAATGCTGTCTATCACCCATTTCTGGATATCTTCGATATGGCTGTTTATGACCCTGGTGATCCGTTTCATGGCTCAATCCGTACACCAGAGGATCTGCTTCAGAAGTCTGCCTGGAGATATGTAAATCATTGCCGTTCTACCCATATCGTCTATGGTGAAAAACAGAGGATCCCTCTTCAGGAACGGATACAACGTATAGAAAACTCCAAGGAATACAAGGCCAAATTCTACTGTTACAATATGGCAAATACTCCTCCTGCCATGATTCCTTCAGAACTTGGATATTCATTCTGCCTGTTTCTGAACAATACAACATTCTGTGACTACTTTGAGTGCCTGAAAAGTATGTCTCTGACAAAAATAACTCCAACAAGAAATCTTTACAACAGACTGGAACAGTCCCACAGCGGCTATGGTCAGGATGCCGCTATCCTGGAATACTATGCCTGTGGAGATTTTGACCGAACCTATTTTGAACAGGGCCTTTATGCACTCTTCATTTATCCTATGGCACAGGTATATTCTGCACTGATAAAAAAAGATTTCAACAAAATCAAATAAAACCCCTGCGGGGTTAGCGGGTGAAGACTTGTAACAACTCAAATTCAACAAACAAAAGAAAGGAATATCACTATGAAAATGAACCCTTACAATATGCCACAGATCATCAAAGAAACCAGCGACGGCTATTTCCATCTCTCCGTACTGGATGACCTTCTCTCCCAAAGGGAAATCTACTGCCTCGGAGAAATAGACGCAGACTCTGCCGGCAGCCTGATCCTGCAGCTCCAGTACCTTGCAGCCCAGGATCCAGAAGCAGAAATCACTCTTTATATAAACAGTCCCGGGGGATCTGTCGCTGACGGACTGGCTCTCTATGACATCATGCAGACCATACCCTGCCCGATACGCACTGTGTGTATGGGAACTGCTGCCAGCTTCGGAGCACTGCTATTCACGGCTGGTGACACCAGAGAGATTTTTCCCCATTCAAAAATAATGATCCACGATCCTCTGATCGCAGGTCAGGGGCTGACCGGAAGCGCAACGCTTCTGCATACAAAAATAGATTCCCTCATGGAAACCAGACAGATACTTGGAGAACTTCTGGCCCGGCACACCGGCAAAACACTGGAGGAAATCTACGAAAAAACAGCTCAAGATACCTGGTTTACTGCCTCAGAAGCAGTCGATTACGGCCTGGCAGACACGATCATTAAAACAACAGAAACAAAATCCACAACAAAATCATCAGAAGAAAAAGGAGATCAGAACAATGACTAATAAAACTACAACTCTTATGAAACCGGTAAGCACTACTCTGAACGATAATCACCGTATCCTGGCACAGGGCCGCTACATAAACAACAATACCTGGCAGACAGGCCTCAACAACAATGACCTGATAATCGGCGTCAGCGGCGCCGGAAAAACCAGAGGATATGTAATACCCAATATCCTCCATTCCAACGAAAGCATGGTCATCGTAGATACAAAAAATACCCTTTCCCGAAGGCTGTCCCCACATCTGAAGAAAGAAGGTTATGAAGTCTGGAATCTGAACTTTGCAAAAATGGATCAGTCTCCCATGGGATATAACCCACTCTCCTTCATAGAGCGTTACACAGACCAGTCCTATCCTTACAATACACAGGACATCGAAATGCTTGCTGAATATCTCTGCCCTATCGAATGTGACAGAGATCCGTTCTGGGATTATTCGGCAAGAATGTTCATGGCAACACTGATCGCCTATGTCATGGAAGCACTTCCGGAGAACGAAAAGCACCTTGGCTCCGTGGCAGAGATTCAGGAATTTATGGCAAAATCCATGTTCAAAACTCTTATAACCGAATGGGGTGACGCCTTTCCGGAAAGCTATGCCCTGCAGAAATGGAAGCTCTACAAAGGCACGGATTCTGCCGACAAAACCCACGCCTGCATCCGCATGTTCGTAGGAGAAAAGCTCAGTTCCTATACCTCAAAAGGAGCGCTCAAAATGTTCTCCAATCCACATCAGGTGGACTTCCGTTCCCTGGGCCGTCGAAAAATCGCCCTGTTCATCAATGTGAGCGATACCGATCGTTCCAACGATAAACTGCTGAATCTGCTTTACTCTCAGGCCCTTCATGAGCTTTGTGACAGCGCAGATTGCTCCCCTGATGGACAACTTAAGGTGCCGGTACGGTTTATCATGGATGACTTTGCAGCCAATGCAGTAATCCCTGATTTTGATAAGGTCATCTCTGTCATCCGCTCCAGAGAAATCTATGTAAGCCTTATCCTTCAGAGTCTTTCACAGCTTGACTCCATGTATGGAAAAGACCGTGCCATGACCATCATCAATAACTGCGATTCCTGCCTGTACCTTGGCGGACAGGATGTGGAAACCGCCCGCTACATCGCCGTAAAAGCAAACAAAACCGCAGACACTATCCTCACACTTCCAATTGATGCTGCTCTGCTTTTCGTCAGAGGCCAGAAACCTCAGCAGGTTACGAAATACAATCTGGAAGAAGATCCTCTGTATCTCGAACTGGTCTCCGCTTCGGCGGCTGATACTATAACAGACAGAACCCCGGTTATCCATACAAAAGACAACCGTTCCAAAAACAACGAATTAACAGATGTAGCATACTAGTTTACAACAAATCAATGATCAAAAAAATACAAAATATAATGTAAAGTAAAGGAGAATTTTATTATGGATAAATATACAGGAAAAGTTAAATACTTAAACAAAGAACATGGTTTTGGATACATTTCATTATGTGAAGACCCGGGACGCGAACATGGCGACATCAACTTCTCTACCAGCGATCCTGGCTGTCACTCTCTTAGTCTTGGTGATATTGTTACCTTAGATATCCGAAAAGGTAACAGCATCAACAAAAACGGAAAAATCTGCGAATATGCCGTTTCCGTTCAGTTAAATGAATCTGTTTCCAGACCTATGACAAGTTACTACCAGCATAAAACAGACGAAGAATCGAAGCAGTCAAACAGAGAACTCAAACAGGCAATCTGCAATGCAATTTCCGGCAAGATTGGTACCTCCTGCCAGCTTCACTTCTACGACTCAGAAATGCCTTTCCGATTCGACCGAAACTCAGCTAACCCATGGATCATCGGACATCCTGACTGTGCAATTTATACGGAAGATAAACTGATGCAGGCAATGCTTCGTAAAAACTCTCTCTTTACCAATACCATTTCCGGAAAAAACAGCTATATGCCGTATGAGGACCCTGATAAATCAAAACTCCGTCGTACAATTCATGTTCCGACCTATGGCTGTTCAAGCTTTCTCTTCAACAAAGACCTCTGTTTCCTGATGATCGAATTCGCCTGCCGTTCCGGTATTGATCTGTCCCATTATGAAATCATCTTCGTAGATAAAGATGAGCACAAAACCGACGTATATACCATGACCCTGGACAAACTCCAGCAGCTGATCGAATCCGGATACAAATACGGAAACAAATACGTCCCTCTGGGAGAATACCCAAACTCACCAGCCTACAAAGGAAACTGTAATATGCGCTACCTTCTTCCGGTTGATGCATTTGAGAAATTTCCCGTTACCAAATAAAAACAAAGCCCCCTGCGTACTGCCTGTTGCAGCTCCGCAGGGGAACTTATTGTTTTTAATCTATTTTAATATATACTTCGTTCCTCAGACTCTTCCTTCAACTATTATATGAAAAAGCGAACAAAATAAAAAGAGACATTTTTCTGATTCTTTGTTCTTAGCACACAGTTTTCAAAAATTCCAGTATCATCCTGTCAGCCTTCCGCCCGGCTTCATTATAAAAGCTGTGTCCCTGCCCGTGAATCACATGGTATTCCACGTTTTTAAACACGTCTTTTGCTTTTTCTGAATACGCAATCGGTACAAGCTCGTCCTGGTCGCCATGAAGAAGCAGAACAGGACCTGAATAGCATGAAATATTTCCATAAACATCCAGATCCCATATGTCCTGATAATACACAGATCCCAGCTTAATATCCATAAATACGCTGTCTGTCACATCTAATTTTTTTACAAACTGCTGCTTTCCCATATCTGCCAGATTCAGTGCCGGATACAAAAGAATTTCCCCTGCAATTTTGTCCGGAATCTCGGCGGCTGCAAGAGCTGCAACAAATGCTCCCTGGCTTTCGCCCCAGATATAAATTCTTCTCTCATCAATATAAGGAAGTTTTCCTGCATGCCCTACAACAGCAAGCAAATCCTCTTTTTCCGTAATAACAGACATTTCCATCACAGATCCGTCGCTGATAGTTTTGTCCGAGCCTCCACAAAAATCAATGGAGCACACAGCATATCCTGCGTTTGCATAGATATCTGCGCTTACAAGATTTACCTTGTGGGAACCACCAAAGCCATGGCAGATAATGATCAGCGGAGCCTTTTGTGCCTTCTTTGGACGATACATAAGGCCGTAAATTTTCTGATCTTTTTTTATGAAACCACAGTTCCTCTTCTGTGTATTCTTTCATCCTATAAGAGTAACGTCAAAAGAGCCATCAAATGCAAGGAATTTTTGTGCAATAGAGGAAGAACGTCTTGCTCCCGGATGGCAGTCTGTAACACGAATGGTCACCGGCTCTCCCATCTCCCTGGAAAAGAACTCGCCGGCACGCTTCTCGATATAACGCATTTTCTGGTCATCCAGCTCTTTTACTACATCTGCCAAAGTGCCGCCTTCGGCCAGGCGATCATATGCATAACTGCAGATCTTATGCATATGATAGTGCCATACCGGATCTGTCCACTGAATCATAAGCCTGGTAACCTTTCCCCGATGAATGATTTCTGCTTTGCGGGCAGTCAGATTAATGCTGATAAATGCATACTCCGGATTAAAGGAGGTCTCCCAGCGGTCTGCCAGAACTGCCTTCATTGCTTTCTCCTCATCCCCTTCAAAGAACATAAGAGCTTTCATAAATGCAACACTGTAACCACAGATATGTCCCAGTGAAGTATTGGAATGACTCGCGGCCCCCCCCCTGCAATTCCTTCTTTGAAAATGGACATAATTTCCTCAAGTGCCATCATTCCAATAACGGACGGGCCTCCAACATCTTTCAGGATCAGGCCAAGGTCACCGATCAGCTGACCGGTAAGGTATTCCTCATTTGTACCACGCACATGCAATTTCTCCGGAAGTCCGGCAGTCTCCGCAGCTGCTTTTTCTGCTACATACGCAGAAGTAATTTTTCCATAAGGCCCGATTTCTTCGCTGACTGCTGCGTCCGGATGAACGATTTCCAGAATTGCAGCAGCACCAAAAAGAGCACAGATAAATGGATCCGGGTGCCTTCCTGCATTGCTTCATAAACAGCCCTTACTACCGGAAAACCGGAAACGTTGTTGATTGGATAATTCTCGGAGTAAGAGACGCATCAAGGATACCATCATCATTTATACTTCCGCCGGCTCCCGGAAAAGCCGGTAATATTCTTCCTGTTCCAACAATGTCTTCCAATTTTTTATAACTGTCCAGTGAATTTACCATTGTAACAATCGTATTACTTTTTTTATTTTTCAATTCCGTAAGTGCTTCATACAACTGATTTTCCCGGACAGTCAGTAAAATAAAATCATAAATATCATCATTTGACACTTCTTCGAGAATCTTAATTTTTGCTTTTATTAAGTCCTGATCTTTCTTATAAAGTAATCCATCCTCTTTTAAATTGTTCTGTAAATCGCATATATGTTAATTTAATCTAATCACATATTTCTAAAAAAACTTGCACAATGCAAGACTGTAATATCGCACGGTTCTTTTCCCTCCCAGCATTTCGATATATAGAGGGATAAAGCACAAGAGAGGGAATGCTCTGCAGCATCCTGCAAAACAAGCCCCTCCGATAAGATCACATTACCTTCATTCTTAAGAATCACTTGCAATCCAAATAAATCCTTATAAAACTCTATGGATTTTTCTATATCATCTACCGCGATCAGTACATTTTCAGCATATCCGTCACCTCGCAATCCGCATTCAGTTATATTATCTTTCCGGACAAGTGATCGATTTCATGCTGGCAGATCTGCGCCGTCCATCCTGACAATTTCTGACGCAGTTTTTTCCAGTTGAAGTCATAATACTCTACTTCTATTTCCTGGTATCTGGTCGTCTTACGAACACCATCCAGGGACAGACAGCCCTCTTCCGTCTCATACATATCATGTTTTGAAACAATCACCGGATTGAACATCACAACATCTATGAATCCCATATTCACAATAATGATATTCTTCTTTACACCAATCATATTCGCAGCCATACCAACGCAACGTTCCCGATTTGCCTGCAGTGTATCCTGCAAATCCTTTCCAACCTGAATATCTGCTTTCGTAGCTGGTTCGGATGGCTGACCTAAAAAGAAAATGTCTCTTACGATTTGTTTTACCATTTACTTTCTCTCTATACTTTCTTATATATTTTGCACAAAAAAGCCTTTATTTTATCCATCTGCGCAACGGTTAATCATGTTTGTGGGGTCTGACCCACTGTGGTCAACTTAAGAAGTTCATAAAAATTTTAGAATTCTCTCAAGCCTTGTTTTACCTGCATTTCAAAGAATTCTTCCTTCTTTTCTTAAAAAAACTATTGACAAAACCTCCC
>NZ_JAHLPQ010000041.1:0-16660 GCF_018917985.1 Blautia sp. MSJ-36 | reverse complement strand
CATTCAGCTGGAAAAGTATCGTTATCTTTTTCAATGCGCAAAGGAAAGCAATGATTTTGATTCATTTATGAAATTCGCAGTGTAGTTTTGTGCAATTTTTTAAATTTGCTCATTTATAGCTTATTATATAAGGAGTAAGATAATGGCTGAGGACTTTAGAGCAAAAGTAACCGCTGAGTTAGATACGGCGGAAGCAGAGAGTAAGCTGAATGCTTTTCTGAACGAGAAGCGAAAGCTGAAGATTGATGTGGAAGTGAATCAGGATTCTGCAAAGAAGATGGCTTCCAGTATAGAAAAAGGTATAAAAGATACGAAGATTGATACATCCGGCATCTCTAAGCAGCTTGCCGGATCTTTTAATATTACAGACAAAAATGTAATCAGTAAGCTGCAATCCCAGATGGACAAGATGATATCCAGTCTGGGAAAGACATGGAATGGTAAGGATTTTGATTTTGGGAAAGCATCAGGCTTTTATTCCGGTATGGACAGCATGGTGAACACGGTCACAAAGAACGCAAAGATCGTGGAGGGTGCTACCGGAAGCTATGATGCCTTTTTTAATTACTTCAAAGATAAGAAGATTTATGTTTCTGATGAACTGAAGAAGGCTATGGGTGAAGATACCTACAAGGAACTGCTTCAGAATAACATCGGCAAGATTGTCCGGGACGCTTCAAAAGGAATATCCATAGATTCCCTGTGGGGAGAAATGCGTGATCTTTTCCCGGAACATTTTTCAGATAACATTACTAATCAGGTGGATCAGATCGTCCATGCGTTTGATGTATTGCATCAGGCAAGGGCGGATGTGGGACAGGTAACAACAGCCCAGAACATGACTGCGGAACAGCTCACCGGGATCTCAGACAGTGCAGCGGAGCAGGTTGTAGCGATTGCAGCAAAGCTGAAGGAGAGCCTACAGAGTAACATTATGGGTGCATCCGAAGCAGCTAAGACGACCATTGACCTTGATGTAAATGTAAACACAGATAAGATTTCTTCAGATATCCGGTCGGCAGTAGAAAATGCAGGAAATCAGGCTGAAGGTGCTCTAAAAGTAAACATGGAAGTCAATGAGGAACAGCTGGTTTCCAAGATACGGGAAGCATTAAGCAGTCTTGCAACCGGAGAAGAGCCTGTAAAAGTCAATCTTCAGGTAAATAAGGAATCCTTGCAGGAGGATCTGAACCTTGCACTGAATGAAATGGATCTTCCGGTACACTTCAAGATTGATACGGAAGAAATAGAGAGCCAGATCCGGGCAGCAGTAGAAAGTATTCAGGATATGGAGATTGATCTTCGTGTGAACACCAGAGATATCCAGAATGATGTTGATACAGCAGTAAACGGAGCAACCGAAACACCGGAGATCCATGTGCCTGAAGTAGACAGCTCTGGTTTGGCACAGATGCAGCAAGCTTTGAATGGTGTAAATGCAGCAGGAATCCGGGGCCAGAGCGTATTTCAGACTTTAGGTGGAAGCTTCCGGGAAGCCTTTTCTGCATACAGTCTGGCAAATATGATGCAGGATGGATTATATAAGATCGTAGATGCAGGAAAAGAAGCAGTTTCTACAGTAAAAGAGTTTGACGATCTGAAAACCAACCTTGCAATGGTAACCGGAAAAGACAAGACTTATACGGAAGATCTGATGCAGAGCTACAACGAACTGGGTCAGGAGATCGGAAGTATTACATCTGATGTAGCGGAATCTGCAAATACATGGCTGAGACAGGGACGTTCCATGGCAGATACCAACCAGCTTATCAAAGATTCTATGGTTTTATCTAAGGATGCACAGATGAGTTCAGAAGATGCAGCACAGGTTTTGACTTCTACACTGAATGGATTTAAGCTTGGTGCAGATCAGGCCAGCAGGATCAATGATATCCTGACCAGCATTGACTTAAAGAGTGCTTCGGATGCAGGTGGAATCGGTACTTCCTTACAGAAAGTTGCATCACAGGCGAATAATGTTGGTATGAGTTTGGAGAAAACAGCTGCCATTATTGCTACGATCAAGGATGTAACACAGGGCAGTGATGAAACCATCGGTACTTCTTTAAAGAGTATTTTGTCCCGAATGAACAATATCAAAGCAGGAAAATTCGTGGATGATAACGGGGAAGCACTGAATGATGTGGAGAAAGTTCTGAATAAGATCGGTATTACCATGAGGGATAACAACGATCAGTTTCTTGATTCGGAAACAATCATTGATTCTGTGGCAGATAAATGGGACACTTTAAATAAGAATACACAGAAAGCGGTTAGTACAGCTCTCGGCGGAACCCATCAGGCCAACAGTGTGATTGCCATGCTGGATAACTATGATAAGGTAAAAATGCTGACAGAAACCGCTTATAATTCAGAAGGAACCGCAGAGAAGAAGTTTCAGGACAATTATTTAAACTCTCTGGAAGCCAAGACCAATGCCCTGAAAGCATCTCTGGAAAACCTGTCTACTTCTCTGGTATCAGATAACATGTATTCGGGATTTCTGGATGGGGCAAAAGCAATGGCGGACTTTGCAGCGAATACAGATATCTTACAGGCATCTCTGACCGGACTTGCATCTGCTGGTGGTGTATACGCATTTCAACAGCTGATAAATCTGTTCCGGGAGTTTTCCAACATGGGACAGGCTATGGATATCAGCCGAATGGCAGAAATTTCCACAGATTCTTTTGAGCAGCTGTTAGGATTGACACAGGGATTAAGCGAATCCCAGACACAGATGGTGCTGTCCAGCAAAGCATTAACAGAAGCACAGAGGGCAGCAGTCCTTGTAAATCAGGGAATGAGTGAAGCAGAAGCACAGGCCGCTGTTGCTGCAATGGGATTAACCACTGCCAATGAAGCTGCTGCTGCCAGTACCTTTACATTATCCGGTGCTATGGAGGGAATGCTTGCAACATTGATGGCAAATCCTCTGATTTTGGTTGCAGCAGGTGTTACCGCAGCAGTTACGGCTTACAGTGCTTATAAAAGATCCATTGAGGAAGCAGTAAGCTCTGCGAAAAGTGCAGGAAATACATGGGAAGAGAACACGACTTCCATACAGGATAATATCAGCAGGATTCAGGAATTAAGGACAGCCCTTGCATCCGGTACACTGACAGAGCAGGAAGCAGCGGACGCAAAGAGCGAGCTGTTATCCATACAGGAATCTTTATCCGAATCCTACGGAAATCAGGTCAGTGGGCTTGATCTGATAAACGGATCTCTTACGGAGCAGATCGCATTACTGGATCAGGTGAACGAAAAACAGTCTCAGAATTTCCTGAATGAGAATAAAAAAGGCATTGATAAAGCCCAGAAAGAGATGGAGAAAAACCGTCATACCTACTTAGGCCAGTTCTATGATAACGGATCAGAGGAATCGGAAGCAATCAAGAAATCCATTAAGAAGCTTCAGGAAACCTATGGAGAAGATGTATTTAAACTGGACAGTGCAGACGGAATCACGATGGATATTCAGTTTAATGCGGATGCTTCTACCGCAAAAGACGCTTTGAATGATTTCATGACTGAGGTTTCCGGTATTGAGGATCAGTTTGGTGAAACGGATGTAACCGATCAGCTTGCTAACAATGCAGCATCCGGTCTGACAAAAGCAAAGGATGTTCTCAGTGAATATCAGGATATTTATAAACAGGCACAGGAAGCAGAGTTGTTATCCGATGATAAGCTGTATAAGTCCGGTGATACGGAACAGAAAGCTTCCAAGTGGATCTCAGACTATGCAAAAGCGGTTGAGGATTATAATAATGCGATTGCCGATGGAGATACCAGCAAGATTACAGAAGCATCCCAGAAATTCTCAGAACTGGATAGCACAGTAAACGGTCTGGTGAAAAATACAGGCATGTCCACTTATGCAGATCAGGTAAAAGAAATCCGGGACGAGCTGAATGATACAGCCATTGCCAATAAAAACTTTAAGGATATGCTTACCGGAGCAAAAAGCTCACAGGATTCAGCCATTGATTCTCTTTTGAATGGTGTAGACAAAGAGAAAGCGGATAATCTGAAGGATGCTCTGGATCAGTATAAATCTGTAATGGCAGAAGCTGAGGAACTGGGAATTGATACTTCACAGTCAAAGTTTGGAAATATTGATACCAATAATCGGCAGATCCTAAAATGGACAGACGAAAATCTGAAAGCTTATAAGTCTGCTTTACAGTCATGGGATGATGAAGCACAGAACTGGGATCAGTATGCTGCGGATATGAAAGGCTCTTTCTCAACCGTATTTGGCAGCAGTGAAGAATTTGACGGTGTAGAGATTGCGTTCTCTCCTATGCTTCAGACCGATCACGGGGCAGAACTATTAAGCAGAGGAACTGTGGAAAAATATATTCAGTCTCTGATTGAAGAAGCCGGGGAAGGCTGGAACAATGAAGATCTGATGCAGCTGGATACAAAAGGATTGGATGTAGACGGACAGCATATACAGGGACTTCTTGCTGATGTTGGAGATACGGCGATCAAGACCGGGGAAGCTATGCACTTTGCAGGAGATACCGGAGCGATTGCAGATGCTTATTCAGACCTGAAAGATGCAGCCAGTGATGCCAATGTGTCTCTGGATGATCTTTTAAATAATTCGGAAAGCCTGTCTAGTATGGCAGATGAACTGAAATCTATGGATCTCTCAGATACAGACTTCCGGTATGCGTTTGAAACAGACGGAATACAGGAGGGGGAAGATCAGATTAATGCCATCGTACAGGCTGCCCTTGACGCAGGTGTTATCAGTGATACTTCTGCGTCCAGTGTGTCAAATCTTGCCAGTATGCTTGTAGAGCTTGGTATTGTATCTTCCAGTACTGGATCATCTCTGGACGAAGCAGCGGATTCCATCGGGGATATCAGTGAAAGGATCGACAAAGCCAGTGCTGCATTAACCGGAATCCAGAAAGCGGAATCTGTTCTGGATGCACAGAGTACCGGAAAATCAATATCTCTGGATGATTTCAACTCAGACGAGCTTGCAGATTATACTTCCGCTCTGGAATATAATAATGGAGCCTTACAGTTGAATGCAGAGAAAGTACGGGAATTACAGAAAGCCAAGGCTGAGGAACAGATCCAGACCAACAACAGCCAGAAAGCAGAAAAACAGAATCAGTACATGCAGAACATTGCACAGATCGAACAGCTTCAGGATCAGTTAAGAGGATTAACCGATGCAAAAGGTGAGGAAGCACAGGCAATCCAGTCCAGTATTGATGCTCTCTTATCAGATAATGACGCAATCGTAAACCAGTGCAATCAGCTGGATCTGCTCTCCGCATCTCTCAGGGAGGCAACCGGGGCTTACCAGAACTGGCTTGACAAACAGAACGCTTCGGAATCTGGTGATATGTTCGATGATGCCATGGGAGCTATGGAAAAGATTGATAACGTAACAAAGAACAGTGATTCTGAGGATTACGGAAGGGTCGGAACTAACTCCTATAAGGCAGCTGTGGATTTTATTGTTCCTGATACCGTGGACAGTCAGGACGCAGAATCTGTTTCTTCTTATATGAGTTCCATCGAACATTACTTTAACCATGACGAGGATGGCAACCGGATCGGCCTTGATGTGCAGGAGTTCTGTGCGAAAGCTACCAAAGCAGGATTAATGGAGCTGGATGAAGCAAGCGGCGAATATAAGATTGCAGGCCAGAAAACGATGGAGGACTTTGCGGAAGGATTAAACTTGTCACTTCCAATGGTTCAATCCATGTTTGGAGAAATGGAAGAATTTGGTGGAGAGTTTGACTGGGCGGATGAAGCCACAAAAACGTTAGGTGATATGGCAGTCGCAGCCGGGGAAGCCAAGGGACGGATCGAGGAAATGTCTGGTGATACCGACATGAATATCCAGATTGATGTTTCCGACATTGATAATACCGAGGATAAAGTCAAGACGTTGGACAATACCATATCTCAGATGCAGAATTATAAGACTACTCTGGATGTGGATTCCTCTCAGGTGGATGATGCCAACGCAGTGATCCAGTATTGTGTTACACAGAAACAGATGCTGGAAGCTCCTGCGGTCATGTCTGTAGATACTTCACAGGTGGATGGAGAGCTTGGAAATGCGTTATCTTTATTGCAGCAGTTTCAGGAAGCACAGAACAGTGTAGAACTACAGGCTTCAGTCGGGGCAGATACTTCAGAAGCACAAGGCAAGGTGGACAGTCTGGTTGGTGAGATTCAGGGATTAAGTCCTGAGATTAAAGCACAGCTGAGTATTGATACCACTTCCGCGGACACGATCACTGCATCTTTACAGGGATTAAGTCCTGAAGTAATGGTAAAAATGGGAGTAAATTCTGATGCTGTAGATGCTTATGCAGCAGAAGAAAAGCAATCTTCCGGTAAAGTGACATGGGATAATGAAACCGGGGCTGTAGATGCGTTTGCAGCACAGGTACACCGTTCTTCTGGTCTTGTAGCATGGGGAAATGATATATCCAGAGTAAAAACATATTTCACAGCAACTGGAACCGTGAACTGGACAAATACAACACCACCAACAAAAGGTGCAGGTGGCGCAAATGGAACAGCTCATGCCAGTGGAACAGCTCATGCATCAGGTTCAGCACAGTACAATCATCTTTCAGGCCATGCACAGGCAAGTGGTAACTGGGCTACGAAAACAGGTGGAACTACTCTGGTAGGTGAATTGGGACGTGAAATTGTAGTCAATCCTGCAACTGGTACATGGAATACTGTAGGTGATAATGGAGCAGAGTTCGTAAATATCCCGGCAGGAAGCATTGTATTCAACCATCTTCAGACGGAAACTTTATTGGATCGTGGGTTTATCAACAGCAGAGGTCTGGCACAAGCAAGCGGATCGGCTATGGTTACAGGTGGAATTTCTGCGAAACAGGCGAATATTGCATCCAAACATACAACTTATAGTGGTTCAAAATCCTCTTCCAATACAGAAAATGTTGTTACACAGGCTGCAAAAGATACATCCAGTGCAGCAAAAGCTGTTACAGGAGCAGCAGAAAACGTGGAATCATGGGAAGATCCGTGGAAAAATGCAATAGACTGGTTTGAACGGTTCACTACAAAATATAACAATTCCATAGATCTGAATGCTGCAAAAGCAGAGAATTATTCCAGTTATACGAACCAGAATAAATATCTGGATAAAGAGCTTGCGGATATTTCCAAACTGAAGGGTGGATATCAACAGGCACAGGGATATTATAAATATCAGGCAGAAGCTTACGCAGATATGATCGGTCTTTCACAGGATCTCAGGAACAAAGTCCAGAATGGTGAAGTTAACATTGATCTTCTGGATGAAGATACGAAATCCAAGGTGGAAGCTTATAAAGAATGGTACGATAAGATTAATGAATGTGAATCTGAGCTGGAAAAACTGAAGAAAAAAGAGAAGGAAGTGGATCAGCAGAAGCTGGATAACATTACCAACCGTTTTGATGATCTGAAAAAAGTATATTCTACAAGCAGCTCCGTGATCGAAAGCAGATTGAAGTACCGGGAAGAAAACGGGGAATCACAGGCTCCCGGCAGCAAATATTATAAGGACGTAAACAGCCAGAGGAAAGCACAGGAAGCACAGGCAGTATTGTTGCAAAAAGAAATGGTGGCATACCGGGCACAGATGGAGAAAATCCGTAAAAAATATGGAGAAACTTCGGATATTTATAAAAAAGCACAGGCAGGATTGAATGATCTTCGGGATGAATTTTATAATTGTAAGCAGTCCGCAAAAGAGCTTTCCAATACTATGTATGAGCTGAAGAAAAATGCTGCGGAGTATAAGACTGCAATGTATCAGGGCAGGTCAGATAATCTTTCCTCTTTCCGAAATTTCAAAGAAGCTACCAATTATAAAGGCAGCAAATATGGAAATCTGACGGTAAATGATTATGCTCAGGCTGCGAAAATCAACGATCAGACCATCCTGGCACTACAGAATCAAAAGAAAATTGCTATGGCGAAGCTAAAAACACTGTCTCCGGGTTCACCGGAATATCAGAAAGTAATGGATGAGATTAATGGATATACACAGGCGATCCTTGATGCAGCAAAAAGCACAGCGGAATTCAAGAAAGCAGCCGTGGAGATTCGGTTTAAACCTTTTGATGACGCCATTGATTCTTTGGATGAACTGATTGACGACTGCGACACTTTAAAAGGTATGTTGGATTCGGATACGTTCTTTTCTGATGCCGGTGAACTGACGGCACAGGGAGCTGCCAACATTGCTCTTATCAATAAGGGACTGAATGCGGAACAGCAGAAAATTGCGGACTATAAGGCACAGTGGGAAAATGCACAGCAAGAATACAATGCAGGAAATCTGACAGAAGAACAGCTGAAAGAATATCAGAAACAGTATACAGACGGAATCCGGGAATCTTCCAAGGCGATCTACAGTTATAATCAGGAAATGCTGAAAATGTATGAGGATCAGGTTACAAAAGAGAACGATCTTCTGAAAGAAAATGTTGATATACGACAGAAAGCTAAAGATGCCAAGGAAGAGTATTATCAGTTTGATAAGACTATCAAGAGCAAAAATAAAGATATTAATGCAATCAAAGCGCAGATCGCAGCTCTGGAAGGAACCACAAACGCTGCTGCCAAGGCCAAGCTGGAACAATTAAAAGCAGAGCTGGCGGAAAAAGAGGAAGATCTGGAAGATACCAAACACAGCCATCAGGTTGAGCTAATATCCAAGGGTTATGATAACCTTACCGATCAGGCCGACAATGCTCTGGACAATACTTTAAATGCAGTGAAATCCAACTCTCAGATGCAAACCGCTATCATAGACGAGATGCTGAATACAACAAAGCAAAAATATAAGGATGCCTATGCAGAAATCAACCAGATCATTGCAAACACAGGCTTAAAGGTTTCGGATCAGTTCCAGAATAATATTAAGGATTCAAACCTGAAGAATGATTCTACAGACAGCAAGAAAGCGGACGGTGCAGTTACAGGCATCAAAGATACAAGTATTTCAGGATCTACAGGAACCGGGAATACTGCTGCGGACAAAGCAGTTCGTAATGCTGCTATGGATGCACAGAATAAAACCCTGAAGAGTATTTCTTTAAATCCGAAATCCGTTGTTGTGAATGTGGGAAAGACAGCAACCGTAAAGGTAAGCTTCAGCCCGTCAACCGCAGTCAATAAGAATTTTAACTGTACGGCATCTGCAAAAGGGATTGTGAAAATCACACAGACAGCAGACAGCATTACCCTGAAGGGATTAAAGACCGGGAAAACAGTAATCAAAGTTCAGGGAGCTGGCGGATACTGTAAGGCGGTAAGCTTAAATGTGTCTGTACTGAAGGATGCAACGAAAAACTCCAAGATCGTGAACAGTACAGCCAAGAGTAAGAAATATTCTCTCACCACAGAAGAAAAGAACCGTGTCCTTAATATGTCAACCGGACAGAACGCCAATACTGTAAAGGCGAATACAAAGAAAGAAGCAGAGCTGAAGAAATGGTATAAAGCATTGCCATCTTATACAGGCGGTGACGCAGAAATCGAGAAAATCAAAGATCCGCTTGTGAAGCACTTTGCAAAGAAAGGTAAGAAAACCAGCAATGCAAACATTGTAAAGGCAGCTTCGATTCTGGGCTATAAGGATGCAAAGAATGTATCTAAATGGGACACTAAAAAGAAGAACGCTATGGTCAAGAAGCTTCAGACGTTTGGATTCTCCAAGGGTGGAGTGATCCGAAACCTGATCCCGGCAACTATGGGAACACTTCTGGGCGATGCGATCATAAAGAACGGTGACACCGGATTTATTGGGGCCAAGCCGGGAGAAACGGTGCTGACACAGGATTTTACAAAGCTTCTGAAGCCAACAACAGCGATCATGCAGGAGTTTACAGAGGTTATGCAGAAAGCAGGAACCCCAAGCGTTAAAGAGACGCCAGCCAGACAAGAAGCTACCATAAGTAATGATTATCAGTTTATTGTAAATGGTGTGGACGTAAACAACATGCAGGAACTGAAGAAAACGGTAAGCCAGATGTTTGATGAACATGACAGGAAGCTTGCAAAAGAATTTAAGAAATTCCGATGAGGATTAAAACACGAGGGCATCTGTGCCAGTTACAGGTGCTCTTATTTATAAGAAAAATTATTTATGAGTAAAAGGAGTAAAAAAATGAGAAAATATAAGAAATATACCAGAGAAGAATATAGTAAGAAATTTGATGATCTGATGAAGAATACATTTAATTATGTTATGCAGGAAGGAGAGCAGATCGTCCAGTGTAAGGAACCATACCCGGCATACTGGTTTGTGTCCAACAAGGGTTATCTGTTTTCTGCATACGGCAGTAAAATTAAAGTAATAAAACCAAACCACAGACATACAGGAATAAAAAATAAAGATGGAAGCCGGACGGGACAGGACTGGTATTATGAGTACAAAATTGTAGACCAGAAACACAATAAACATGTTAGCATGTACCGGGTAATGAGTGACTGTTTCTGTGAAAATGAGTTTGGTTCTGAAGATAACGAAATTCACCACATCAGAAAAAAGAACCAGTATAAGCCAAGTGAAGGAAAAGAGTGCAACCGTGCGGAGAATTTGCAACTGCTGCCCCGGGAGATCCATAAAAATCTGACATATTATGCAAGCAAACCGGATGCAGAGCATAACAAAGAACTGGAAGAGAAGATAAAAAATGCGGACTGTCCATCCTTTCAGCTTTCACAGGAACAGTTTCAGGACTTGTTAATAGCAGCTTTATATGATTGTAATGTAAGTGGAGGAACAGCAATCATGTACACAACAACAATAACAGACAATGTGGAGGACATAGAAGCGGAAGCACATGTTCTGGACGTAGGAAAGATACTGAAACAGAACATGGAAGAATGCGAATAATTATACGAAGGAAGAACAAAACAGATGTAAAGAGCATTCCCGGAACGTGGTAGGATGGCAGCAGCGGCGGAAGTAGCGGTAGCAGTGAGAAGAAAACTCTAGCTGGACCGGCTGTAAGAATATGTCATGTAAGAGCTGGGATGCTCTTTTTTTTATTGGAACAAAACAGTGAATAATTGGATATTGCCCGTAGATTATGATAGAATAATGCTGAAAAGGTTCTGTCGTAATCGTATGTAGGGCATGAAAGGAATACGATACGATGGGGAAAGATTTAAAAGGTAAGGAACTTGGTAAAGGTATCACACAAAGGAAGGATGGCAGATATCAAGCTCGTTTTACTGATCGTTTTGGTAAAAGGCGGACTGTGTATGGCAAGACATTAAAAGATATTAAGAACGAGCTACATAATGAAATTGTTGAAGATTACCGATTAAACAACACGATTAATCCAAGTATAACTCTGGACGAATGGTTTGATAAATGGATACGTATTTATAAACAAAATTATGTTAAAGAAGTTACAATATTAAGATACAAGTCTATGTACAGAAATCATGTTCAAGAATTTCTTGGGAGGAAGAGAGTTAATGAAATAAATAGGCTTATGGTGGTTGATCTAATTGGAAATCTAAATAAAAATAATTTTAAAAAATCGACCATAAATTGCATTAGCAGAATGCTATATGACATATTTGAATGTGCGATGGCAGATAATGTTTGTACAAAAAATCCGATGTTAAAAATTAAAAAGCTAGATGAACCTAATAAAAAAGGCACGGCGCTCACATTAGAGCAACAGATAGATTTTTTTGATATGAGTGTAAATTCATATTATAACAATCTATTTATTACAATAGTTAATACTGGCATGAGATTCGGAGAGATTTCTGCACTAACTATTGGTGATGTTGATTTTTATAATTGTAAAATAAGCGTGAATAAAACATCTGTATATTATAAAAGCGAAGGAGAACAATGTAGTTTTCATGTTACTCCGCCCAAAACACCATCAGCAAATAGGACTATCCCTATGAATAATATGTGTAAAAAGGCTATACAAGATCAAATAACAGTTTTAAAAAAGATATTAAAACTGAATGAAAATGATCCGTTAAATAAATCACAGTTAATATTCACTACACATTCGGGGAATCCAATATCAAGAGGATGTATTTATTCAGCTATGAAACATGTTATTGATCGGGTAAATGTAGTACGAGCAGCAAACTCTAAGCCACCAATGGCGTACTTTGGTCCACATACATTAAGACATACTTTTGCGACAAGATGCTTTGATGAAGGTATCAATCCTAAAATTGTACAGGCATATTTAGGACACAAGAGCGTAAATACTACACTTGATATCTATACGGATATCAATGAATCTCAAAAAACTCACAATATATTAATGCTTGAAGATGCGATGAACGAAACTATAAGAAGGCGAGCTGAATAGCCTGAGTAAAATGGTGTAAAAATGGTGTCAACTCACAAATATTGACCTAAAAACCCTTTATTTATAGGGATTATTAAAAAATATTTAGGCATTTTAACAGATTTGCCTAGTTTTTGGTCATACCAATTATATTGTCTATTGTTATTCAAATGGAAAAAACGTACAGTAACACCATGAGTCAGGCAAAGATAGTAAGAAAGCTTTGGTACTCGAAATGCAGTGTGACGGAATGAAGATGTCCGTTTAGCTAGATTGCATATTTACATTGAGAGAAATAAGGAGAGATAGTATGAGCGCAATGAACACACTTAAGAAATTCGGACTTGAACAGGCATTCAATTATGTTTATAAAGATCCTGATAAGAATTTTATCAAGATCATGGACTGGGCAGATAAATTTTCCGGTGGTGGATTTCCTACACAGAGAGCAATGATCCGCGAAGCCATTTCTAATCCGGAACATCCGTATTATCCGTTTATTCATAGATTGGTAACTGATATTGATCCGCATGTTATGAAAACTCTGGTTGCAAACTTCTTTATCAATGCAAATCTTGCAGGCTGGAAGAAACAGGATGAATGCCGTGAGAAATATGGCTGTAATATCCCGTGGGCGATCCTTCTTGACCCAACAAGTGCATGTAACCTGCACTGTACAGGATGCTGGGCAGCAGAGTATGGAAACAAGCTGAACCTCACCTACGATGAGATCGATGACATCATCCGCCAGGGTAAGGAGCTTGGCGTTTATATGTATATTTACACAGGCGGAGAGCCACTTGTAAGAAAAAAGGATCTGATCCGTCTTTGCGAGAAACATAATGACTGTATCTTCCTTTCCTTCACAAATGCCACACTGATCGATGAGGATTTTGCAAATGATATGCTTCGGGTGGGAAATTTTGTTCCTGCAATTTCACTGGAAGGATTTGAGACTGCAACAGATGGCAGAAGAGGAAATGGTGTATACCAGAAGGTTATCAAGGCCATCAATCTTCTCAGAGAGAAGAAGCTTGTATTTGGTATCTCTGCATGTTATACGAGTGCAAATTTCGAGTCTATCACATCAGAGGCATTTTACGACAGCCTGATCGATCTTGGAGCGTACTTTATCTGGTATTTCCATTATATGCCGGTTGGAAATGATGCAGCACCGGAGTTGCTTCCTACTCCTGCACAGAGAAGAGAAACCTATGAGCGTATCCGTAAATACCGTGCAACAAAGCCGTTGTTTGCCATGGATTTCCAGAATGATGCAGAGTTTGTGGGAGGATGTATTGCAGGCGGCCGTCGCTATCTGCATATCAATGCAAACGGCGATATCGATCCATGTGTGTTTATCCATTATTCTGATTCCAATATCCGCGAGAAAACACTTCTGGAAGCACTGCAGTCTCCGATGATGATGGCATATCATGACGGACAGCCGTTTAATGACAATATGTACCGTCCATGCCCGATGCTTGAAAATCCGCAGAAGCTGAGAGAAATGGTAGAAAAATCCGGAGCACATTCCACAGATCTTCAGTCACCGGAGAGTGCAGAGCATCTCTGTGCGAAATGTGACCGGTATGCTGAAAACTGGAAGCCGGTAGCAGAGGAAATGTGGAAGGAAGACCAGGAGAGAAAGGCAGCGAAGAAAGGCTGCTGATCCTGAAACTTAAAAAAGCAGAACTTATGAAAGAGCACGGTACCGGAAACAGGTGCCGGTGCTCTTTTTTTGAAAACGGAGGGATCAGACCATGAAAAAAATGATTGATAACATCAGAAAATATCTGCCCGTGGTGTTTCTTTTTGTACTGCTTCTTTTCTGCATCCGTTACAGAAAGGATCTGTCTGTGGAAAAGATCCTGCGCTATACACCGAAGGAACCTGTTAAGGCAGCATTACTTATGCTTGTGTTTTACGCCATGAAAAGTGTCTCCTTTGTATTCCCCATTGCAGTTCTGCAGCTGGCTGTAGGACATCTGTTTTCTACAGGAACTGCACTTCTGGTGAACTTTCTGGGAAGAGCAGTTACACTGG
Source organism: Blautia sp. MSJ-36 (assembly GCF_018917985.1). Classification (NCBI taxonomy): domain Bacteria; kingdom Bacillati; phylum Bacillota; class Clostridia; order Lachnospirales; family Lachnospiraceae; genus Blautia; species Blautia sp. MSJ-36. The sequence goes on along the minus strand of NZ_JAHLPQ010000041.1, from coordinate 2,258 downwards.
CAATTCCTTACTGGATGGGACGTTTTTCCGGCTCTTCCATGGTGGAGAATCTTACTTCCAAATATCCGAAGCTGAAAACAGTGGTGGATTACCAGAACGGAAATCCTTTGTATATTTCTTTTTTTATGAGAACGCTGAATTTTTTGTCCGGGGATGCAGTGAGCCTGTTTCTGGGTGCGGTGAAGATCCCATTTGGAATATATATGCTGGGCGGGATGCTGGGAACACTTCCGGGAGTTATCCTTGCCACGATATTTGGAGCAAATATCAAGAATCCCGGATCACCGGCATTCTGGCTCTCCGCGGTACTTCTTGTGATGATCAGTGTATTTTCGATCCTGATACACAGGTATATTTCCCGGAAGAAAAAATGACAGTGCTTTCTCTTCTTTCTTTTACTGAGCGAAAAAATGTAGTATAATGCAGACAGCAAAGAAAAGAGGGGAAGGAACATGGGGATAGATCATAACAAAAGATTAAAGGAGCATTTATATTATTACAGTGCAAGAATCAGCCGGGATATGTCAAATCTGATCAAGTGGCTGGTTCTTGCTGTTGTTACAGGATGTATCGTAGGGGCAGCCAGTACACTGTTTTCTTTTACACTGAAGGCTGTAATCGCTTACAGGAAGGCTCATGACTGGATTTTTCTTTTATTGCCGTTATCAGGACTTGTCATTGTATTTTTGTATGAGAAGCTTGGAAAAGAGGATGGAGGGACCAATCAGGTTCTTTCTACCGTGCGTTCCAGAGATGATGTGCCGATCCTTTCTGCGCCTCTGATCTTTATCACAACGGCGCTGACTCATCTTACCGGTGGTTCTGCGGGACGTGAGGGAGCAGCAATCCAGCTTGGAGGAAGTATTGCCAACCAGCTTGGAAGATGGATCCATCTGGACGAGGAGGACCGTCATGTAATTGTCATGTGCGGCATGAGCGCGGCGTTTTCCGCATTGTTTGGAACACCGATGGCAGCGGCAGTTTTTGCGCTGGAAGTGGTCAGTGTGGGCGTGATGTATTATGCAGCACTGATGCCGTGTATGATCGCGTCATTGATCGCTTCCGGATTTGCAGCCGGAATGGGAGTCACACCGGAAAGTTTTCATGTGACGGATATTCCGGCACTGACTGTGGAAACTGGACTGAAAATGGGAGTGATCGCTCTGGGCTGTGCAGTTGTCAGCATTATGTTCTGTATTGCGCTGAATGGTGCAGCAGGACTTTATGGCAGATGGTTTAAGAATAAATATGTCAGGGTTGCAGTGGGCGCCTGTCTGGTCATTGTTGTCACCTTTATTCTGAGAACAGATGAATATATGGGCGCTGGTGCGGAGCTTATTGAAAAAGCGGTGGAAAACGGACAGGCGGATACTTTCGCCTTTTTCTGGAAAATGGTGCTTACAGCACTGACTATGCGCGCAGGATTCCGCGGGGGAGAGATCGTACCTTCTTTCTGCATTGGAGCTACCTTTGGCTGTGTGATGGGTAATCTTATGGGAATTTCTCCGTCGATCTGTGCAGCCTGCGGAATGGCAGCAGTTTTCTGCGGTGTGACCAACTGTCCGATCACTTCGATCCTGATCGCTTTTGAAATGTTTGGATTTAAGGGAGTATCCTTCTATCTGATCGCAGTATCTATCAGCTATGCAGCATCGGGATATTATGGCCTTTACAAGGATCAGACCATTGTGTACTCCAAATATAAAGCAAAATATGTGAACCGACATACCAGATTCTGATATAGAACGAAATGTAAAGGGGTGTGTATACTGGCATAATATCTTATGGAATACTGCATGGACATGGCTGGAAAATATCTGGACATCTGCGGAAATCTGATGTAATATATTAAACGTTAGTATTTACAGAAAGGCAGATTTTGAGGTATGGAAGAGAAGATTCTTGATTTTATCATGGAGTATGCACAGGAGAATGAGGGAGTTCCGTTTCAGGTGATCGAGGAGAATTTTAATATCGTTATGGATGATAAGCTGAAAGATATCATCAGCGATGCGATCTGGGACAGAGAGAATGTTTCTGATGTGATCATAGAAAGTGACCGCTATGTGATCACCTGCTTTGAAGATTAAGAGGATATCTGTGACCGTTACGGTAATGGAATTAAGAAGTCTGAATATGAGGGGCTGTTGCAAAATAGATGAGTAATCATCTATGGAGCAATGGCTCCTTTTTTGTGTTCAAATGAAAAAGCAGGCTCCGAAGAACCTGCCATTCATGGTATAATAAATTATGACTAG
>NZ_JAHLPQ010000040.1:0-19049 GCF_018917985.1 Blautia sp. MSJ-36 | reverse complement strand
TGCGAGAGACACCTTCTTTCGTAAATGTTGCAAATGTTTGTTTTGGCACTTTCATTATACAACACATGGAATCGAGGTGTCTTTCTTTTATGCAAAATCACGAACTTGCTCATTTATAGATTCTTAAAATAAATCGGATGGCTTTCATCCTGTTTCTCCTTCCTATCCGGCATTTTTATCCAGATAATTCTGATACTTTTCAAGTACGGAATCCGTCACACCGTTTTTGTAGATTTTCCGAATATCTGTGATCTCTTCATCCTTTAAAAGTTTCAGCCATTCCAGAAGGTCTTTCCGGCTGTTGGCGAAATTACAGCAACGACCATCTGCGTATTCAATTCGGTATCTCATAAGCATCCCCCTATACATAGACCAGTTGTGTCAGGATTACTTCATCCACTCTGTTGCGGATGTTATTTACCCTGCGAAGCCATTCCATCTGGTCTTTTCCCTTTAATTCCTCTGTGACACCCTCTGCTTCCATCATCTGATCCATCATGCTGTCCCTGCGTTCCACGCAGATTTCATTCAGGTCAGCCAGATACGTCCAAAGCTTTCCTGTCAGCATAAGCTGGGAATACAAAGCCTGCCGGTAGTCTTTCAGAAAATTCCTGCGTAGGCTTCCATAGAAACCAATATCTCTGGTTTCTTCCGCCACACGAATCAACGGGATATAATAATCTCCCACAAGGATATAATCCAGTCCGTTCTTTTCATCATGTATCATCGGTTTCAATTCTTTCATGTATTTACCACCCCTTTCTTTGGTTCTGCAGCCGGAAGCATCGACACTGGAACAAACACACCTTTCGTAATATCTTCCTGCCGGATTGCTTCCTTCTTCGCCTCGATCTCGGCTTTTCTTTTTTCTTTTACTTTGTCTTCGTATTCTTTCTGTTTTCCATTTGCCTTCCGCCTCAGATAATTCTGGTGCAGCCTGTCCTTCCTGGCTTCCCGCTTTCGTAATTCTTCTTCCTCTTCCGGTGTCAGCTGGACTTCTCCAAAATGCGGTGGAAGATACCTTCCCACAAAATTAAAATAAATCTCAATCTCCTGTGTGGTCTGCTGGCTTCCTTTCCTGTCCCTCTCATGCACCAGAATCTTTTCCACGAACTCATTCAGCATATATGTGGTCAGTTCATCAAAATTCTGATATTTGTCCACCAGTGCAATAAATCTTTCCGCAGACCGTCTGCCATTTTCATATCCGGCTACCTCTGCTTCCAATTCTGAAATTTCCGCTGTCAGTTCTTTCTGTTCTTTGGAATACTGCCCATCAAGGACTGCGTAACGTTCGTCCGGCAGCTTACCGAGGATATTATCCTCATATATTCGGCAGATCAGTTTTTCCAGTTCCTGCAGACGCTTTTTCGCTTCTGCTATCCTGTTTTTCAGCCTCACGATTTCACTGGACTGCTGGGAATTCTGTGTTGTCTTCACTGTCTCAATGAACTCTTCCCGGTTCAGATGGGAATATTCTGCGATAGCTTTCAGCAGGTCTTTTATCAGCTCCATCACAATATCCGCATTAATCCTGTGCTGTGTCGGGCAGAGTGTTCCAACCGGAACCTTGCTATATGCAGAACAGGTATATTGTGGGATTCTTTTCCCATTATTTACCCGGTGCACATACATTTTTGCCCCGCAATCGGCACAATACATCAGCCCTGTCAGTGGATGTGCTTCTCCCCATCCGTCCGGGTATCTGCGGACATTCTTCCGGATTCTCTGGACATTATCAAAGGTTTCCTGATCAATGATCGCTTCCTGCGTGTCCTCAAATACTGTCCAGTTATCTTCTGACACATAATGGCTCTTTTTGTCCTTAAAATGCTTTCTGGTCTTGAAATTAACAGTGTGACCAAGATATTCCCTCTTTCTCAGGATCCCTGCCACCGTCGACGAACCCCACGCATAGGGGTCTTTGATCTCGTCCACTCTTCCCTGCCATAATCCTGCCCCATGCCTTGCCATGTGTACTGCCGGGATCTCCACCTGATCTTCTTTCAGCTTCTTTGCGATCTGGTAAGGACCATATCCGTCCATTGTCATCTGAAAAATCCTGCGAACAACCTGTGCAGCCTCTTCATCCACGATCCAGTGTTCCTTATTTTCCGGGTCTTTCAGATATCCGTATGGTGTGGTGCTTGCAACGTGCTTCCCGGAATTGCCTTTTGCCTTAAAGGTAGACCGGATCTTTTTGCTCGTGTCTTTCGCATACCACTCATTCATAATGTTTCGGAAAGGAAGAAAATCATCATCCCCATTCAGACTGTCATGACCATCATTGATAGCGATCAGCCTAACCTGCTTCTGGCGCAGCATTTCCTGAATCTGACCGACCATCAGATAATCACGTCCCAACCGGCTCATATCCTTTATGATCACCGTCCCGATCTGCCCGGCTTTGATGGCATCCATCATGCTGACAAATCCCGGGCGGTCAAATCTTGTGCCGGATATGCCATCATCCGTAAAATGGATATATGGGGTAAGTCCATGGGATTCGGCATATTCTGAAAGCATCTGCTTCTGGTTCGATATACTGTTGCTCTCGCCCATAAGGTCATCATCATGGCTGAGACGTTCATACAATGCGGTAAGTTTCTCCTGCATCCGTTTTCCTCCTTCCTTTCATTTTTCATTGCCTGTTTTCATTCCATATCCGTTCCTGTACCGGGTTCCGATGTTTCCGGGACGTATTTGCCAGAAACGACACGCTGAATGCACATTCAAATCTGGTATCACTATGGGCAGGCTGCTCCGTTGTCAAGGTTCGTGTAAGGATCTTCAAAAAAGTTCCTCTCACTTAACCCATCTTTCGGACGCTGTTTTACAAGGTAGTAACGTAACTTTTTTAAATTTCTCTGGATTTTGTGTCGGTTTGAAAAACTCCTTACACTATATCCAGACTGGCGAGGCAAAATGTTGCCATCCTTTGAGAATGTTTTTAAAAAAGTACAATTTTGTATTTTGGCAAAAAATAAGCCTCAAGAGACTTTTTAATCATTTTGGAGCTCCAATTTCTTAAAAAATGATGATTAAGAAGTCTCTTCAAGCTTATAACACCGGCAGCCAGCTTGTATTTTTTGTACTGCCTTACTGCAAAATGGTTCGGGTCTTTCTGCGCCAGTTCATCAAACATCAGATCTACTGGATTCTTGAAATTCTCATCATCTTCCCTGGCTTCTGACACATTGATCATTTCCAACAGAGTATTAAAATTCTTTTCTTCTTCCCTGCCTTCATACCAGATATAACCAATCAGGGCACAATAATAGAGTTTTTCCGCCTTTACCCAAAAATCCTCACCTGATTGCTGCCCTTCACCTTTGGTATTAGCAATAATGGTTGTTACCAGTTTTAGAATATCTTTTTCACTGCGGATATATACAAATGGATTATAGTGCATGGATTTTTTGAAGTTAATTGTATTCAAAACTTTGATTTTATACGGTTCATATATAACTTTTCCCTCTTTGTCCCGCACGATTTTTCCATTCTCATCCGTCATCGGACTGCCTTTTGCCAGCATACTGCCAACTTCCAGAAGCACAGTTCCCTTCGGATCAGTAATCACATAAGAGCTGTGCATCTGCATAATGTTAGGCTTTACAAAAAATCTGGTTTTTCCAGAACCGGAACCGCCAATTACCAGAATGTTTTTATTCCTGGCGTATTTCGGATTCTTTGGTCTGCTTGACATAGTAAGACTCTCTGTTTCTGTGAGAATAATATTATTTTCAAATTCAGGATCAGCATATGGTCGTATATCTTTTTCTGTTCCCCATCTGGCAGAACCATACTCCACACCCAGCCGATATTTCCTGGCATTTTTCGTGCGGTAAATAATAATAAGCTTTACAGCCACGCCGCCTGCGATTCCACACAACAAATCTATATGATTCAAACTTGGCCAGAGATTCTGAAATGCCAGTTCAAAATAAGTAATGGTATTCATAAATTTATCCCAGGAAGTTGCTCCGGTGTTTACCCGATACAACCAGGCAATCTTATTGAAAAAATAGGCAAACATCAGATAGGGGAAATTAGCTAAAAACAGCTTTTTCTGATCTGCCCTCTTCAATTCACTTACCTTGTCCGTAATCAGATTTTTCACATCTGCAAGCATTTTTCCTGGGATACTCTCTGTGGAAAAAACAGCTTTTCCAGATATTTTTCTCTTTTTCGGAGAGCCTCTGATATGCTGAACTTTTCCTCTTTTCTTCTTATGCTGCTGTTTTTTCTCCGTCATAAACTCTGCCCTCTGTCTTTCTGCTGTTCTCTTGCTCGTTCTCTGTTCTTTCCTTTAGACACAGCATCCTTAAAGTGCATAAGTTTTTTCATAATAGATGGCTTATCCTTTTTGTTCATCTGTACACCCAAATATTTCTTAAATGCCAGATTCATCATTTCTGTATCCTGCCCTTTAAAGAACACATAGTAGGTCGGTGGCTTGGTCGAACTGTCTTTTTTCAAGGCAAAATCTAAACGGTATTTTTTCGCCACCCGCTCAAAGGACTTGATATTTCCATCTGTGATTTCAATATTGGATAAACCAGAACCCTGGCTTTTCAGTTCTTTGTATGACTGTTTTCCAACCTTATAAGGATTCTTTCCTTTTTGTTTCTGTCCTGACAGATACTTCCGCAGCATATTTTTTAACACGTCGGCAGTCACTCTTGCAGTTTTAACCGACAATGCGATTGTTTTCTGAGTAACTTCTTCCTGCAATTTGCACGCCTCCTTTCGATTCTGATCAGCAAATTACGGTGGTACTAACAGATGGGGGAGATATATTTTCATTGGAATTTGACTCCTTTCCACTTCCCGACAAATTGTCGAGAAGTCATGGGTTTTAATTTTTCACTGTCTGCTTCAATAAATAAATTGTGCTGAACTGCACATATAACTTTTCTTCTTCCCAATCCATCTGATCCATCAGCAGGCATTGGAATAATACATCTACATCCTGCAATTTATAAATCCTGTTGCACGTTTCTGACAAACCTTTTAATTCCGGAATCTCTTGCATCGCATTTCGTCTGTGCATAAGACATTGCAAGTATAATGCTTCAAGATGTTTCTGGCTGAAAATAAGTGCTGTCGTATCCTGTTCATTGACTGTACATTTACGTTTTTCTAACTCTTCTTGGGAAATGTCCAGAAAACACCGGATATTTTCGACATATACATCACCATCAAATGTTGGATGCTTTTTCTTAATCCATCGTTTTGCCGCTACCTCCATATTCTTTCTGTCTCGATCAGATCTGGCACTACGGAAATTCAGCCTTTTGCCCATTTCTGCATAGATATTACTTTTCACCTGCCGCTCTGCCAAAGCTGCGTATTCTTCATTGCGAAAAAAATAATCTAAAAGTTGGTTCATCTTAGCCTGACTATCTACCAAATGATAACATTCCTCGGAAAACCCCAAACCCGCAAATGCAACTGGCGCACTTCCTTTTTTGATTTCTTTTTCAATCACTCTCAAAATGTCTCTCTTTGATTCCATTTCTTGCTTTCCTTTCTCTTTTTCAATTTTCTGATTCTGTTCACAGATCATCAATAAGTTTTCATCTGCTCTTTTCGCTGTCAGTGTTAATGAATAACAACCCAAAACCAGAAACAGTGATATCAATGCACTTCCTACACCAATCATAAAAACTTTTCCCCCTCCAATACATGAAGCAATCCGTCCCACTTAAAAAACGGACTGATTTTTTTCAGCATAGCAATCAAGTCCGCTTCATTTTCTATTTCAATATCCAAAAATTCTATTACACTAATTTCAAGTCCATCCGCAATTTTCTTTAATTGTTCTACTTTCGGCTTTCGTATGCCTATTTCATACTTCCGAATTGTATTCACATTAATTCCTGTTCGTTCTGCAAGCAGCTCCTGCGATAGCCCTCTCTGTTTCCGAAAATAACGAATCTTTTCATTTATCTCCATGTCTTTCATCTGTTGAACTTCTCGACAATTTGTCGGGAAGTTGTTCCCTTTCCCAGTTTTCTTTTCCTTCATATCCATACATAGATATTTCCTCATCCAATAGCCTTGCAACCATAAAGCAACAAGACAGCAAAAACAAAAGCACTATTCCTGCCATAATAATAATTATCAAATCAATCACATCTCATCCTCCTATGTAAGCGGTACAGAAAAAGCAGCCTTGACAGACTGATTTTTCAATCACCATATTCTATTTTTGTTCTCATGTAAAAAGGCTTCCGAAATTGTGCGAATCCCAAACGCTAATCCATCTATGTAAGCGTCTCTCTGTTCTGTTTGTTTAAGATTTAAAGTATATTCCTTGTAATCCTCAAACATTGCCTGCAGATCCGGACTCATTAGACTTATCATTTCCTTTTCTAATGTTTCACACAGTTCCTTTGTCTCTTCATAACTTTTACTTTGTGTCTCACATTGATTCATTGGATAAATGCTATAATACAATTTTTCCAGTTGCTTTTCGCTCATTTTTGATCACCATTTCTTTCAGTCTTTTTATGATCCATATAATTCCAGAAATGCCGTTTTTTAGCAAAATGCCTGCTACAGCTAATAATCTCCAGGCAAGAACCCCTATTCCAATCAAACTTCCTACCATCAGTTTAAGTACCACCAAACCAAGCATTTCCCCTGTCCCCACATTTCTTGGAACGACCAACAAAAACATTTTCTGGATTCCGAAAGGTATTCCCACAAAAAGCAATAATTTTCTCCAGTCTAATATTTCACCATTCATGCACATAGGGTGAACAATTAAGCAGATAATCATAGCTATTGCACCAGGAATTATCAATTTTGTTATAATTTCTTTTCCTCTCATATGCCACCTCCGTACATATCATGATTTACTTTTGCCTGGTAATAATTGCCTATTGTCGTTATTGAATTCATAAGACAGGTAAGCAAGTACGCTTTTATGTTCTTTACTTCCCTGGTATTCTCATGCAGACAGTCAAGTACATACTCTATGTGGCTTTCTTCCAGCAACAATAATCTGCTTTTTACGAACTGATATGGGTATTTCACTCCACTGATTGTAATATTCTCCCGTTCTATGCTGATTGTTTCCACAATTAGTGCCACAATTTCATCCAACTGTTGCTGTTCCCCTAATCTGCATCGTTGTACAAGACAGTCATATTCAATATTTCTTTTTACAAGTGCAGTATTCATCTGGAATAGCTTCATCTCTTCCATCAAATCCATTGACTGCTGTTCGGAAGAATCTGAAAGATTGATAAGATCAGTATTACTTCTGTCAGTATTACTAATATCAGTATAATTATAATTAGTATTATTAGGGTCGGTTTTTCCGACTTCTGTACTTCGGTTTTTCCGAACTCCAGACTTCGATTTTTCCGACTTCCAGACTTCGGTTTTTCCGAACTCTTGACTTCGACTTTCCAGAACTCCAGACTTCGGTTTTTCCGAACTCTTGACTTCGGCTTTTCCGACTTCTTGACTTCGGTTATCATTCTCTGCCGAATCTAATACTTTTTCTTTTCTATATACAAAGCTCTTTACATAAATAATTGTTGGTTTTCCCAATCCTCTCTTTACTCTTTCAATCAAACCAATTCCTTTATCAGTATCTAATTCTGCAAGAATTTTCACACCTTTGTCTTTTCCGCAGTTCATATATTCCATCACTTGTTCCAATGTAAATATGATATAAACTTTCCCCTCATTGTCCACCCAATTATTTCTGATAGACAAAGCCATTCTGTCCAGCATCAGCCCATAAAGAACCTTTGCATCGCTGGACAGATTACGGAAATATTCATCTGTGAATAATACTTTGGGAATACGGTAAAAAGCAAACTGTTCCGATTCATAATCGTGAAAATAACCAAACTCTATTTTTGTGCTTTCGGATTTTGCCATTTTGCTTTCTCTCCTTCCCTCGTTATTGGCTTTTCTTCCAGTTATCAAGCAGTTCATAGATAACCTGTTCAATCTGTTCTCTGTTATATTCCTTTGGGAAATACTTTCGTATTTTCTTTTCAGTTAAAGTAACTTTTCCTGTCTCTGTTTTCTTTTCATTCAGAATAAGCTGTACCGCTAATTCTGTCAGTTTACCTTCACCGCTGTATTGCTTCAGTTTTGTTGCCATTGAACCTGTAACAGAGCTTGCTCCAGACACTATGCCGTCTTTCACCCAAATCTGCTCCGTTTCTGATAAATAGGTTAATGAAACACCTACTGTAAAATTAATCTTTCCTTCATCCAACAATTTCAGCAATTCCGGAATAAGACAGGTCAAGCGTATGTAACGCTGAACGGTTCTTCCACTGTCACCGGCAGCCTGTCCAACCAGATCTGCACTGTCAACAGAAGCTGCGTTTTCGTCTTTTATGCCCTGATGTTTTACTGCATCCATCTTCATCTTATAAGCATATGCCTTTTCGCTTGGAAGCAAACTTTCTCTCTGTATATTAGAATCCACCATAACGATTACGGCTTCATCATCGGTATAGTTCCGTATGAGTACTGGCATTTTACTTTTTCCAGCCAGTTCGCAACCACGTTTTCTCCTGTGACCAGCAATCAGTTCATATCCTCCCTCTGCGCGAGGACGTACCAATGCAGGATTTAAGATGCCATAATTCTTGATACTTTCTACTGTTTCAGCCATTTTTTCATCATCATTTACATGAAATGGATGATTTCTAAAAGAATGTAACTCATTTAATGGCACTTCAACAATCTGATTAAGAGTATTCTGTTCGGCTTCATTGATTCCAAGCAATTCATCATAAGAAGTAAGCTGAATTTCTTTCTTAGGTTTACGCATGATTCAACACCTCCTGGACAAGTGCTTGATAACTGTACGCACCTTTTCCTTTTGCATCGTAAGAAAAAATACTGACACCTTCTGATGCAGTTTCGGCAAGAGCTTCTGTTCTTGGAATCGTCTGATCAAAAATTATAATCTCTGCTCCATAAGCATCTCGTACTGCCTGCTTATTTCTCTTTGAATTATTATAATGACTGCTGTCCATTGTAAACAGAATCCCTTCAATCTGTAAATCAGGATTAAATCTCTGATGAATGCCTTTCACAACTTTCAGTAATTCCATGAGGCCATCTGCCGCATAGTATTGAGGCTGCACCGGAATCAAAACGCTATCAGCTGCACTTAACGCATTAATTGTCATCATTCCCAACGAGGGCATACAATCAATCAGGATATAGTCATAATCATTTTCCAAAAGTTCCAGATATTCTTTTAAGACTTTTTCTCTGTCCTCTACCGTAAATAATGACATGTCCATTCCCGAAAGAAGTTTATTAGATGGAATTACATCTATTCCTTCCTCATGGTGTAAAATTGCTTCCCTGGGATCAAATTCTAATCCCATAATGATATTTTCCATCATTGTTTTCAATGTTACCCTTAAGTTCTTTGGAAAACCAAGTCCCATTGTCAAATGTCCCTGTGGATCAGCATCTATCAGCATTACACGTTTTCCAACCTTAGACAGTCCTACTCCAAGATTAATAGTTGTTGTAGTCTTTGCTACTCCACCTTTTTGATTTGCGATTGCGATTATTTTGCACATGATATAATTCTCCTGTATTTCTACTATTTTTTATTTACATTACTTTTTTCAATTTCAGCATAAGCTCTATAATATTTGCTCGTCCCTTTATTGGAATAAAGTTCCGATAATTCCATAACTTCAATTTTAGGATGACGCTGCAGGATTTTCTGAAACCATGCAATATCATTTTTTGTTCCCATCAGTCTCACTTTCAGCATTAATCTATTCCTCCAAGCATGGCATGTAACTTTTGATTGTACACTACATATTCCGGATAACGGATCTGTATTGCCTGCCAAAAATATGGTGCATATGCACAGCAGAAGATATCCTCTACTGTATACTGTCTGCACTCGTTTACCTGTTCCTCTGCATCTTCATAATCCCAAACGCTTGGCGTGCTGTTACAGTACAGATTAAATGCCATCCTTACCACTTTTAAGCTACCGCTTGTCTGCCATCCTTCATGTAAACATTTCGTTTTAACAGACCCCGTTTTAAAATTATAAATTCTGTCAGCATTTTTTCTGGTATCTCCATTAATACCCAGACAATAACACAATGCCTTATGGTACACATCCTGATACCGTACTTCTTGTAATTTTTCATAGTAGAATTTTTCATGTGCATCACTGATAAAAATAATGTTTTCTGCTCCTAACGCTGTACTTTTCATTTTGAACCTCCTTGAAATAAAAAAGGACCTTACCAATTGTTCTACCAATTAATAAGGTCATACTATATGTTACTTTTCTAAATTCGTGCTAGGGATTCCTCTCTTTAGTAAAAACTTAGTAAAACATCCCTACTGGTTCAAAAATATACTGTAAAATCAAGGTTTTTCAGAATTTTGCTAAGGTAGTGCCGTGGCAGCAAAAGGCTACTTTTATCATAATTCCTATATTCCTCCATAAATTTCAAGTTTCAAAAAACTGATTAACATTTTTATAGCTGGTTATATTTACTAGATTTACCTTTTGCCTTATCTACAGGATATTTCTTTTCATTCTGTGTCATTTTCATATTAATGATCTCATCTGCGTCAAGTCCCAGTTTATCTAATAAATTCTGACTATAAACCATTACATCAGCAAGTTCTTCTTTCACATGTTGCAAATCATATTCTTCATCTGACCACTGAAAGCATTCCAGCAATTCTGCTGCCTCAATGACAATTGATTTTGCTAGATTTGCCGGTGAATGAAACTGATCCCAATCACGGTCTTCTGTAAATTTTCTTATTCTTTCTATTGTTTCCTGTTTCATAAATCCTCCACTTCTATGTACGGTCTTAAATATTCTCTTAAATTTTCATCGCATACATAAAGATATGTTCCTTTGATTCCACGGGTCATCAAAACATAATATATATTCGTTATGTATTCTAAAAGTTCTTCGTATCCAGCTGTTCTCTTTCCGTTTTGGTCAAAATAATACTCTGGCCGTACTATAATTTTTTCTGTTACTTTATCATAACCGATATCTTTACCAAGAATCACATATGCATAGTTCAAATCATATCCCTGAATCGAATGAATACACCCTACTTCGTTGATTGCCTCCTTCGTATGAACCCAGCCTTCCGTACAGTGATTCCATTTTTTCTTTATCCCCTGGATCTCTATATCTTTTACTCATGTTTCTTCTTACTTATCCATGGCCATGCGTACCCGGCAAGCATTCGGGATAATCCAGTTTCTGCTTCTTTTTCATACATATCTTTTTCAAATTTGCTGAAATCGGAATATAGCTTAAAACTGTATTTGTCCGAAGTATACTTATGGGAACACTTTCCGGAAAGAATATCTTTGACAAAATCAATATAATCATTTCCACCTTTTACTCTCATCTGCGTCATCAGAGTAAAATAGACAATTGATCTTTCTTGAAATGATTCTCCCATTTTTTTATTGAATCTCTCAAAATTAATACCGGATGGTCCCACCACCTGCATACGGTCATAAAACAATACTGCACATTTCGATTGCTTCAAAACCCAGTCCAGTTCATCTGCATCTGTTGTAAAGCCAAGCCTTTCACAATTTTGTTTAAACGATCCCATATAAGAAATATTTCTGTACTGATGTAATCTGTGTGCTTCATCTACAAGTAAAATATCATATTTGTTTTTCGCAACATCTGATGGAGAAAGGATTTGTGACGGCGAGAGTCCGTAAACACTCTTAAATATCTGTTTCATTGTTTTTCTTAATGATGTCTGCGGAACAACAAATCCTATTTTCTTTCCGGCATATGCTTCACTGTCTGCAAGATACTTCATAAGATATACTGCAACAATAGTTTTCCCACTTCCTGGCATTCCATTTACTACAACACGGTGAACCAAACCTTCTTTAATTTTTATAAGAATTTCTTCCACCGCTTTTCTCTGACTGTCGTTTAATTCTTTATAAGGTGAATATTTAAATAAATCCGAATTTTCAATTTCTTCAAGAGAATGCTTTACCAGTTTTTGTTTCTGTAATTTTCTCCAGAGAGCTTCAAACTTTTTATCATACTCTTTTTTCTGATAATATTGTTTATCCGCTATTCCAAAATTCTTATTTGTAACCTGAAACAGTTCATCTGCAACAATATACTGAATCAATTTTGACTCATAATCAAACGTTACCGACTGATTAAACAATCTTGAGTATATAAAATGAACTTTCTCAAAAATACGTTTTTCTTCAGCTATTGCATGTTGTATCATTCGAGTTTTTACATGGGTTGACTCCCCAATATATGCCTGTTTTCCATTTTCAAGAATATAAAGCATTGGCCAATTGTCCAGATATTCTTCATCACTGTATTGACCTTTCTTAAAATTACCTTCTATAATCTTAAACATATTTCAATCACATTCTTTTGTTTTTGTATATTTCTTTTATCATTCCACTTCAAATCCAAATTCCACCCATCCATTTCCCCATTCTCCATGGATCAGGTAGATCATGTCTTTCTGTACATCTTTTATCGTATAGTTTCCATCTTTTTCTTCTACTTCCGCTTCTGCTCCTGCGCCTGGATCGCTTTCTCCGGAAAGTTCTGCGGGAAACGCGGTTGCAGTTACTTTTTCCGGCTTTGTATCGAAATACAGTTCCATATCTGTAGTTCCATCCACATTCATAACCGGAAGATCTGTCCACTGAGTAACTGCCACACTGTCCGCAGTTTCATTCTGTTCAACTCCATCTTTGTCCGCATAGCTCCAGCTGTATCCACCTTGCATGGCAGAAGCACTGACTTCACCGTAAGATGCACGATAACTGATATTCAGATAGGGCAGTTCCCCGGGATCTTTTTCCGGCCAGAACTCATCCAGGATTTCCTGATACTGGTCGGCATCGGATGCTTTTCCTTCTTTGACAACTTTGATCTTTGTCACGCCTGGATACTGGCCAGGATAGGATTCCAGCATGATCCCGTCGCCGTAGATTGCTACGATATCACCCCGGTTCAGATCATCCTCGGAGATTTTTTTCCCGGTTTTATCCTGGATATTTTCAGGCATTGTCACAGTAAAAACATTTCCGGTTCCCTCTCCTACCATCAGGTGACCGTCTTCTCCCGCCGGGATATACATAGCCTCTATGGGTTTCGCTGATGAAAATCCCTGACATCCCACAAGCATAGTTCCCGCCGCGATCACAACCGCTGTTAAAAAACATTTCCATTTTTTCATAATTACGCACTCCTCTTTGTAGCTGATCTTTATCGCTGTTACTTACCATCCTTTAAATACTGAAACCTGATATGCCCCAATGTTTTCCGGATCTTCCAGCGCCTTTTTTCTCCAGGAATTGGGAGAAAGTCCGGTGATCTTTTTGAAATTCCTCATAAAAGTGGACAAAACCGTGTATCCGACCTGCTCGGATACGCTCTCCACCGAACAGTTTCCTTTCATCAGAAGTTCGCAGGCTTTATTGATCCGCACCAGATTCAGATATTCAAGGGGCGTTGCATTCGTATATTCCAGAAAGATCCGCCTCATATGCGTTTCACTTAACTCACAACTTTTGGCAAGATCCTTCGCCATGATATTTTCCATATAGTGCAGTTCCATATAGTTGATCAGTTTCCGGATATAATCCATTGTATCCGAAAGGGGTTTTTCTTCAGTTTCTTTCTGATCCAGCCGGTCAAAAAACAGCAGCAAATTCAGCCCGAAAGTCAATATTGCATACTTATAGTTTGACCTTTTGCACTGTTCTTCCTCTATGATCATCTGCATCAGTTCTACTGCTCTTTTATTACTTTTTTGATCCAGCACAAAAACTTTCTGTTCCAGATCCTTTTTTAATTTTGTGTACTTCTCCAGCGCATCTGCAAAACATTTTTTCAAAATAGTATCGGAATCAACAAACAGATATTCCCACTTTTGCTTTTCATCTGCCTTTTCAGGATCCGGACATGTCCTGTGCGGAACGTTACGGGGAATAAATGTAATCGTCCCTGCATCATAAGTAAGCTCTCTCTCCGCAAGCTGCACTGTTCCCTTTCCATAATGGCAGTAACCAATCTCCAGATAGTTATGAAAATGCATATTGTCCATCCCGTAAACGGTTTCCCATTTTTCCCCGGTAAGCACCAGAACAGGCATATCCTGTGAGATTTCATAATAACGATATTCTGCTTTCTGCATCTATTGTCTCCATATTCTGTAAAAATTCTCTTATGTTTCCTTTTATTTTATTAGAATCCCTGCAGAATAGCAATAATATTTTGAACAGATGATCCCCTGCTCTTGAATCCCGTATATTTTCATGCTAATATATCCAATTAGACGAAAAAACTATAGAAACACAAAAACTGGAGGAAGTATGAATCAAAAAAGTACATCTGCTCCCATAGCAGAAAACAAAATGGGCACCATGCCCGTAGGGAAACTTGTACTGAACATGTCTCTGCCAATGATGATTTCCATGTTGGTACAGGCATTGTACAACATTGTAGACAGCGTCTTCGTTGCCATGCTCTCCGAAAACGCTCTGACTGCGGTTTCCATGGCATTTCCGCTGCAGACCCTTCTGATTGCAGTAGGCGCCGGCACCGGTGTCGGTATGAACGCACTGCTTTCCAAATCCCTCGGCGAAAAAAATTTTGAAAAAGCCAACCGTACAGCCAGCAACGCTGCTTTCCTGTATGGCTTAAGTTACCTGATTTTCCTGGTTCTTGGAGCTACGGTTGTAAAACCATTTTACGCCAGCCAGGTGCATAACGCAGATCCTGAAATTCTTAAATTCGGAGTTGAATATCTCAGCACAGTTATGATGTTCTCCTTTGGTCTGCTTGGGCAGTTTTTCTTTGAGCGTCTGCTCACATCCACAGGAAAAACAATCTTCAGCATGACTTCCCAGCTGTGCGGTGCCATCACCAACATCATCCTGGACCCGATCCTGATCTTTGGTCTTCTTGGCGCTCCGAAAATGGGTGTTACCGGAGCTGCTGTGGCTACTGTAATCGGACAGTGTGTAGCCTGCATCGTTGCCGGAACCTGCAACCATAAATTTAATCATGAAGTACGGCTCAACTTCAAAGGATTCCGTCCTGATCTTAAGATCATCGGCCATATTTACGCAGTAGGCATTCCATCCATCATCATGCAGTCTATCAGTTCCATCATGACCTACTGCATGAATCTGATTCTGGTACAGTTCACAGTTACTGCAACTGCAGTATTTGGTGTTTACTTCAAATTACAGAGCTTTTTCTTCATGCCTGTATTTGGACTTAATAACGGTATTACACCGATCATCGCCTACAATTATGGTGCACGCCACAGAAAGCGTATGCTTAAAACTGTCAAAGTCAGCATGTTCATTGCATTCTGTTTTACATTTATCGGTTTCCTTGCCTTTGAATTCATTCCGAAAACACTGCTGGGACTGTTCAGTGCTTCCAGCGATATGCTTGTCATCGGTATCCCTGCCCTTCGGATCATCGGCATCCACTATCTGATCGCGTGGTTCTGTATCATTGCAGGAACTGTATTCCAGGCCCTTGGAAAAGCTATATTCAGTATGATCGTATCCATTATGCGTCAGTTGTTCGTTCTGATACCGGCGGCCTATATTTTATCTTCGATTGGCGGACTTCATGCAGTATGGTGGGCCTTTCCCATTGCAGAAATTATTTCACTGATCGTATCTGTGGCCTTCCTGCTCGTTATAAACAAAACTATTATCCAGAAAATTCCGGAAGAGTAATCCAAAATTTTCTCAAATCTTCAAAAAATGCTCAGACCGTCGTGATCTGAGCATTTTTATTTTCTTTTGTGACAGTCTGTCAAGCAGTTCATAAACTCTTTCTTTGGTAATTTCTGCTACTTTTATCAATGTTTCTTCTGCTGATGGGTTTTCTGCGGAATTTATAATGTTTTCCTTGCCTGTAATCCAGTCCAGTTCTTCCTGTGTCAATGCATCCATATCTTCAGAAGAGAGTGCTTCCTGTAAATATGACCAGATCTCGTTCAGACAATTATCCCAGATTTCATACTGTTCACTGCCTGTTACAGCAGAATCTGCTTTCTGTTCTGCTGTTTTTACGCTTTCTTCCGCCTGTTGTCTGTATGAGGAAGTCTCTGGCTGCGTTGTTTCAGCAACAGTCTGAGAGCCAATTTCGCTCAATGACACATAAGGGATATTCATATGTGAATATTTTTCCATAATATTCTGTCCTTCTTCCTCGGAAATTGGTGTGGAATAATCAGTACAATCTTCTGTTGTTGTATAAAACCATGGATTTTCCGGATGATCAAAGCCATCCAGAAAAACATTTTCTTTTATCTGTAACTGTCCGGAAACAAAATCATAATATTTAAAACTGGAACTCATTGCTCCTCCTGAAGCTTCATTTGCAATGGTATGATCCTCACATAAATAATATCTGTCACGTTCTCCACTGGAAATGACAAGCGACCTCTGTCCATTAACCATTGTATACAAATCAAAGAACATGGATGTATCTGCATCCGCATTAACAGATCCTATCATCAATTCCTCAATACCGTCACCATCAATATCCATAGTACAATATCCCAGGTCACTGCTGCTCATTTCATATCCGGCCAGATAACACAGATTTCTGTCACTGTAATCCGACATTGACCAGTTTGCATTTACTCCATTATAATACTGCCGGATTATTTCATCATACTCCGGATAACTGGTAATCGGGCTGTCCTGTGAGAGAGCGCTGTTTTCCGATGATCCCGGTGATAACACTTCCTGCAGAAATTCCAGAACCTGCTGTTTATCCATATGGGGAATTTCATCCTCTGCTTCTCTTTTTGTTTCTGCCACAGCCTCTGTCTCCATACAGCTGTTTTTCAAATTTTCCGTTTCATCACTATATTCCTGCATAGTCAGCTGGCGCTGGCCGCCATCTGTATACGCAGTATACGTGACCGTATCCTCCAATTGGCTGCCCTGCATTTCATACAGTATGGCAGCATTGTTCCAGTCCACATCATATAGACTCTCCCTGAGATGACAGTCTTCTTCTCCTTCTGCATTTCCTTCATAAATTACAAGTCCTGTCTTACCAGTCTGAGGATCTGTATATCTGCCTACTTCACTTCCCCAGCCATTAAACACACAGCGCACTTCTCCTTTGGAAACATCAAGAATTCCCGCAATATTATTTGCTGCCGCAGCTGGTCCCGTTACCCACACTTCTACACGGTTATCTCCGTCAAAATCTGCTACTTTAACTTTTTCCGCAAATATATCAGAGGAACTGATATCTCCGAAGATTCCATCTCTGCCATCAAGATAATCACTTAATTCATGGCTTTCCACATACTGGCAGTACAGTTCCATATCATTTTCAAAATATGGATCTGTATCCGCATTATAAATTTCATTTACCTCAGCTGCATAAACATTACTGCCCGGAAACACCGCAACACCTGCACAAAAAAAAGTTACCAGAACTGCCAACTTTAATCTTTTCTTTTTCATAGTATTCCCCTTCTTCTGTTTTTTATTTCACATTCCTCTTCCACTGCTTAATACTCTACGCATTTGAAACAAGAATGCTTATTTGTCTTCAAAATCAATCAACTCTCTTATATCCGTTACTTCCAGAGCCTCTGCAATTTTGGAAAGATGCTCAAAATTAATAACTGTACGGGTGCCTCGCACAATGTCACTGATTGTGGATTCCCGGATCCCGGACATTTCCGCCAGTTTTTTCTGGCTGAGTTTTCTGCTTTCCAGCGCTTCTTTCACTTTTAGTTTTACGACAAATTTTTTTTCCATAATTAGTTCATCTCCTGCTGAAGTAATACTGTCATATATGCAAGATTCCAGATATTTGAATCCTTACCTACTGCATTTGGATTATCACCGATTGCAGATGCAAAATTCATAATCTGATTTGTCAGATTCTTTTTGCATTTATCCCATACAGTAATTGGATTTACTCCATTTTTCCATTCGTATTTACCTGTCTGTTCATTCAGTATAACCAGAGACCGGAAAGCTGCAACTGTCGGATAAATCAGACCATCCGGAATTTTGTAATAAATCTCATGAAGGCCAAATTTCGAACTGCCAATTACCTTTCCGTCTTTATATCCGGAATATTTTTTACGTCCGTATCTTCCACCGGTTTCATTAAATGCAGTCGCAAATTCCATCTCAATAGCATCATATAAATCAAAAATATCCGGCATAATATTTACATATCTGCGGTAAGCTTCCGGATCTTCCAGATAAAGTTCCAGCATCTTGGCCTTGGAAGAATACGCCCTAATCGGATGTGTCATTGAATTAAACTTATCAATATTAAACATGTTGATAATTGAGACAATCTCACGTGCATCGATCATTTTCAGTCTTTTATTATTTTCTTCATCAAAAGCCTGCTGATTCTGTTTGAACGCAATCCGACTGAAAAATGACATTCCCTCAAGCCCCTCTTTAATCGGATCAAATTTCTGCTGAAGCTCGGCCATGGATTTTTCATCTACCTGAACCGATGTATTACGTGCTTCTGCCAGCTTTTCAATAATATCTTCCACACCTGTCATCACTTCAAACTGAACATACTGGTCAAGACCGGCATCTCGATGTTCACATACAATTTTATAAGTATGTCCACCATCAATATTACCATGAAGCATACTGTCTGCAAAGTCAATTTTTACTTTTTTTGTCTGATTATTGTATGTACAGCTCTTTGCCGAGAGGACAATTCCCCGGTTTTTCAGATGGAAATAACCGTCATTACTTTCCAGGGATTCCTGAATTGCCTGTGCGACCCCGGATGTAAGTTTCTGGTCACGGGGATTGGTCGCCATTGGAATCCCATCCGGCACATCACAGATCTTTACATAAAACACATATTTTTTCGCCAGACTAAGTCATGAACCACCAGTTCAACTGGTGGTTTGATTCTGCCCCTATAAGGGGCTTATGCCTGCAACGCCTGAAAGGCGGATGCCTCAAGCATATATACCGGCTGGCCTCTAAAAGAGGC
>NZ_JAHLPQ010000039.1:0-22946 GCF_018917985.1 Blautia sp. MSJ-36 | reverse complement strand
TTTTCTGAAATTCTTTTTAATTGTTTGTTTTTCAAAAACAATTATTTGCGACAGCTCAGTTATAATACCACTGGGAGTTATGCTTGTCAACCATAAAATTCAAATTTTTTTGGATTTTTCGAAATTTCATCCCAAAGCCCCAATTCAATTCCCAGGACAGGACGCCCCGCGTCCGCTTCCGTCCCCTTTCGGGTTTTATCTTTTTTCCTACCGGCTGGAAGTGTCAGCCAGAGGGAGAGGATATCGGTTCGGGCTGTTGCGGAGGAGGGGTGATACAACTTAGGTTGCGGGAGAGGGCGTTATTGCGGCAGGGTCAGCTGTTTGAGCCAACGGCGAGTTCTGGCCCTGCCGCAATGGTTTTAGCCATCTCACGGAATCTTAGTTGTATCCCCCGACGGAGTCCTTGCCCGGGCCGATATCCTCTCCCTCTGGCGTCCGCCTTTCTCTCCCCTCCCCAAACAAAAAAGCCCCAGGCCATATCCAAACAGCCTGAGACTTCCCTCAATCACAATTCAATTTTTCTTACCACTAGTCTTCCCACTACCAGAATCCTTCCCTGACTCCGTCGCTGTCTCATCCACACTCGCAGAAGCATCCCCCTGCATAATCTTATTCAGCTCCTGGATCATCTCCTCATCCTTCAAACGGAACTTCACCTCCACACGCCTGGAAGCATCCTTATCCACATTTCCATCCGCATCCAGAACCGGATCCGACATAGAATGACCATTAACCGTCAGACAATCCTGCAGTTCCTGAACCTGTGCATCCTTCAGAAAATCACTCTTGATATCCAGAAGATACTGAGCCACCGCCAGAGACCTCTTCTGTGACAGTTCCAGGTTATAACTGTAATCTCCATCCGTATCCGTATAACCATCAATAATGATCTCACCCAGATACTTCTTATAAGAATCATTCAGCAGCACCTTACAATATGTAGGAAGCACCATAGACAACGTCCGTTTACCGGAATCTGTCAGTTCCGCCTGGTCATAATCAAACATAACACTGGCATTCAACGTCAGCGCACCCGTCTGAGAATCAATATCCACATTCAGGTTTTTCTTGGCAAACTCCTTCTGCAAAGCCTCCACAACATCAGCCTTCACACCAATAATCTTATCAATCTTTTCCTGCTGCGTATTCAAAAGCTCCGTCTTTTCATCCAGCACAGACTGCTGCTCTTCCAGCGTATCCTGCTGTTTTGCAAGTTTCTTCTTCTGGGAAGCCAGCTTTTTCTCCTGCTCTGTAAGCTTCTTTTGCTGCTCCTTTAGTGTCTTCTGCTGTTCCTCAAGTTTCTCTGCCAGAGAAGACAGTTCCTCATCCTGTGACTTGATCTGTTCATCTTTGGACTTGATCTGCTCGTCCTGACTCTTTAATGTTCCTGCCTGCTTATCCAGCGCATTCTGTTTTTCAAGAAGCTCCTCCGTGTACTTTTCCTGAAGAGCAATTTTTTCATCCCGTTCCTTCAGACTGTCATTATAACTCTTCTGTGCCTGAAAAAGAGTCACACACATGGTCAGTACAAAAAGCAGTAAAACACCCGCCATCATGTCTGAATAAGAGCGCCAGATATTAAACCCGTGATCCTCCGGCCTTCTTTTTTTGTGCATTAACAATTCCTCTCTTCTTATTTAAACAAGCCAAAGCGCCCTTTCTGGGCTACTTTCGTCATTTCACGGATACTTCTCTCGATCTCATCAAGAAGAGCCTCCTGTCTCGCTCCCTGACCATCCAGAAGATCTTCAAGACTGGTAAGTTTATCTTTCAGTTCCTGTACCCCGGCGCTGCCACCGTATCCCCATGGCTGTCCCGCAACAAGATGAATATCCCGGTTGTTCTTTGCAGTCTTAATCTCGGAAAGAAGCCTGCGAACTTCATCCAAAGTACTGTTTACCATTTTCTGACTCTCTGTAAACTCGTTCAGTTTCGTCTCAAAACTCTCAATCAGCTTCTTATCCTCCCGTAAAAGTTCCGCGCTGATCTTATTTGAATCTGCGGCAGTCTTCATTCCCTCTGCGGCACTGTCCACATACTGGCGCATGGACTCATTACAGGATTTCCATAAATCTGCGGAAGCTTTTTCATTCTCATGCATGTGCTCTGCCAGTTTCTCATAATCCCGCTTCTGGAGCTGCTGAATCATCTGGTTATCACGGATAATCCGGTCTGCAGTCTTCATATATTTACTCTGCATCTCGTCAATTTCCGCAATTGCGTCACGCATGGCACGTTCCTGTTTCGTAAAAGTCTCACTTAACTGGCTGCTCATCGTTTTATACAGCTCTGACGTGTATTCTGTATTATCTTTCTGCGCCTTCTTAAGTTCAACCAGTGCATCATTGAAATCCTCAAACTGCAGCTGAAAAGATCCGTGCATCTCACTCAAAAACGAATCCAGAATCTCCCTGATCGCATCCTGCTGTCCCTTGGTCACAGATGCGGTAAGTACATCCAGAGAATCGTTCATCTTCTGGAACGTAGGTGTGATAACTTTTTCAAAGCTGTCCGCCATCTGCACAGAAAACTGTTCTGCCATCTGTTTCATGGCTTCTGTCTGAGTCTTCTGGCTGGAAACCAGAAGATTCCAGGACTCATTCTCCGCAGTGGGCAATACCAAAGCATGAAAACGATCCAGAAAATCCTGCATTGCCTGGGACATGGACGAATAGCCGCTCTTCATACCAAATGTGTACGCAACAGAAAGTGCAACACCATAAATAGAAGTAAGAAAGGCAACTTTTATACCATCAACAAGGGCAGATACAGAAGTTGTCATCACCTCATAATCTGTAGGCTGAAAATTTTTCAGTCCCCAGACAAGACCAATAAATGTTCCAAGAATACCAAGACTTGTAAAAATATCCGGTGCCATTTCCAAAAGCCTTTTGTGAATATGGACATCCACATCATCGATATTTACGAAATCTTCAACCTCAGCGATTCCCTCTTCTGTACGACTGATGCTGTCTACAAAATCATCCATCTTTTTATCCAGATACCGGTCACCAAAAATTCCTCGTAACTGTCCGATTTCTTCCTTCTTCGCCCTTCCCGGAAGCTGGAACACATCGGTAATCTCACCGGCCCCATGTTTCAGCGCAGCCGTCAGATTATCCATTCTGTACAGCCCAGCAAAAAGTCCGACAGCATAAATAATCACCATGACTCCCAGAAATGCAAAATTATAAAACAATACATTTCCGGAACCCTTTCCCACATAAGCGGTCAGAGTCGCTGCTGCCACTGCAACAAGCAGAAACAGCACTGTATTCATAAACTTTTTTCCCATAATCTGCCTCCCCTTATTTATTTTTGAAAAAAGTTTTCTTTTTTATCATACTATCATAACCGCATTCCCAAAACAACAAAAAAGGACAATCCCATCAAAAGAAATTGTCCTTTCGCCCTTTTATACTTTTATACGACAGGCTGCATCGTCACTGATCAGAATCCTGTGTCCCTGAACACCTACGATCACTCCGCCAAGGATCCTGCTTATGATCTGTACGGTCTTTCCCTCGCTGACATCATACTGTCTGATCTGATCCATGATTTCCGGCATTCCGGTCATCCACTTGATGGTACAGATTTCCCCTGCTTTTGTTTCATTTAATGACTGCATATACTCACCCCATTTCCTGTGTCACGTCACTGTCAGCAATTATTCTCTCTCCATCAAGCAGACAATAGTATTCGCTACTTACTTATATCTAAATAATTTCAACGCAATTCTGCATTTTCATACGATTAGGAGAGTTTAACTTTTATTTTTCTGAATCCTTTGTTTCTTTTGTATATTTTATCTCAATTTATCCCGATTAGTCAATCGTAACCTGTATATTTTTCACTAAAAAACGCAGAACAACCATTACAGTTATTCTGCGTTTTTCCTTATTTTTTATGCGTAAACTTTATCTTCTTCCAGAAGTGTTGTCTTTCCATTTTTCACTTCCACAAGGTTGACACAGCAATTTGGTGGAACAGAACCTCTCCAGAAATTCTCCGGATCAGGATCTACATTCTGAAGAAGCGCCCGAACCGCACATCCGTGAGACGCAATCAGAATCGTTTTATCCGCAAGATCCGGATCAGATATTTTTTCATCCCAGAACTCTTTTGTCCGGGCGATCACATCAAAAATATCCTCCCCGTTTTCCGGTCGCTTGAACTTCACCGGATCACGGAAAAAAGTCTCGATCTGCGGATCAATGTAATTGCCCTCGGCATCTCTTACCTGATTCCCTTCCAGCACGCCAAAATTAATCTCCTGGATCCGTTTATCCGGTATGATGGGAATATCACGTTCTCCCAAGACACATTCTGCTGTCTGTTTTGCCCTTGAAAGCGGACTTGTAAAGCAAATATCAAACTTCACACCTTGGAGAGCTTCTCCGGTTTTTTTCGCAAGAAGAATCCCTTCTTTCGCAAGAGGCACATCTGCGGCGCCCTGAAGTTTTTTTAATTTATTCCACTCTGTCAGGCCATGTCTTACAATATAGATCAGCATCAGCTTCTCAGCTCGATTCCAAGTCCGTTGAGGCCATTCATGATTTTCTTCATTACTGCAGAAATCTCATTCTCGCCAAGAGTCTTATCATGAGCACGGAATACCAGAGAATAAGCCATGGATTTGAAACCTTTCTCGATCTGTGCTC
Organism: Blautia sp. MSJ-36; assembly: GCF_018917985.1. NCBI lineage: Bacteria > Bacillati > Bacillota > Clostridia > Lachnospirales > Lachnospiraceae > Blautia > Blautia sp. MSJ-36. The sequence goes on along the minus strand of NZ_JAHLPQ010000039.1, from coordinate 18,285 downwards.
CCTCATAGATATCGAACAGCTGATAGCTCTCCAGAATATTTCCGCCTCTCTGGTCAAAGATCTCCTCGATCTGACCAGCAAGAACTGCATGAGGAACTACAAGGCTTAAGTCACGTGTTACAGCCGGATATTTTGCGATTCCGGTGTATTTGTGGTTGAAGCCTGCAAATTCCAGAATATCCAGGATATCGATCACTGCGATATATGCTTTCTCTCCGATGGAGTAATTGTCTGCAACAGATGGGTGAACCTCACCTAAGTATCCGACAACTTTACCCTCGTAGATCATGTTTGCCTGTCTTCCAGGATGAAGGAATGGCTTCTCGCTGTTCGGATCGTAGGTAACTTTTTTCTTCATTCCGATCTTCTCGAAGAACTCCTCGCATACACCCTTCATATCGAAGAAATCGCCGTTTCCATACATTCCAAGTGTAAACATAGTACGCTCATCCGGAAGCTCTGTGATCGGAAGGGACTTCGGAAGATAAATATTTCCAAGTTCGTAGAGACGAACATCTTTGTTACGTCTGTTGTAGTTTGTGGAAAGGGATGCCAGCATACCGTTCAGTGTACTTGTACGCATGATGCTGTAGTCCTCTCCAAGAGGATTACTGATGGTGATGACTTTTCGAAGATCACTGTCCTTCGGAATGCAGAGCTTGTCAAATACCTTCGGGCTTTCGAAAGAATAGGACATTCCCTCTGAGAATCCGCAGTACTCTGCAATATCTCTTGCGACTTCCTGGATACGAAGCTTGAATGGAAGCTTACCTGTGGTAGCCTCTCCGGTAGGAAGTGTCATCGGGATCTTATCATAGCCGTAGAATCTTGCAACCTCCTCTGCAACATCTGCATTGCAGTGGATATCCTGACGGAATGTCGGTGCAACGATCTCGTCTGTTTCCTCATCATAAGCCAGCTCTACACGTCCGAGATAACCGATCATCTCTTCTTTTGTAAGGTTGGTTCCAAGAAGTTTGTTGATCTTCTCCGGCTCAAATTTTACTCTGGACGGCTCTCTTGTCTCGCTGCAGACATCAACCATTCCGCCTACAACTTCACCGGCACCAAGCTCTTCCATCAGCTGGCATGCACGGTCAATAGCAGCCTGTGCGTTATTCGGGTCAAGACCTTTCTCAAATTTACCGGAAGCATCTGTACGAAGGCCGATTCTCTTAGAAGAAAGACGGATGCTGGTTCCATCGAAGCATGCTGCCTCAAAAAGAACGGTTTTTACATCGTCTGTGATCATGGAGTTCTCGCCACCCATGATACCGGCAATGCCGACAGCTTTCTCACCGTCACAGATCATCAGAACATTCTCATCCATGGTACGCTCCTGGCCATCCAGTGTGACGAATTTCTCATCTTTTCCTGCACGGCGCACAACGATCTCTCTGTTTGCGATGGTATCCAGGTCATACGCATGCATTGGCTGGCCAAACTCTTCCATTACATAGTTTGTAATATCAACCAGGTTATTGATCGGACGGATTCCATTAGAAGCCAGGCATCTCTGCATCCACTTCGGAGACGGACCGATCTTGACATTTTTTACAACTCTTGCACAGTAACGCGGGCAAAGCTCAGGATCCTGTACAGTAACTTTTACATAGTCGGAAGCTTTTTCATCATTTCCCTTAACTTCTACAACAGGCGGGCAGAATTTCTTCTGGAAGGTTGCTGCTGCCTCTCTTGCGATTCCAAGAACACCGTAGCAGTCTACACGGTTGGAAGTGATCTCATACTCAAATACCACATCGTCAAGGCCAAGTGCTTTAATAGCGCTCTCACCTACAACTGCGTCTTCCGGGAAAATATAGATGCCGTATTCCGGTGCTTCCGGGTACATCTCTCTTGTGCTTCCGAGCTCCTCGATAGAGCACATCATACCACAGGACTCAACGCCGCGGAGTTTACCTTTTTTGATCTTGATTCCACCAGGAGTCATTTTTCCGTCGTGGCCGCCTGCAACACGTCCGCCGTCAAGAACAACCGGAACTTTGTCTCCCTCTTTTACATTCGGAGCACCTGTTACGATCTGTACGCTCTCTGTTCCGATATTTACCTGGCAGATGATCAGTTTATCTGCATCCGGATGTTTCTCAATCTTGTCGATCTGGCCGATCACGATCTTGTCAAGATCTGCATCCAGCTCTGTAAAGCCCTCTACCTTTGTGCCTGTTAATGTCATGGCATCTGTATATTCCTGTGCCGTTACATCCAGATCCGGCACATATGTTTTAATCCAAGATAATGAAGTATTCATTTTGGTTGTCCCTTCTTTTTTCTATATTTACTATAAAGATCTTCAGCTGTTTTAGAACTGTTTCAGGAATCTGCTGTCGTTCTCATAGAGAAGACGCATATCGTCAATCTCATATTTCAGAAGTGCAATACGCTCCAGACCTACACCAAAAGCAAATCCTGTGTACTCATCCGGATCAATTCCACACATACGGAGAACATTCGGATGAACCATACCACAGCCAAGGATTTCAATCCAGCCGGAACCTTTACAGAAACGGCAGCCTTTTCCGCCACATTTGAAGCAGGAAACATCAACCTCAGCACTTGGCTCTGTAAACGGGAAATGATGCGGACGGAATTTTGTCTTTGTCTCCGGTCCGAACAGCTCTTTTGCGAACTCCTGAAGGGTTCCCTTAAGGTCTGCAAAAGTAACGTTCTTGTCAATAACAAGACCTTCGATCTGATGGAAAGAAGGAGAATGTGTTGCATCTACTTCATCAGAACGGAACACACGGCCAGGTGCGATCATACGGATCGGAAGTTTGCCTTTTTCCATCTCACGTGCCTGAACCGGTGATGTCTGGGAACGAAGCAGAATGGAATCGTTGATAAAGAAGGTATCCTGCTCGTCTCTGGCCGGATGGTTCTCCGGAATATTTAGTTTTGTAAAGTTATAGTCCGCATACTCAACTTCCGGACCTTCTACAACCTCATATCCCATTCCGATGAAAATACGCTCAACTTCTTCCAGAGCGATGGTGTTCGGATGACGATGACCAATTTTTGCTTTCTTTGCAGGAAGTGTTACATCGATCACTTCGGCCTTCATTTTTTCCTCGCGGACTTTCTCCTCGAAATCTTTCTTGGAAGCTTCCAGAAGTTCCTCGATCTTGGCTCTTGTCTCATTGACAAGCTGACCAACTTTCGGACGCTCTTCCGGGGCAACATCTTTCATACCTTTTAAGATTGCGGTAAGCTCACCTTTTTTTCCAAGATATGCAACACGCACATCATTCAGCTTGTCCAGGCTCTCGGATTCCTCGATCCGTTTTCTGGCATTCTCAGCCAGTTCCTGAAGTCTTTCTTTCATATCCATGGTCTATTTCTCCTTTAATTAAAATAATCAAATGATACGCCACCCGCACTGAAAATCCAGATACGGGCAATAAAAAAACCGTCCCTTATAAAAGGGACGGAATATCCGCGGTACCACCCAGTTTCCCATGAAAAAAAATCACGGGCACCTCTTATCTGCTTAACGCGCAGCGTACGTCATCTCCTACTGTTACTTCAGAGAGGAAGCTCCGGTGGGAAATTCAAGAACCATCTGAACCCGGGGAAGCTTACAGCCGGTGACTTCCCTTCTCTGTGAGAAAATGATCCTCTATAAACACCTTCACAGCTTTTCTGTCTTTTAATACTATGCCACAAGGTCCGCTTTCTGTCAAGCGCAAAGTCAGGATTCTTTGGAACTGTTTTTCTCATTTTCTTTCTTTGAAAGAAGAGTTTTTACAGATTTCTGGGCTTTTCGAAATTCATTTTCGAAGTATGCATTGATCTCTGCGCCGTAAAGGATCAGGTTCATACACACATACAGCCACAGCATCACCATGATCAGTGCAGTCAGGCTTCCATACATATTTCCGAAATTCGGAAAAAATTCAAAATACAGAGAAAATCCATAGGAAAAGATCAGCCATGCCGTGGCAATAATAAAGGCTCCGGGAAGCTGGCTTTTAAAGGTCGCCTTCCGGTTGGGAAGCACTTTATAAAGCACCAGAAATACTACAAACAATACGGCAAACACCAGCAATGTCCGGGCTCCCATAATTTTTGCCATCAGTCTCCCCAGGATCGGAATAGTTTTCTGTGCAGCTACCTGAATCCGGTTACCAAGGACCAGAACCAGAAGGGTAACAATGATCGCCAGCACAAACAGCAGCATATAAAAAACCGAATAGATCCGGTTCGTCAGCCAGTTTCGTGTTTCTTTTACATGATAAATGGTATTCAGGCCGTTAATAATAGCCTGCATTCCCTTTCCGGATGCCCAAAGTGCCATCAGGGCAGACAACGGCACGATCGCCGTGCTTCTTTTGTATACTTCCACTACAATGCTCAGCACAAAAGTCTGCAGATTTCCGGGCACAAAACCGACAATGGCATCCCGGACCACATTATAGCTTAATGGTGTGTAACGGATCAGTGTTGTGAGAAAAAGGATAAACGGGATAAATGACATGATCAGAAAGTATGCCGCCTGCGCTGCATATGCGCTGACATGATCTCCGTTTGCCCTTCGCACAAACCCCAGCATGAGCTGGATTACATTTTTCTTTTCCTCGTCCATGCTGACCCCCTCAAGTTTCTTTTTTACCAGGAAAACCGTTCAAAGCCAATCTTATCCTGGATTTCCGGAAAAGCTTTTACTTCCGGCTGTACCGTTTTATGTTCGCCGATCATCTTTTCCATCCATACCATATTATACCAGCGGTTGAATTTATATCCGCATCTGTGGAACTCTCCCACTCGTTTATATCCAAAATGTTTATGGAACTCCACACTGGCATTGGTCAGATATTCATCTTCTTTTGGTGCAACTGCAATACAGGCGTTCAGGTTCAGGACTCCCATCTCCGCAAGAAGACTTTCCAGGGCACGGTAGAGCCTTCCGCCTGCGCCGCTGCCCCTTCGCTCATGTTTCACATAGATGGACATCTCGGCGCACCAGCCATAAGCAGCTCTCGGATGAAAAGCGGAGCCATAGGCATATCCCAGGATTTCTCCGTCCTCCTCTGCCACAATGTATGGATATTTTTCTTTTATGTTATGAATTCTCTCCGTAAATTCCTCTGTAGACGGCGTCTCATATTCAAATGTAATTGCCGTTTTTTTTACGTAGTAGGAATAAATTTCTGCCAGTGCTGCCGCATCTCTCTCTTCTGCCACACGTATCTGCATTGCTTTATTACACCTCTTTTAATTCTGTTTATCTGTCATTTCACAAAGAAACGGTAAACCGTCTCTGAACTGTATTCTTCACCAGGACGCAGGATCGGAGAATGGAAATCCTCCACATTTACCGCATTTGGCTCCACCTGTGTTTCCAGGCAGAATCCATGGCGTTCATGATAAACATGGCCATTCTTACCCTTCTCATCCTTGACAAAGTTACCTGCATAAAACTGCACACCCGGGCAGTCGGAAGAAACTTCCATTCCAATGCCGGATTCCTTACAGTATGCACTGGCAATAGAACGGACATTACCCTTTGCATAATTGTCTGTTACATAGTTATGGTCATAACCGCCTGTAAACTTCAGCTGCTCAAAATCAGCCTCAATATCTCTGCCGATTGGTTTGGAAACATTAAAATCCATCGGAGTTCCTGCTACCGGCGCATACTCACCGGTAGGAATGGACTGACTGTCTTTCACAGGAGTAAAATATTTCGCATGAATGCATACTTCCTGGTCAAGCACATCTCCGCTGCCTTCTCCGTTCAGATTAAAATAGGAATGGTTGGTCATATTGGCAACGGTAGCTGCGTCAGAACGTCCTCTGTAAAAAATCTTCAGCTCATTTTCCTCAGTAAATTCATATTTCACAATAACCGAAAATTCTCCCGGGAATCCATTCTCTCCATCCGGGCTGATGCGGAAGAAATCCACGCTGTTCTTATCCTGGGAAATTTCTTTTACTTCCCAGAGTTTCTTCTCAAAGCCATTGGGACCGCTGTGCAGATTGTTATGATTCTCATTCTCTGTAAGGATTACTTCTTTATCATCAATAAAAAATCTGGAATTTTCGATACGGTTTCCACTTCTTCCGATGATCGCACCGAAAAAGCAGCCATTCACTTCGTAAGCTTCCATATCGTCATATCCCAGAACTACATCCTTCAATTCTCCATTCCTATCCGGTACACATACCTTCACCAGAATTGCGCCATACTGAAGTACCTCTGCATAGGCACCTTTTTTATTCTCGAGATGATAGATCTTTACTTCTTCCCCTGTAGGAAGTGTCCCAAATTTTCTCTCAGAAACACTCATGCTGTAATTCCTCCCATATATGAAAAAAGAGCCATCAACCGGCTCTATGTCTTTAACCGATTAATCCCGGGATGCCGTTCCCTTATTTTTGACGCCTAGCAGATGCTAGGTGGGTATCCTCAACAGTGTCTTCTGCCTACCACGACGTGAGGTCTGACATCCAACCTGCGATTTTGGATTCCCAAAATGTCAATGTAGGTTCAAAAAGAAAAGGGGGATCGAACATTCCAGGATTCGGTTTTTCGTTGTTTTTATTATAAACCAGTATTTGTGCTTTTTCAACAGAAAATACACATTCTTACTGATTTTTATTATTTAATGTTAAGAATATCTCTTACTGCGGCTGGCATATCCACTGCATCTACCACTCTGTCATGAAGAACCGGTGCGGTACGGATCTCCTCAACAGCACGCGGAACCGGTACTTTTGAAAGTGCGGATAATGCATCTACCAGGCCAAAATCATCCAGATCTTTATGATCTTCCCCAAGCGCATCCATGACACTTCTTGTGAATTTATATGGACTTGCGGTAGAAGCGATAACAGTTGGAAGATGATCCTCTGTTTCACTTACATATTTCTTATATACGCCTGCGGCAACTGCAGTATGTGTATCAATTACATAATTGCTGTCTTTATAAATCTCGCTGATGGCATCTGCGGTCTCTTTCTCACTGCAGAAATTACCATAGAAATCTCCAAGCTGTGCTTTCATCTCATTTGTGATGGTATATTCGCCGCCCTCACTTAAAGATTTCATAAGCTCTGCACATTTCTCAGCGTTCTCTCCTGTAAGACGATAGATCAGTCTCTCCAGGTTACTGGAAATCAGGATGTCCATGGAAGGAGAAGTTGTAAGAATGAAATCTCTCTTTCTGTCATAAGTTCCTGTGCGGAAGAAATCATAAAGAACACGGTTCTCATTGGATGCACAGATCAGTTTGTGGATCGGAAGTCCCATCTGTTTTGCATAGTATGCAGCAAGAATATTTCCAAAGTTACCGGTAGGAACTACCACATTGATCTCCTGGCCATCTTTGATCTTGCCGTCGCGCACCAGTGATGCATAAGCATATACATAATATACGATCTGCGGAACAAGTCGTCCGATGTTGATCGAGTTTGCGGAGGAAAACTGGAATCCTGCCTGATCCAGTTCTGCTGCCATCTCGTGATCATTAAACATCTTCTTAACAGCAGTCTGGGCATCGTCAAAGTTTCCGGTAATACCTACTACATAAGTATTGGCTCCCTTCTGGGTTACCATCTGTTTCTCCTGGATCGGGCTGACACCATGTTTCGGATAGAACACGATGATCCTGGTTCCCGGTACATCTGCAAAACCTGCCATGGCAGCCTTGCCAGTATCTCCGGATGTTGCGGTAAGAATTACGATCTCGTTTTTCACATTGTTCTTCTTCGCTGCAGTTGTCATCAGATGAGGAAGGATGGAAAGTGCCATATCCTTAAATGCAATTGTTGCGCCGTGGAACAGTTCCAGGAAATATGCTCCATCTGCTTCATGAAGAGGAGCAATCTTCTCTGTATCAAATTTACTGTCATATGCCTTGTTGATACAGTTCTTAAGCTCTTCCTCTGTAAAATCTGTGAGGAAACGGCTCATTACCTCGTATGCTGTCTCCTGGTAAGTCATCTGAGCCAGTTTGTCCATTGGTACATCCAGCTGTGGAATGCGCTCAGGCACGAACAGTCCGCCGTCCTCAGAAAGGCCTTTCAGTATGGCCATTGACGCTGTAACTGCCTGCTCTTTCCCTCTGGTGCTTTTGTACAATACCTGCATTGGTGTTCCGCCTTTCTATTGTAAAATATTCGTTTTCTTTCTAACGTTATCACATTATAGCATGGAATTATGGAAAATGCCACCACTTTAAAAAAAACCTGAAATTGTTTTTAAAAAGAAACCGTCGGCTTCTTTTATCTGCCGGCGGTTCTTAAGCTGTATCAGCATTTTATTTATATGTGTAAAATTCATGAACTCCATATTTAAAAAGTTTCTTGAGATCTTTTTCAAACCATTTAACGTTGTGCGCTTCTGCTGCGGATTTCTGAATAAAAAACAATGCGCCCTCCGAATAATCGGTTCCCTTCAGCGCCTGCTTTACCGCTTCCCTTGTTTCGTCCGAAACGGTAACTTCATTAATTCTTCCATCATAAGTAGGTGAAAACTGCGGAACCCCGTCACTGTTGTCCCAAACAACCTCCGTTACGGTACCCGGAAAATTATCGTTTTTTACGCGGTTCATAATTACATTCGCTACCAGTACCCGTCCCTTGATATCCTCACTTCCGGCTTCTGCCTCCACAATCCGCAGAAGTGTGTCATAATCTTCATCTGACATCAGTGTGGGATTTTCGGCCAGAGTAATGGATCTTGCATCCAGCTCATTTACTTTGTTTTCCATGGAGGTACTTACGTTGAGATCTGCAGTGGTATTTTTTACAGTCTGTACTCTCTGACCAACAATCACCTGTTCACAGGAACTTCCGATTCTGGTTACCATGCTTCCTGAAGATGGTGTATCCGAGACTCCGGAAACCACTCCGGCAATTCCGGTAGGCACAGCCACTTCTTCATCCGAATAGGCCGTTTCCGCATCGGAAGCAGCATAAACTTTATTTCCGCTTCCACTTTCCGTAAATACCCTTGTTCCCAGAGAAATTGCCATTGCCAGAACTGCACATACTGTCAGCATCGCAAAACCGCGCACGGAATTTCCTCCTGTTTTTCCATTTTTACGTTCATCCTGCGCTTCTTCAGTTTCCCGTAAATCTTTCTTAACTTTCATAATTTTATTCCCTGCGTTACATTTTCCTTTCTTTGTTTACACGTTTGTAACATTTCTGTAATGTATGAGAAAATTATATTTAATAAAGTGCGATATGTCAAGCTTTTTTGCCCATTTTCAGCCACAATAACGTTATTTATGAATTATCCACACTCCTTCCACATTGGTTCCACATCCAAATGTCCAGTTATCCACAGATCTATCCACTTTTTAGGAAAATAAAAAGACAGATAGCAGGTACGTTTTTATCCAATGTTTTTCTTTCATTTCTCCAAAAACGTATCTCTATCTGTCCCTTTTTTTCTATCAGAACAGTTTTTTTCTTTTTACTTTTTATTCAAGTGCTTAAGCCGATTATAATATCACCCGTTTAAGCAGTCAAGATTTTTCGCCTGACCATAATCGACAAACTCATCTGTACTGACATAATGCCTGCACAAAAAGTGTGGCGTAAACGCACAGATCAATACTCCAGGCTCCCAGAAAAAGTCCCCATGGTGTTCCATCCTCACCTGCCGCAAACTTTTTCGGCTTCAACGCAAGAATCAATGGCAGAAGAAGTGGAAGAAAATAACGCCCCTGAACCCCCAGAATTTTATCGTATCCATAAGCGGTCCATTGACCATACAGCGTGACAAAAGTCAGCCCGAAAACAAGAACACAGACACCACCCAGCGCAACTTTTGCTGGCAGATCCAGATGTATTTCTGACATATCATTATTTCTTGAAACCTGCAGTACCAGAATCAGAAGATATCCCACCGCCAGAAGATTGCAGACCGGAATATTCAACCATCCAAGGTTGCTTCCCATCATTTCCGTAAGATAAGCAGTTCCAAACGCATCCAGACTCCGCACAAATGTAAATACAAAAGCCACCGGATTTTTCAGAATTCCCGTAAGCTGGGCAGCCGTATCCACTCCCGGCTGAGACTCGCAGAGATACCTGGACGCAATGGCAAGCCAGCCAAAACTCAAAATCAGGATCATGGCACCTGCACACACCACATGAAACCAGTAATTTTTTCTGCTTCGAAACCTTTCCTTCGGAATGAGAAACAGAAGAAGGCAAAATGGCATATAAACAACTTTGCACAGGCACAGAAAACCGGTCAGTATATACATCAGTCCCAGCTGCCATTTTCTCATTACCTTTTTTTCTCTGTAACGCATATACAGCACAAACACCACCATAGCCACTGTCAGAGCAAGTGCAAGTGCATCTGCGGACATGGAGTTCGCAGATTGAATATTTATGGGCACAAGTCCCAGAAGAGCAATAAAATTTTTACCCACCGGTGTAAAATGAATTGCCAGGAAAAAGATCAGCCCAAAACAGAGCATATTGGCAATTCTACCTCCATAAGCCAGAACAAACGGCCGATCTGTGAAAAAATCCGCAATACGGATTCCCACAGCCTGTGGCAGATAGGAAGTAGGCGCATAGAGAGCTGTATTTCCAAATCCGTAGAACTGTGTTTTTTCTGTATTTATATGCTGGTTTATCTTTCCTCCGATATCCCACAAAGACACATGTTCCTTGGAGGAAAAATCAGGAATCAGCCCACTGTCGAAGGTTCTTCCATAGGAAAAAAGATCATTACCTCCGTTTCCTTCCGAAGTCAGATACCCCCTGGAAACTTCATAGCTTCTCAGGAAATGACTGTATTCATCCGGAGAATTAAATGCCGGAATCGCCGCCAGAGTACTGATGCTCATAAAAAGATAAACAATAGCAAACAACACTTCTGTCCGGATTTTTTTCTTTTTCAGAAATGTAAAGATTACCAGCATCACTGCTGCTGCCGCTGCTATGACCATAAGGACAAGCGCTTTTGGAAATGGCCGGGAAATACTACGGTACGCAAGTATCTGTATCCCGTTTTCTCCCCCTGTCACCCCTACTGCCACTCCGGTATCACCCTCTGCTCCGTCCAGAACAATCCGGAATTTCTGGTCCTTACAATCTGAAAGTCTCTGATCCAGTCGAAAATATGTGGTATCTCCTGTGGATATGGTCAGACGGTTTACCTGCCAGCTCTGAATTTCTTCTTTATCCTGATAAATTGTTACACGAAAAGTTCCGGTAACAGACGCACTTTCTGTAGAAAGAAACAGTTCTACTCCGGAAAGCCGGCTGGTCTGGCAGATAAAATCTTTTTCCAATTTACTTCCGGCACCAATCATTACAGAAGTTTCCGGTCTTTCCTGTTGTTTCACATTTCCAAGAATTTCCGCATCTGCCAGAAGGTATGATGCAAAAATCAGGATTGTTCCCCAGATCAGTACACATTTTAAAATATCCTTCAGATCTTCGGACATCCGGAAAGTTTTTCTGCTTTTTTTCGTATTATTCATGTTATACCTCATACTCACTGTTTTTTCGTATTCCGGCTTATTATATCATCTGTGCGAAAAAAAAGAAGCTGCTTTTTGTGGCAGCTTCTCTTTTTTTTACAGCCGATTTCTTATCGATTATTGATGGCAGTTACCAGCGCATCAATGGAAGCACGGATAATATCCGGATCAACGCCAGCACCCCATGCAAGAGTACCATCCGGTTTACGGATTCCCACATAAGCAATCGCTTTGGATGTGGAACTGCGCTCCAGCGCATGCTCCTGATAGGTCTCCAGTGTATATTTCAGTTCGTAAGCTTTCTTCAGTGCATTGCTTACCGCATCAAGGCGACCATTTCCGGTAGCCTCTGTAACAATGGTCTTTCCACGGAATGTAGAGGTAACCTGAGTCACAATGCCACCGTCTTTCTGCTGGAAATGAACCTCGTTAATGCTGTATGGCTCAACCACATTTTCGAAGGTAGATTTGAACAGACTGAAGATTTCGTCCGGATGAAGCTCTTTGTGTTTGTGATCGGATACTGCTTTCGCTGCATAACCCATAGCTTCGCGCATTTTCGGAGGAAGATTCAGGCCGAATTTTGTTTCCAGAATATAGCCTACGCCGCCTTTTCCGGACTGGCTGTTGATACGGATAACATCCGCATCGTAATTTCTTCCAACATCTGTCGGATCGATCGGAAGATACGGAACTGTCCAGTGTTCCAGATCTCCGTTTTCTCTCCAGTGCATACCTTTTGCGATAGCATCCTGATGAGATCCGGAAAATGCCGCAAATACAAGAGCTCCGCTGTAAGGGCTTCTCTCATAAATCTGCATTCCTGTACATTTCTCATAAACCTCACAGATATGTGGCATATCAGAGAAATCAATCTTCGGATCCACACCCTGGGAGTACATGTTCATACCCAGTGTCACAATATCCACATTACCGGTACGCTCACCGTTTCCGAACAGAGTTCCCTCAATTCGGTCAGCACCTGCAAGAAGTCCCATCTCAGAATCTGCAACACCACATCCACGATCATTATGAGGATGAAGGGAAACAATTACGTTTTCACGGTATTTCAGATTGTCACACATGTATTCCACCTGGCTTGCATATACATGCGGCATGGAATGTTCAACTGTAACAGGCAGATTGATGATTGCCTTGTTATCTTCTGTTGGCTGCCATACATCCAGAACGGCGTTGCAGACCTCCAGTGCATATTCCGGCTCTGTTCCTGTAAAACTCTCCGGGCTGTATTCAAACTGGAAGTTACCTTCTGTCTCATCTGCAAGTTTTTTCAGAAGAGCTGCGCCATCTACTGCAATTTTCAGGATTTCTTCTTTGGATTTTTTAAATACCTGCTCTCTCTGAGAAACAGATGTGGAATTGTATACATGAACAATTGCCTTCGGAGCACCTTTTACAGCCTCAAAAGTTTTGCGAATGATATGTTCTCTTGCCTGGGTCAGTACCTGAATGGTAACATCCTCAGGAATCAGGTTCTGTTCAATCAGGGTACGAAGAAACTCATACTCGGTCTCGGAAGCAGCCGGGAAACCAACCTCAATCTCTTTAAAACCGATCTGTACAAGAAGTTTGAAAAACTCAACCTTCTGCGCCAGACTCATCGGAATTACAAGTGCCTGATTTCCGTCACGAAGGTCTACAGAGCACCAGATCGGGGCCTTATCCACATATTCCTTCTCCGCCCATTTCATACATTTCACCGGCGGCATGTAATACTGACGTTTGTACTTGGATGGTGTCATCATTTTCGTTTTCCTCCATTTTCTCTTCCATTAATTTTCTTTTGTTTCTGTAATTTCATTTTGTATTATGACATAAAAAAATCTTCCGACTCTGCAAATCCTGCAAGAGACGAAAGACAACTGCTGTCCTACGCGGTACCACTCTTATTTCATGAATAAAAATTCACACACTTGACAGATACGGAATGCAAAAACATCCTTATATCCTCTCCGGATAACGGCGGACACCGTCTGCGTCTACTCTCTCGGATGAGATTTCGGGCAGATGCTCCGAGGCGAGTTCCACAAATCCCTTCCACTGCTTCTCACCGGCCAGCAGCTCTCTGTGCTCCGTTCGATGTGTACTATTCCCCATCTATGCATTTCTCTTTTTGAAACTGGTATTAGGGTAACACGTTACAGTAAATTTGTCAATGGAATTTTATTCTTCCCCGTACTGAATATTTTCGGTATTTCGCAGGTGTCATACCCGTAAACTTTTTAAAAATTCGGATAAAATAACTTTGATTTGAAAAACAGAGATATTCTCCGATCTGCGAGGCTGTATAATCGGAATAGGAAAGCATATTACAGGCTGCCTCAATCCTCTGTTTCTGAATATAGTCCACCATGGACATTCCTGTCTCTTTTCGAAATGTGCGGGAAAGGTAGGAGGAACTGATTCCGGCAGCTTTACTTACCTCTTCCAGGGTAATCGGATTATGAAGATGAAGATGAATGTACCTGACCGCACATTCCATTGCCCTGCTGTAACTGGGATTTCCGTACTTCCTGACTTCCTGTGCAAAACGTTCTGCCGCCTTTGTAGAAAGTTTTTCTATGGAATCCCTGTCTGCACATTCCTCGACTGTCTGAATATACCCGTCACTGAGAGAATATGCAGTTTCTTCCGGAACTCCTCCTTCAATTGCAGCTCTGGTAAACAACGTAATACCTGCAATAAACATATTTTTGCTGTTACGGAGCTGGTCTTTCGAAAGAATTCCCGGAGTTCCATCCGGCTCTCTCTGCATAACAGAACGGATACGTTCCACCTGTCCGTTTTTTATTGCCTCATACTGCATTCGTTCACTGGCATAGGAAGTATGTTTCTGTAAATTTTCTCTTCTCTGAAACAACGCAGCTTCTCCTCTGTTTTCTGCCAGCAACGCGGCTGTTTTTTCTTTCTCTGATATGTCTTCTTTCATCTCCGTAACCCCTGGAAATTATTGCAAAATTTTATGATTTATGACAATATTTTATTATATTTTATCACTAAAAAATGCTATAGTCCATATTAAGAACAACATTCGGAGGTAATATTTTATGGAACGTGATTTAAAAAAAATCGTAAGCCAGATGACCCTGGAGGAAAAAGCAGGCATGTGCTCCGGCCTTGATTTCTGGCACCTGAAACATGTAGACCGTCTTGGAATTCCGGAAGTAATGGTCAGCGACGGCCCTCACGGACTCCGCAAACAGGATGACAAAGGCGACCATCTTGGAATGAATGACAGTATCAAAGCTGTCTGCTTCCCTCCTGCAGCTTTAAGCGCCTGTTCCTTTGACCGGAAACTGATGGAAGAAATGGGTGAAACCATCGGAAAAGAAGCTCAGGCCAACGATGTATCGGTGGTTCTTGGACCTGCAGTAAATATCAAACGTTCCCCTCTTTGCGGAAGAAACTTTGAATATTATTCTGAAGATCCATATCTTGCCGGTGAAATTGCCGCCGCATTTGTAAATGGTGTACAGTCCCAGCACGTAGGAACTTCCATCAAACATTTTGCCGCAAACAACCAGGAATACCATCGTATGAGCAACTCTTCCGAAGCAGACGAAAGAACTCTCCGTGAAATTTATTTTCCTGCTTTTGAAACTGCTGTAAAAAAAACACAGCCATATACCTTTATGTGCTCTTACAACCAGATTAACGGAACCTTTGCATCTGAAAACAAATGGCTTCTTACAGATGTACTTCGAGGAGACTGGGGATTTAAAGGTTACGTGATGTCTGACTGGGGTGCAGTCAATGACCGTGTGAAAGGCCTGGAAGCAGGACTGGAACTGGAGATGCCATCTTCCGGCGGCGCAAACGACGCCCTGATTGTTGAAGCTGTCAAAAACGGTACCCTGAAAGAAGAAATTCTCAATCAGGCTGTAGAACGTATTCTCCGTATTGTTTTTGAGTATGCGGATCATCGTGCCCCACAGGAATTTACCACGGAAAAAGACCACGAAGAAGCGCGCCACATTGCAGAAGAGTCCATGGTTCTTCTGAAAAATGCGGATGACATCCTTCCTCTGAAAACTTCCGAAAAAGTCGCTTTCATCGGTGGCTTTGCCAAAAAACCTCGTTTCCAGGGCGGTGGAAGTTCTCACATTAACTGCTTCAAAGTTACAAATGCTTTTTACTCGGTTCCTTCTGATGCTCAAGTCATTTATGCGGAAGGTTTCCCGGCAGACAGAGATCTTTATGATGACACCCTTGCCGCAGAAGCATTAAAAACAGCCGGCAACGCAGATAAAGTTGTAATCTTTGCCGGTCTTCCGGACAGTTTCGAATCCGAAGGATACGACCGTTCTCATATGAGACTCCCGGAATGCCAGAACCGTCTTATTGCTGAAATCCTTAAGGTGCAGCCGAATGCCGTAATCGTTCTCCACAACGGCTCTCCTGTGGAAATGCCTTGGCTTTCCGATGTAAAGGGTCTCCTGGAAGCATATCTTGGCGGACAGGCAGGTGGTGCCGCTGTTGCAAATATCCTGTACGGAAAAGTAAATCCAAGCGGAAAACTGGCTGAAACCATGCCTCTGAAACTGGCAGATAATCCTTCCTACCTGAATTTCGGCGGTGGAGAAAAAGTAGAATACCGGGAAGGTGTATTCGTAGGATACCGTTATTATGATACCAAAGAGATGGAGGTTGCTTTCCCGTTCGGGTATGGTCTTTCTTACACCTCCTTTGCTTATGACAACCTCAGAATTTCCAGTGTGAATCCCACTGAAAAAGATACAGTCACCGTATCTGTAGATATCACAAACACAGGAAATGTGGCAGGAAAAGAGATTGTACAGCTTTATGTAAAAGATCTGACAGGTTCTGCTATCCGCCCGGTGAAAGAACTGAAAGGTTTCGAAAAAATTTCTCTGAATCCAGGTGAAACCAAAACCGTCACCATGACACTGGATAACCGCAGTTTTGCATGGTATCACACCGGAATACACGACTGGTTTGTGGCAAGTGGTGATTATGAAATCCTCATTGGTGCTTCTTCCAGAGACATCCGTCTTTCAGAAACCATTCATATGAACAGCAGCCAGGAAATCCCAATGCACATCCATATGAACACAACCCTCGGCGAACTGTTCCGCAATCCAAAAACTGCAGACACCGCCAAAGAGCTTACAAAAAAATATCTTCTCTCTTTAAATGGCGGAGAAGAAACTGCTTCTGAAGCCGCATCCGAAGCCATCTCCGAAGAAATGACCCAGGCCATGACCGATTCCATGCCATTACGTGCATTAATGAGTTTCGGCGATTTTTCAAGGGAAGAACTTACAGATATTATCGAAAAACTGAATAAGCTGGCATAAATACCATTCTATAAAGAGGTGTTGTCCCTGAATATCTCAGGACTTCACCTCTTTTTTATAAATAAAAAGCTGTTGCATTTATAATCAATTTCTGTTATAATCTTTTTCGTTACGGGGTATGGCGTAGCTTGGTAGCGCGCACGGCTGGGGGCCGTGAGGTCGCAGGTTCAAATCCTGTTGCCCCGATATTTCCTTTAAATTCAAGGGTTTCTGAGGTCTGATGACTTCGGATTTTTTTATTACTTTTATTATAGCAGTGTTCCAACAACTACTTAAAATTAAAACGGCGGAAAGCACTGCTCTCCGCCATTTTTTTCTACATTATTTTACTGTAATTGTACAAGTAGCTTTCTTACCAGATTTCAAAACAACTGTGATCGTAGATTTTCCTTTTTTCTTTCCAATAATTTTGTACTGATTTGTTTTAACTTTCTTTATTGTTGCGACAGCTGTCTTACTGCTTTTAATAGACTTAATGGAATCACCTTTCGCAAGATTAGTAATACTTAATGTGTAAGATTTATTTCTTCCGATCGTCTTCTTGGTTGCAGAAAGTTTAATTGTAGGCTTTAATTTTGGAATAGTCTGTGTTTTTTTACTTCCACATGATTTGCAACTACATACCTTTTTACCTGTTGCAAAAACAGTTGCTGACTTCACAGTTTTCCATTTTCCATATGTATGTTTATGTACTGGCTTAGCTGCTAATTTGAACTCCGTGTTAATATAAGGACAATCAAAAGATGCCCAATCACTAAGCAATGTGCCATCAGAATAGCATGGTGCATTTACAATATACACAGAATATTTACCCGGTTTCGCAGTAGCTGTATTCCAGGAAATATAACCACTGTAAGTATCTTGTCCAGAAAGAGATACCATGTTTTGTTCGCTTATATATACGATGTCTGAATTAGCATTAAAAACAGAAACTATTGGTTTTGTATAATAATATTTCCAAGTATCCCTTGCATAGAATTTAATGTATAATCTTTCGCCCTGTGTAATTACATCATTTTCTCGAGGTGCAACTCCTGTAAGATAACGAGTATCTGAAGAGTATTTCCCCATCTCAACAATATTATCTTCTATAGAGTTGGCTAATCCTGCGGGAACATTATTGTTTAATAACCGAGTATTTTGATTTTCAATAACATGTTCAACCTTTTGCGCTGTTGCACTAACTTCTTTTTTTTCTGCAACATTCTTCGCCATAACCGGAATTGAAAATGCAAATACAAGCATTATACCAAATAGCAGTATTCCCAGTTTCCTTTTCATTTGTTTCATAAAAAATCCCCCTTTTATTATATTGTGTTATATTTCACACTTTTTTCATAATTTCTTATATACCATCTATAAATGAGCAAATTTAAAAAATTGCACAAAACTACACTGCGAATTTCATAAATGAATCAAAATCATTGCTTTCCTTTGCGCATTGAAAAAGATAACGATACTTTTCCAGCTGAATG
>NZ_JAHLPQ010000038.1:0-25433 GCF_018917985.1 Blautia sp. MSJ-36 | reverse complement strand
CAGACATGATCATTATTACGGATAACATCTGATGAAGGAAGAACCCCTTCTTCTGTTATCTGATTTATAGAAACTTATTAACCAAGTAGTCTTGATTGACTACATCATTATTATACTAGGAGGCGATCCTATGTATCGGTCGACAGAAGCGTTTGAAAACCTGGTACAGCAGGATTCGCGAACTTTTAAAGTTCTACTTACATACGAAAATGTGTCGGTCACAAAAGTTAAAAATATCAAATTTACTGGCGGGTCAGAAAGCGAAGATGATTTTTCCATCGGATCAACTATGTCACAGTATATTGAAGTAACAATTCCGGATGGAAACCTTCTGATCGAAGGAAAAGAAATTTTTTTGCAGGTCGGAATGGATGTAAATGGACTGGAAGAATATGTTCCGATAGGATATTTCACAGCGGGAAAGCCCAAAAAAGCAGATGATCAGATTGTATTTACAGCTTACGATCGTATGATGAATACGGAGCGGCCATTTTCTATGAATGGTACAACTACAACTACAGTTGAAGTTTTAAAAACAATTGAAGAGATCACGGGAATTCCGGTAGTGACATCTAACTTAGCGAGCATCCCCATGAATGTTCCAAGAGGGTATAGTTGTAGGGAAGTTCTTTCTTATGTATCACAGTTTTACGGGGCGTTCGCAACATGCAATCGTACAGGTCGGATTGAATTACGCACATACGAAGATTCTGATTATAAAGTAGAACCCGGTAGATATTGGGACAATTTCGAACATAACGATTATGCATTTAATGTTTCGAAGCTCGTATGCAACACAGGACAAGATAAAGATGGAAACAGCATTTCCATATCAGCCGGGTCAGGAACAAGGTCCGTGTCTTTTTATAATCCGTTTATGACACAGACGATTCTCAATGATGTGATTACAACATTTGAAGGATTTTCATATATGCCAGGAACTGTGAAAATGCTGGGCGATCCCAGACTGGACGTGTGGGACGTATTGACCATAAAAGATTTGTCGGGAAATTCTTACAAAGTTCCGGCTATGAAAGTAGAATGGGAATACGATGGAGGCTTAACTTACTCTATCGAAGCTGTAGGACTCTCTGAAGAAGAGACGAATATGGATTATAAGGGCCCAAAAATAAAAGAAATGGATCGGTACTACGCGGAATTGGTTTTAATAAACCAAGCAATCATCAATAAATTAGATGTGGATACTGCGAATATCACATATGCAACAATCAAAGATCTGGACGTAGTAAAAGAAACCGTACAGGAACTACACGGAGAATTAGGGGATTTCAAAGATCTGACGGCAACAAACTTCGAAGCTGCAAATGCAAAAATCAGTGTGCTGGATGCTGATTATGCGAACATAAAAACTCTACTATCGGGCTCGGCGGGAGTTGGAGATCTGGAAAATATACATCTGACTTCACAGAATGCAACGATAGAATCGGCATTGATAAAAACCGCGGTAATGCAAACCGTTACTATTGCAGACCTTCTCGCAGGGGATATAAGTACAAATAAATTCAGAATTCTTTCTGATGATGGGGGAATTTTAATCCAGGGAGCGACACAGCAATGGAAAGACACTGACGGGACAGTAAGAATGCAGGCTGGACGCGATGCGAAAGGTAATTTTACATTTTGCCTTTTTGATTCGGATGGAAAAGGCATTTTAATTGACTCGACCGGAGTGAAACCCGAGGCAATTGCCGAAGGATTAATTATCGACAAAATGGTTTCTGGTGATGCAAATATATCTGCGAAGAAATTAGATATTGCGAGCATATTTACGGAGATAAATGCAAGTACGGAAACAATCAAAGCTTCAAGAATTTGGCTGGATGAACAAAATCAAAACTTGAATCAGATATATTCTCAAATAAAATCAGATCAGGATAAAATGTCAGAAAGTATGACCACAATCGAAAGTGGCTATGATGGACTGAGGCTAAAAATAGAAAATCTGACAGATGATGTGACTACAAACAGCACGGAAATTTCTGCTATTCAAGGGAAAATTAGTGCGCTTATTTCGGAAAGCGAAATTACAGAGTTGGAGAACGGAAAAACGACAATGTACAGCCGTTTAAATTCTGTAGAACAGACGGTTTCGGGATTTGAAAGTAAAATTTCAGATCTTAAAACGCAATATGACACAGTGGGCGGGCAATACACATCATTAGACAGCAAAGTTGCAGAATATAAAGCCAGTGTAGATGAATTTTCGAGTAGTCTTACTTCACTTACTACACGGATTGACAATGATTATAGCACAACAGAGACAATCAGATCGATAATAACGCAGGAAACAAGCAAAGTCGAAATGTCTGTGTCAAACACTTATGCTACCAAAGATGCGCTGAATACAACAGAGCAAAAAGTCGCAAATTTGGAAAGTTGGAAAAGCGAAGCATCTCTGAAAATAACAGATAGTGCAATTGTATCAACAGTAAAATCCAGTTCTGAGTGGGGAACAAAAGCAGACAAGGCTTCCTTAATTAGTGAAATAAATCAGTCATCTGAAAAAATAACTATAAAATCAAACAAAATCAGCTTAGAAGGAACAGTTACTGCAAATAGTTATTTTAAAGTAAATACAGATGGATCGATTGACGTCATATACGGAACAATTGGAGGATGGAATATAAAGGACAGCTCCTTGTCATCAAGAGGAGCGATTCTGAGCGCAATAGACGGATCAATGCAATTCGGAACTGGCAAAAACAAAGTTTGTAAACAGGATTCCGATGGAACCTTATACTATACGGAATATACAAATGACGACAACTATTCAGGTTTATTGTTCGGGAGAACTGGCATCAAAGCATACAGCCTGACAGATGGAATACAAGAAATTTGGATAAATGGAGTGGAACCGGATTCGAACTGGATTCTGAAGTATACGAAAAAGAAAGTAACCATAAATGCAGATAGGATTAATTCAGATACGGTATACACAAAAGGATGTTCATTTGGAAACAATATAACAACAAACGGAACACTTTCGGTAGGTGGAAAAACAGGACTAAAAGGAGACGCCTATGTTGCTGGAGCATTTACGTTTAGAGATTATAAAGAGGAAGATTCGAACACAAGTACACGGAGAAGACCTGTAGCATCGGCGAGCAATATATTAAATAGAGTGGCGTATTTATCATCATCAGTAAAATCTGGCAAAGCGGCGTTAACTATATCGGCACAATGGGGTTCAAGCAACTATACCACGAAAGTACTGTACAACGATTCTGCTTCTGACGTTAGATTAAAGAAGAACATTGAAAACAGCAAAGTCTGTGCTTTAATGGCGGTTATGAAAATGCAAGTACGATCATTTGACTGGAAAACATCTGAGATACATCAAAAAATAGGACTTGTAGCTGACGAAATTGAAAAAATAGATCCCTTATTAACTGCAGGGGGCGGATACAACAAAGATGGAAGTATGAATATTAAGCAGATTGATAGATTGCTTTTGACAGAGTACGCCATTAAGGCTATACAGGAATTAACAAATATCGTAAGGAAACAGAATAAGCGCATAAAGACATTAGAGAGGATGAGGCGATGCTGATTGCAGAATTCTCCCGAAGGGGAGAAGAAATTGAGATAGACGATGAACTCTGGCAGTACGATTACGGCCAGAAAATTCAGATTAAAGGTCTGGATCTTCCAGAAGTATTCGAGGTTCATTTTGCTTGGAAAGACATTGAGAAGGCGAAAGTAGTTACCGGTTCTACTGTAGACGGGGTATCTACAGTAGATATCCCCAACATCGCTCTGGAACAGAGGAGAATGATCACAGCTTATATCTACCTGTCAGATACTACAGAAGGCGAAACGGTCAACACGATCCTTCTTCCGGTCAACCGCAGAAAAGCACCAGAGAATTTCGAAGCGCCGGAGGATGTAGACCTGTTTCACCACACTCTTGCGGCGGCTGCGGAATATCAGCGGAGAGCAAAGGAATCAGAGAAAAATGCATCCACACAGGCGGCAGATGCGGAAGCCTGGGCGCATGGCCGGGAAGATCATCCGGAACAGGCACGGGACAACGCAAAATATTATGCAGAACAAGCTGCAAAAATGGTGTCTAAGATTGACAACGCAGAAGCCGCTATAAAACAGGCCGGACAAAAACAGATCCAGGCAATAGCCGAAAGCCTTGATAACACTTTAACAGCAGAAGGGAAAGCAGCTGATGCAAAGGCCGTAGGTGAAAACTTCGCTAAAGTGAACAAAATAACTGATTCACTAAAGGAAGATAAAATTACCAAACCAGCCGAAGCCCCAACTATCGGCAAAATTCTTCGGGTAAAATCCGTCAACGAAGATGGCACATTCATTTGTGAATGGGCTGACGGTGGTGGAAGTAACTTGGATGTGCGGATTGATGGCGAGAGTATCGTGCGTGATGGAGTTGCGGAGATACCAATGATGGGTCTTGGCAAAAGCGGGCTTGTTCAATTTAAGAACGGTTTCGGATTACAATGTATCCAAAATTTTCTGCTTGTGATGGGAGCAACGGAAACTGAAATAGCAAATAGAACTAGAAACAGATCGCCAATTTTGGCTAATGATATTGACTACGCCGTCAAAGCCGCCATGTGTGACGGAAAAGGTACTGCATGGACAGCAGAGGAACAGGCGGCGGCTAGGGAGAGGATGGGAACTTGGACTACCATTGCAGATATCACATTAGATGAAGATGTAAATTCTATTGATGGTGTGAGTGTGCAGGGTTATCGAAAATATAGCGTAGTTTTACTGTTATCACAACTTATAACAGTAGACTGTTATATCCAACCTAGATTAATTTGCGGAAATAGTACGACTGGAGCCGCATATGAAAGCGCAAAAAATATGAATTTTTTGTTTTATGATATCGAAGAGTTTGGATACATAGGTGGTGAAAACAGTAGTTCTCTGTTTGGGTGTGAGTCATACAAAAGTGAGATAGGTGCAATAAGTCCAAACACTTTTAAGTATTCAACAGCAAAAATCAATTATAATAGTGCTGGTAAATTTCCATTTTTAACGGGAATTGGAGTTATTATAAGTGGCGCAAGCATTCCTTCTGGTAGTCGAATGATCATAAGGGGGCATAACTGATGAAAATAGCCGAATACAAACAAACAGGAACCCGTACAGAGGAATACAAAGTAACCATCCCAGATGAGTATGATAACGAAGGCAAACTCATCACTGAGGAGCATGAAGAAACCCGCACCCGTGAAGTACCAGTGATGGGAATGGTCTACAGAGATATGACATCCGAAGAGATTGCTGAAATGGAGAAGATACAAGCAGAAATGCCAGAGCAACAACTGACCGCAGAGGAACGACTGGATAAAGTAGAACAGCGTACTGATACACTTGAAAGTGCAACAGACGACCTTGTTTTAATGATGGCAGATTTGATAGGAGGAAATGAATAATGAAAACATTGAACACACTTAAATTAAAAATCATGGTAAGAGCATTCCGTATCAGAATTAAGAACGGAGAAGTATTCGAGGACATTGCAGCGGATTATCCAGCATTGACAACAGATGATCTGGAAGCGATTCGAGAAGCACTGAATTTAGAGTAATTAACTAAAGCGGGCCCTAACGCGTTGATTGTAATTTGCAGTGGTTGGAGTGGTCTGGGTACTGGAAATAAATTAAAAGATACAGCAGATTATGAAGCAACCGGAAAAGGTGTTTGGTATGAGGGGTAAACAATAAAGAATGTTGCTAACTACTTTTCAATCAATTTTTTTGATTTATGGGGAAGCACTGGTGTAAATCCGTGGAATCATATAATGTACATTACAGACGGAACGCATCCGTATAATGATGAGGGGAAGAAAGCGCTTGCACGGGCATATACGGATGCAATCAAAAGATTGACACCTAGAAATTATTAAAATTAACTGAAAATACTTGTGAAGGATTTTTCAATGATTTATAATATTGCCAGAAGAATAAATATAGTATAGATGTGGAGGGGAATTTATGTATATTTTTTGGGATAATTCGAATATTCATTATGCTGGTTTGAATCAAGTTCGACCAATGTTGGAACCAACAGCGAAGAAAGAATTGTATAGAACATATTTTTCAAATTTACTGAAACTTGTGGTTCAAGAAAGGGAAGTTGAAAATATATATTTTGCGGGAAGTGTACCGCCTAAAGGTGATGCGTTATGGAATCAGATAAGGAAATTAGGAATTACACCTTCTTTGCTTCCGAGGAGTATATCAGATGGAGAAGCTGATACAACAGACCATGTTTTACAACTTGCGTTATTGAGGTTGTATATGGATAGTCCGGAACCGAAAACAGTTGCTTTATTGACTGGTGATGGAGCGGGAATAAATGATGGAGAGGGCTTTTTAGCTGATGCCAGGCGCTTGGCTCAAAAAGGATGGAAGTTTGAGGTCTATTCTTGGGATGCAACTTGTCATAAGCTATTAAAAGAATTTGCAAAAAATAATGGAAAATATGTAGAACTTGAAAAATACTATAAGAATATAACATTTATAAAAGACACAAGGATGGCAGAACCGTTATAAAGGTTAAAATTAAAAATGAGACTGTTAGATCAGAAATGTTTCTGGTGGTTACAGTCTCATTTTTATATATCGTAGTAGAATTACAATAGAGCCGAAAGACTCTTATTTTTATACTTATTAAAATTGCGCCGGCGCAACATCGGAGAAAGGAAAAAATAATGAAAGAAAATTACATCAAAGCATTTTTTACAGCAATCTTTGCACTGATCAGCTCTGCTTTAGGAGTACTGACGGTGCCAGTTTTACTTATGGTGGCCTGCAACGTACTTGACTATGCCACCGGCCTTATGGCATCCACATACAGATCTGAGGACATCAACTCATATAAAAGCATCCGTGGAATTATGAAAAAGGTGTGTATGTGGCTTTTGGTAATCGTGGGAGCGATCATTGACCAGCTTCTTTTATATGCGTCCCAGACTGCAGGTATCACATTACCATTTACATTCCTGGTAGCCTGTATTGTTGCAATCTGGATCATCTGCAACGAGATCATCAGTATCCTGGAAAATATCAAAGACATGGGAGTGACAATCCCGGCATTCCTGATTCCACTTGTAACACATGTAAAATCTCAGGTGGAAGATAAAGTCAATATCGATACAGAAAAAGAAAATTCAGAGGGCGAGTGATCGTCCTCTTTTCTTATCAGTAAAGGAGAAACAACATGCTAAAGATTATGGGAAAATCCCAGGCAAGCATTGAACAGATGAGAACCTATATTAAGAAGGTTAATCCGCAGGTATCGGATTCCGTCGTAAAAATGATTCCTTTATACATCACTGAAGGAACAGCAGAAAACGTTCGTGGAGATATTGCTTTTGCCCAGTCCTGCTTGGAAACTGGGGACTTTACATTTAGTGGGTCAGGAGTAACGCTTACCCAGAATAATTTTTGTGGCCTGGGCGTAACCCAAACAGGTATGAAAGGAAGCAGTTTTAAGACCCCAGCGGAGGGCATCCGGGCACAGATCCAGCACCTGCAGGCATATGCTTCTACGGACCGATTGAAGAATCGTTGTGTGGATCCGCGATATACTTACGTAGTACGTGGCAGCGCAGAATATGTCGAGCATCTCGGCATTCACGAAAACCCGAAGGGCTTGGGCTGGGCATCCGGCCGGAATTACGGCCAGAAGATCATCAACATATTGAACGACATATTATCTATCAAGACATCAAAAACAGAAAAGGAGAGCAACGCCATGAACATCATCAAAATGATCAGCAAGAAAAACTGCTATATCGGCCAGAATAAGCCTGCTTATATCGTAATCCATGAGACAGACAACTGGAGTAAGGGAGCGGATGCAAAAGCCCATGCTATAGCAATGAAGAACGGCAATCTGGCCGGAACCGTGCACTACTATGTAGATTCCAAGTCTGTTTACCAGACACTCGATCACAATGACGGAGCCTGGGCCGTGGGAGACGGAAAAGGAAAATATGGCATCACAAACCGTAATTCCATCAACATTGAGATTTGTGTAAATCCGGAAACAGACTACTATAAAGCGGTAGATAAGGCGGAGCAGCTGGCAGCACAGCTTCTGAAGCAGTATGGATGGAGAACAGATCGCCTGAAACGCCACTATGATGCTTCCAGGAAGAACTGCCCGCGCCGGATCCAGGCAGAAGGACGCTGGCCGGAATTTGTAAAAAAGACTGTAGCATATATGAAGGGAGCAACGACAGTGAAGAATACGACAACAAAGAACACCGTAACATTAACTGACAAGATCGAAGTCCAGTTCCCGGTAATCCAAAAAGGCAGCAAAGGAACGGCTGTATCCATGCTGCAGGCCATGCTCGGAGTAAAGGTGGATGGTGATTTCGGAAACGATACAGATACCTCGCTGAAAGCATTTCAGAAAAATGTAAAGCTCACAGCAGACGGGATTTGCGGAAAAGACACTTGGACAAAGGTGATTGAACACATGAAAGCCAACACAAAATAAGCATAAGAACAGGTAAGAATGAAG
Source organism: Blautia sp. MSJ-36 (assembly GCF_018917985.1). NCBI lineage: Bacteria > Bacillati > Bacillota > Clostridia > Lachnospirales > Lachnospiraceae > Blautia > Blautia sp. MSJ-36. Next base: position 16,895 of record NZ_JAHLPQ010000038.1, on the reverse strand, counting down.
CGATAGCTAACAAATAGCTAACATTATTCGGAAAAAGCCTGAGAATAAAGGAATTTCTGTTTTCGTACAGGAAGCTGCTGACGCTGGCAAGTTCTAATTTCGAATAACGAAAAATATTGGAAAAGGCTGTAAACTCAAGGGTTTGCAGTCTTTTTTTTTGAGTGGAAATAAAATGTTCTCAAAAAGTGCGAAAAAACAGGAATAGCTAACATATATCTAACACGTAGCGAACACTCGTAGTTAATACTTTTAAAATATAAAAAAGATACCGTAAGGTCATCAGTCTTGATGAGTTTACGGTATCCTTTTTGAAGTGTAAAGCGGAATGGGAAAGACCGCTTTGTATTACAATTATATTTAAAAAGGAAGGAGACCGGGAGTTTTAACGCTCCCGGTTAAAAGTATGAAAAAGAAAAAGTTGTTTAGCAGTTGCATTTACTTGCTTGCTGTTTACAGGTAATAATATATCGAAAAAATGTGAGCAAATCGTGATGCAATTTTGAAGAATTTGTGAAACAAATTTCGGAGCAGTTCATAAAATAAAACAAAGCTGCAAGGAGGGAGAAGATTTATGGAAGCGCTTGTGAATTATATTAAACCGGAACTGCTGATCACAGCAGTCGCTTTGTATTTTATGGGAATTGCGCTGAAGGAAGCTCAGGCTGTGAAGGATAAATATATTCCACTGATACTTGGAGGTGTGGGGATCCTTGTATGCGGGATCTATATTTTTGCAACCTGTTCCTATAATACGGCACAGGATATCGCAATGGCTGTATTTACTTCCATGACACAGGGAGTTCTGGTGGCGGGGCTTTCTACATATGTAAATCAGCTGATCAAACAGCTGGAAAAAGATGAATAGCTGCATAGAATAAAGAGAAGACAAAAAACAGGAAATTTTTTATGAATATCATAAAAATGATCAGCAAAAAGAATTGTTATATCGGTCAGAACCGGCCGGCATATATTGTGATCCATGAAACGGATAACTGGAGTAAGGGGGCAGATGCCAAAGCTCATGCCAATGCAATGAAGAATGGCAATCTGGCTGGTACCGTGCATTATTATGTGGATTCAAAATCTGTATATCAAACACTGGACCACAGCGATGGTGCCTGGGCAGTAGGGGACGGAAAAGGAAAGTACGGAATCACGAACCGGAATTCTATCAATATCGAGATCTGTGTGAATCCGGAAACAGATTATTATACGGCGGTAGACAAGACAGAACAGCTGGCGGCTCTTTTACTGAAACAGTATAGATGGGGAACAGATCGGCTGAAAAGACATTACGACGCGTCCAGGAAACACTGTCCGAGACGTCTCATGGATGAAGGGAAATGGACGGAATTTGTGAAAAAAACAGAACTATATATGAAAAATGGAAACTCACAAAATAAGAATGGAACAGCAGAGAGTAAAAATACGAAAAAATCAGATACAACAGAGAAGCTAAATGTGCAGTTTCCAATCATCAGAAAAAACAGTACTGGATCTGCTGTTTCTATGTTGCAGGCAATGCTCCAGGTAAAAGTGGACGGAATCTTTGGAACACAGACAGAAACCTCGCTGAAAGCATTTCAGAAAAATGTAAAGCTCACAGCCGACGGGATCTGCGGAACAGAAACCTGGAAGAAAGTGGTTGAACATATGAATGCAGATCGCTGAAGTATTATAAATGAATTCTGTTTTGAAAATATTGGGCAATAGATTTTAACCAACTAAAATAATTCCAAATAAATTTCCTGTGGGATTGAGAATATCCGCTTAACCCATTTTACAAAAAAGATCAAAGGGAAAATCCATCGATTATTTGATGGATTTTCCCTTAATATTTTTTATTTACGCATTTTTCAGTGCCTGATCCAGATCTTTGATAATATCGTCCACGTTTTCAATACCAATGGAAAGGCGGATCATTCCAGGAGAAACTCCTGCTTCAACCAGCTGTTCATCGTTCATCTGGCGGTGGGTATGGCTGGCAGGATGAAGAACCATGGTAATGGAAGCAGCAACGTGTGTGGCGATGGTAGCAAGCTTCAGGCTGTCCATAAAGCGGACTGCTGCATCACGGCCGCCGGTCAGTTCAAAGGAGATAACACCACAGGTACGGCCGTCCTTCATATATTTCTGAGCCAGTGCATGATATTTATCATCCGGAAGTCCGGCATAATTTACGTGAGAAACTTTTTCGTGTGCATTTAGGTATTCGGCGATCTTCTGGGCGTTGGAGCAGTGACGCTCAACACGCAGCGGAAGTGTCTCCAGTCCAAGATTCAGAAGAAAACAGTTCATTGGAGACGGAATAGAACCCAGATCACGCATCAGCTGGGAAGTGGCCTTGGTGATGTAGGCTTTTTTGCCAAACTGTTTGGTGTAGATCACGCCGTGGTAGGATTCATCCGGCTCGGTCAGGCCGTGATACTTATGGCCGTAAGCATCCCAGTCAAAGTTGCCGCTGTCAACAATGGCGCCGCCTACCTGAACGGCATGTCCATCCATATATTTGGTGGTAGAGTGAGTGACGATATCTGCACCCCACTCGAACGGGCGGCAGTTTACCGGTGTGGCAAAGGTGTTATCCACAATAAGAGGCACGCCATTTTTGTGTGCAACCCGTGCAAATTTCTCAATGTCCAGGACAACCAGTGCTGGATTGGCGATGGTCTCCGCAAAGAGAACTTTTGTGTTCGGTTTAAATGCAGCAGCAATCTCTTCCTCTGTTGCGTCGGTATCAACAAAGGTACAGTCAATGCCAAGTTTTTTGAAAGTAACGGCAAGAAGATTAAAGGTTCCTCCGTAGATCGTAGAAGCAGCAACAACATGGTCACCCGCTTCGCAGATATTAAATACTGCATAGAAGTTGGCAGCCTGTCCGGAAGAAGTCAGGATTGCGGCAACACCACCTTCCAGATCTGCAATTTTTGCAGCAACGGCATCATTGGTCGGGTTCTGGAGACGGGTGTAAAAATATCCATCTGCTTTCAGATCAAATAACTGGCCCATTTCATCGGTGGTGTCATATTTGTAAGTGGTGCTCTGGCAGATTGGAAGCGCGCATGGCTCGCCTTTGGAAGGAGTGTATCCGGAATGGATACATTTGGTTTCTAAGCTGTAATCGTTCATATTTAAAAATCCTTTCTGTTGTGTTTTTGTATAGAAGTTTTGGATACAGATAAGAGAATATATTTATATACTTTATATAAAACTATATGTAATTATAACTCTTTGTGTGTGAAAATACAACAATATTCTCCATAAACCTTACCGGAGTATACGGGAAATAAAACATTGCGTTCTGGTGCACACATAAAAAATGTTAGAAAATTAACAGATTAAAAAACAGAAAACGTACTGGAAACACACATCCAAAATGAATAGAAATCACGCATAAACGCTGTAAAATCAATAAAAACTTGTGAATAAAGTAACAAATCGTGAAAAACGCATAAAAACAAAATGGAAAATTTGTATAAAAAAGATATTGCGTTCACGTGCACAAAATGATAATATAACATCATCAAAAAGAACACGAAAACAGAAAACAATAAAAGGAGTCAAGCGGATATTCGCAATCCGCTTCGCTACTTGCTCATAACCGAATAACTGCTTCACAGTTGATTCGGTTAAAAAATGAACGGAGGAATTTAAAATGTTAAGAGTAGGAATTATCGGATGCGGCGGAATGGGAAGAGATCATATCAGAAGACTGACCGAGAAGATCCAGGGAGCAGAAGTAGTAGCTGTTTCAGATGTATTTGAGGAAAGTGCAAAGAAAGCAGCCGAGATCTGCGGCGCAAAAGTTTACACAGACAGCAGGGAACTGATCAACGCAGAGGACGTAGATGCAGTATTTATCGTATCTCCGGGCTTCGCACATGTAGATTCCCTTCTCCAGGCAATTGAAGCCGGCAAGAGGATTTTCTGTGAGAAACCATTATGTACCACTGCTGAGGATTGCCTGAAAGTAGTGAAAGCAGAGGAAGCAGCAGGCAAACATCTCATCCAGCTTGGATTTATGAGACGTTATGACAAAGGCTACCAGCAGATCAAGGAAGCCCTTGCAACCGGAGAGTACGGCGAGCCGCTGATTCTTCACTGTACACATAGAAACCCGGAAGTAGGAACCAATTATAATACTCCAATGGCTGTGCACGATACCGCAATCCATGAGATCGATGTTCTTCACTGGCTGGTAGATGACGAGTATGAATCTGCACAGGTTGTAATGCCAAGAGTGACCAAATATTCTCATTCTGAGCTGAAAGATCCGCAGATCATGATGCTCCGCACCAAAAAAGGCGTGTGCATTGATGTGGAAGTATTTGTAAACTGCAAGTTCGGATATGACATCAACTGTGAAGTGGTATGTGAGGATGGTGCACTGAAAATGGCACAGCCGGCTTACCCGTCCATCCGCAAAAACGCAGCTGTATCCAGTGCCATTGACACAGACTGCTTCGTAAGATTTAAAGATGCTTACGATAAAGAGGTTCAGGACTGGGTTGACAACGCAGAAGCAGGCGTGATCACAGGACCGAACGCATGGGACGGATACCTGGCAGCGATCACAGCGGACGCTCTTGTAAAAGCACAGGAAACCGGACAGATCGAGAAAATCGTTACAGCAGTTGAGAAACCGGAATTCTATAAATAAGTATATTACAGATAAGTAAACCCCACCTTTAAACAGGATCAAGTAAGATCCCAGGCAGGGACATACAAAGAAATAAGCAGCGAATGCGATTGACTTTATCCGCTTGATCCAATAATTTTACAGAACTCCACCTCATCAAGTGTGAGTTATCATACCAGCTTATTGTCGCAGGCTTTCCCAATGAGCCTGTGGCGGCATTCACCGGCAGAGTCCGATTCCGATACGGTTTTATCGAAACTGCAGCGGGAAATCTGCCGGTGAGAGTAACCAGAAAGATCAGGCTGAAAAGAAATGCCTGCATGCTGGCAAATCGAAAATACGGATAATAAAAATACAAAATAGCACAAACACAAAGCAACAGAAAAATAAAAAAGAAAATAAGAATCGGTAAAGTCTGCATGATCCAACAGAAACAGGGGCGGTTCCCCTGTGCGCAGAAAACAGGACATAGAAATCCAGACAAAGTACACCGGTTTCGGACATATGGAGGGTATCGAAGATGAAATTAGGATTTAATGAAGCAACTGCACTGGAATGCAAAGGACAGTCTCTTATGGCAGATCTGGAGATGTGTGAAAAATATGGCTTTGATTACATTGAGATCCGTTTTGACTGCGTAAAAGACTATCTCAAAGAACATACACTGGAAGAACTGGCAGACTGGTTTAAGAATCATCACCTGAAACCGTGGGCATACAACACCCTGATCTTTTTCAACCAGAGAGATGAGGCAGGGGAAAAAGAAATCGATGAAGAAGTAGATTTTATCCTGAAAGTTTCCAAAGCGATCGGAATGAAAATGCTGATAACAGTTCCAAGTTTTGATGTAAAAGACAAATCTGTCAGCGAGATCAAAGAAGAAGCAGTTGCACGTCTTCGCTACCTTTCTGACAAAGTGGGCGCAGATATGAAGATCTCCCTGGAGTTCTGTGGTGCACCGAACTGCTCCATCAACCAGTTTGGAACAGCATACGATGTGGTAAAAGCAGTAGACAGAGACAATGTGGGCGTTACCGTGGACACTTTCCATTTCCATGAGATGTGTTCCCGTCTGGAAGACCTGAAAGCAGCAGATGGCAAGAAGATTTTTGCATACCACTTAAATGACTGTGAGGATCTTCCGCTTGGTTCCTGCGGAGACGACAAGAGACTCTGGCCGGGAGAAGGCGTGGTAGATCATGCAGGAATCGCGGCAGCACTGAAAGAGATCGGTTTTGACGGTGTATGCACCATCGAAGAGTTCCGTCCGGAGTACTATGCAATGAGCCACGAGGACAACGTGAAAAAAGCAGCAGAAGTTACCAGAGATTTTGTACAGAAATATTTCGGATAATTCATTCAGAAAGGTCCGACCTTAAACCGATAGGAGGTAGATACTATGGCTGGTAAGGGAATCCCCGAATTGCTGAATTATAAGCAGAAGGGTAAAGACTTGAATGAATTCATCAAGGTTCCGGTGTCAGAAAAACTTGCGTATTGTTTTGGCGACCCGGCGCTGACGCTGATGTATACCATGACAACAACTCTGCTGATCTATTTTTATACCAATGTTGTTGGAATTTCAGCAGGAGCTGTTGGAATGATCATGCTTTTGTCCCGTATTTTTGATGGATTTTCCGATGTGTTGATGGGAACCATTATCGACAGGACTCATTCCAAATATGGAAAGGCCAGGATCTGGATCTTAAGACTTGCAGTTCCCTATGCGCTGGCAGCGGTGCTTCTGTTCACCATGCCGCCGTTTGGAAACATGGGAAAGATCATCTATGCGTTTGTGACCTATAACATTATGAACACGGTTGTATACACTGCCATCAGCCAGCCGTTCCACGCACTGGGATCTCTGATGAGCCGTGACCGCCGTGAGCGTGATGTGATCTGTAACATCCGTATGGTATTGTCTATCACGGCAAGTATGATCATTACCGCGTTCACGCTGCCGCTGATCAATATCGTGGCAAATGTTACCGGCAACCAGCAGATGGCCTGGATCCTGGTAACAGCAGGTTATGCGATCATTTCCGTCGGCGTGCTTGTGAACACTTACATGGTCTGTACAGAGCGTGTTTCTGCGGCAAAACAGGAAAAAGAAGATATTCCTTTTGTGGAAGCTTTTAAAGCAACCGTTACCAACCGGTATTTCCTTATCGCCCTGGGGCTGATGATCTTTTATACTGCATATCAGATCATCATTGGAACGGACCTTACCTATTATTGTCAGTATGTACTTGGAAATGTAGACCTTGTTATGCCTCTTTCAGCAGCGGAGAAACTGGCAACTGTGGCAGGAATTGCCCTCCTGCCAAAGGTGCTTCCCCGCTATGGAAAAAGAAATCTCATCTGTGCAGGCTGCATCCTGGGTGTTGCGGGACAGCTTCTGTTCCTGATGAATATTACCAGTGTTTCTCTTGGTGTTGTGACCTGTATCATGAGAGGAATCGGAATCGCACCGTTCTATGGCGTGCAGTATTCTCTTCCAAGTGATGCCATTGAGTATGGCCAGTGGAAAACAGACAAACGTGTGGAAGGTCTGATGTTCTCATCTATGAGCATGGGCCAGAAAGCCGGTTCCGGACTGACTTCCGCTATCATGGGTGGAATCCTTTCCGCTGCATATTTTGATGGCACCAAGGCAACCGCAGCAGAGCAGTCTGCAGAAGCTATCCGTGTGATCAAAGGTTTTTATCTGTATGTTCCGGTAGCAATCTGGGTAGTGATGTTTGTGATCGCGGCCTGCTATCAGCTGGATAAAGTCTATGACAAGATGATGCGGGAACTGATCCAGAGAGAATCCGGAGAAGGAAACGTTTCTGTACCGGGAGAGATCCAGTCCATGCCAGCACCGGCAGTTTCCGGAAACAGGATCAATGTAGCGATTGGAAGACTGTACGGCAGCAGCGGAAGAAAAATCGCGGAGGATGTTGCAAAAGCGCTGGACTGCAGGGTTTATGACCGTCAGATCATCTGTCTCATGGCAGAAAAATTCGGTATGGAAAAAGCAGATCTGGAAAGTGTAAGACAGTATCTGGATTCTTACAATTATGAAGATTCCGAGCTTACGTTTTCCCCGTACGGACATTCATCGGCAGGTGCGGCAGCAGATTATACAGGCGCCCAGATGTTTGAGGTGCAGAGCCGGATCATCCGTGAACTTTCAAAGAGGCGTCCTGGTGTATTCCTGGGAAGATGTGCCAACTATGTGCTTCGCGGAGAACCGCATACATACAGCTTTTTCGTGTATGCAGATGATGATTACCGGGAAAAAGAAGGCCGGGAATATTATAAAGGCCAGTCTCTTGACGAGCTGAAGAAGCGTGACCAGATCCGAAATGAATACTATGAAAAATTTACCGGAATCCGCAGAGACGATCCCCATTATTATGATATGGTGATCAATGTTTCCAAAACAGGTGCAGCCGGAGCGGCCGGTCTGATCCTGGATTATATCAAAAATAAAGAAGAAAAAGGAGGGAATGCGTCATGAAGATCGCATTTGACGTAGATGTGCTTGCAAAACAGATGGATATCAATCGTATGGTCCATCAGGTGGCAGACTGGGGATATAAATATATTGAGCAGTCTCCACATCCGAGGATCAATCCGTTCTATAAACATCCGCTGTTTTCCAAGGAGTGTGAACAGGAATACAGACAGGCTTTGCGGGAAACCGGCGTGGAGATTTCTTCCTTTATCGTCGTATACCGCTGGTCCGGCCCCACAGAGGAACAGAGACAGTTTGCAGTTGCCAACTGGAAACGGATGATCCAGATTGCGGGAGATATGGGCGTAAAGGTTATTAATACAGAGCTTTCCGGTGATCCCAACCAGCAGGAAATCTGCAATGGAATGTGGTTCAAATCCATGGAGGAGCTGCTTCCGCTGATCGAGCGTGAAGGTATCCGCGTGGAGATCCAGTCTCATCCTTATGATTTCTGCGAGCTGAATAATGAGACCTGTGATATGGTAAAATCTTTCCGGTCTCCGAACCTTGGTTATGTGTATTCTTCTCCTCATGGATTTTTCTATGATGAGGGCAAAGGAGATGTGCGGTCCATGCTGAAGTATGCGGGAGACGAGCTGACACATGTGTTGTTTGCAGATACTTTTAATCAGACTATGGACTGCCGGTATATTTTAAATCCGCCGTGGCTGAATGGCCGTGGAAAAGCGGATGTGACGGTACATCAGCATCTTGCTATGGGTGAGGGCGATGTGGATTTTGATGGTATTTTTGAAACCTTAAGAGATATGGATTTTGCGAATAAACAGCTGAGGGTGGATGCACCGAAGGCTGGTGGTGATAATATTGCCTGTGTTTCGATGTTTGGTTTTCCGGAGAAGATGGATAGGCAGGCACCGGAGGCTCGGGAGAGGATTGAACGGGAATTATTAAAATAGTGGTGGGGAAAAATCTGTCGTGCTGGGTGCGGCGGATTTTTTCTTTTTTGATTAGTAAAACGGACGCCCCGGGCAGCGGATCCATTCCGCTGCCCGGGGCTGTGTGTTCAAAGTGGAAAGTTGGATGGGGGTGTGCGTCCGTACAGATTTTGGGAGGGGTAGGGTGGCTGTGTGACGGTGTGGGCGGAGGTATAGGGTTGTTGAGGATGATAAGTTGAGTGGCTGCTCGGTGGGTGGTGGGCCGTCGGGCGCTTCGCTGGACGGCTGCAATGGCTTAGTTTGTATGTGAGATGATGTGTGGGGTATAATGATAACGATTGTTTATATGAAGAGGCGATGTCCGTCCCCCTAACGTCAGCTACCCGGAATTAAGTCTTATAATCAGGAAGTTACCTTTACATTTAACGCGATAATAACAATTAGATACTTGACCTAAAGTAAACTTTAGATGTTAAAATATAAAAAGTAACGTGTGAATGACAGGAATGTAGAGAGGATAGAAAATGAGTGTAGAGAATATAAAAACAGATAAAGAATTAAAGGGTGCGTATCTTACAGGGGAGCGTCCTTTGTTTCATGGGAAGAAGTTGCATATTGAACAGACGATTTTTAATGATGGGGAGTCTCCGCTTAAGGAGAGTCGGGATATTGTATTGGAGAACAGTTCGTTTCAATGGAAATATCCGCTCTGGTACAGCAAAAATATAGAGGCGAGGGATTGTACCTGGCTGGAGATGGCGCGTTCTGGGGTGTGGTATACGGATCATATCCGGATCGAGGATACGTTGATTGAGGCGCCGAAAAATTTCCGCCGCTGTCATGATGTGACCCTTGATAATGTGTATCTTGCCAATGCGGCAGAGACGTTCTGGAACTGTGAGGGTATAAAACTTGCACATGTACAGGCCAGGGGTGATTATTTTGGCATGAACAGCACAGATATCACTATCGATGATTTTAAACTTGTTGGTAATTATGCTTTTGATGGTGCAAAAAATATGGAAGTCCATAATGCCAGAATGTTGTCAAAAGATGCTTTCTGGAACAGCGAAAATGTTACGGTATATGATTCTGTGATTCATGGAGAGTATCTGGGCTGGAATTCAAAAAATCTCACATTTATCAACTGTACCATAGAAAGTCTGCAGGGACTGTGTTATATTGAAAACCTGAAAATGATCAACTGCACCCTTCTGAATACAACTCTGGCTTTTGAGTATTCGAAAGGGATCAATGCACAGATCAACGGCAGGATCAAAAGTGTCATGAATCCGTCAGAAGGCAGGATTCAGGCAGAGGAGATCGAAACACTGATTCTGGATCCGGAAAAGATCGATCCGGCTGAAACCGAAATTATCTGTCCCACAGTTGGGGAAAAGCTGGATAAAGCGCCGGAAGCATAAAAGCTCTGACAGATAAAGAAAGGAAAAAGAAATGAGCATATTTGACGAAAAAACAGACCGCCGGCATACTGGCTCCATGAAATGGGATGTAACAGAAAAAGAACTTCCTATGTGGGTGGCTGACATGGACTTTCAGACAGCTCCACAGATAACGGAAGCCATTGTAAAAAGAGCACAGCACGGAGTATTTGGATATACCCTGATTGAAGATGAATGGTATGACGCCTATCAGAACTGGTGGAAAACACGCCATGAATGGGCCGTCGAAAAGGAATGGCTGATTTTCTGCACAGGCGTTGTACCTGCAATCTCCAGCATTGTGCGTAAGATGACAACCACAGCAGAAAAAGTTGTGGTCATGACTCCGGTATACAATATTTTCTTTAATTCCATCATCAACAACGGTCGGTTCATTCTGGAAAGTCCGCTGCATTACGAAAATGGTGCCTATGAGATTGATTTCACAGACCTTGAGGAAAAACTTTCAGACCCACAGGCATCCCTGCTGATTCTCTGTAACCCGCACAATCCTGTAGGAAAAATCTGGGACAGAGAAACACTGGCAAAGATCGGCCAACTATGTGCAAAACATCACGTGCTAGTATTATCCGATGAGATCCACTGCGACCTGACAAAACCAGGCAAAGACTATGTACCTTTTGCCTCAGTATCTGAGACCTGCAGAGAAAACAGCATCACCTGCGTGGCACCCACAAAAACCTTTAACCTGGCAGGACTACAGACAGCAGCAGTGATCGTTCCAAACCCTGTGCTGCGGCATCGGGTCAACCGCGGATTAAATACAGACGAAGTGGCAGAACCAAACGTATTTGCAGCCATTGCACCGGTAGCTGCATTCAACTATGGAGCAGAATGGCTGGACAACTTAAGAGAATACCTCTGGGAAAACAGACGATATGCAGAAGACTTTATCACAAAAGAAATAAAAGGAATCCACGCAGTCAGAGGAGAAGCCACATACCTGCTTTGGCTGGACTGCCGCGCAGTAACCGACGATGCAACCAGATTTTGCACCTTCATCCGCCAGCACAGCGGACTCTACGTATGCGACGGCAATGAATATAAAAACGGACAAAGCTTCTTACGCGTAAACCTCGCCTGCCCTAAAGATACAGTAATAGACGGCCTCAATCGCCTGAAAGACAGCACCCAGGCATACCTGGAACAGAAAAATAAAACCGAATAAACAACCAAACAATTATTCAGAGCAAAGATACGAAACAGAAGCAAATTCCAATAACCCCATCTAACTGAAAAAATCAAGAGACCTGGAGTTTATAGTAATTTCCCGGAATATACATTCCTGGTAATTGTTGTAAACACCAGGCCTTTTTTATTCAAAAAAATGTTAATCACTAAATTTACCAGGTAAAAAAATATCAAGTAATTAATTAACCCAAAATAAATACACACACGAATTCATTTTATTTAAAATTTGAACACCCCTTCGCCATCCCTCCCCGTCCGTCTGCAACCAATCCATCCATTCCCTCACAAAAACTTTACAACAAATCAAACAACTGTCTTGTCACATGTAAAGAACTATGGTATTATGTGTAAGATATTTTGAAAAAACCACAAAACAAAAGCAGGAATAAAAGAAAAACCCCTGTAGGAAAGGTGAAAATAATGACAGTAGCAGAAGAAATCCAGAAATTAAAAAAAGAAAAAGACGCCATCATCCTGGCGCACTACTACGTGCGCCCCGAAGTACAGGACGTAGCAGACTATATAGGAGACTCCTTTTACCTTAGCAAAATTGCAGCCAGCGCAAAAGAAAAAACCATCGTATTCTGCGGCGTAGGCTTCATGGGAGAAAGCGCCAAGATCTTAAGCCCCGACAAAACTGTACTCATGCCCGCAATGGACGCAGACTGCCCCATGGCACACATGGCAACTGAAGAAGGAATCCGAAAAGTAAGAGAAGAATACGACGACGTAGCAGTTGTCTGTTACATCAACTCCACAGCAGCCTTAAAAGAACTCTCCGATGTCTGCGTAACCTCCGCAAACGCTGTAAAGATCGTAAAAGCACTCCCAAATAAAAATATCTTCTTCATCCCAGACAGAAACCTGGCCCACTTTATCGCAGAACAGGTACCGGAAAAACACTTCATCTATAACGAAGGCTTCTGCATCGTTCACGAATTTATGGATCCCGAAGAAGTAAAAGAAGCAAAAGAAGCCCATCCGGAAGCACTTGTGCTGGCCCATCCGGAATGTCCTCAGACAGTCCTGAAACAGGCAGATTATATCGGAAGCACATCCGGGATCATCAAATACGCTCAGGACAGCAACAACAAAGAATTCATCATCTGCACAGAATGTGGCGTACAGTACAAACTGGAAACCACCTGCCCGGACAAAAAATTCTACTTCACAGAAACCGTACCAGTCTGCAAAAACATGAAAAAAGTATTTCTGGAAAAAGTGCTCCATGTTCTGAAAACCGGAGAAAATGAAGTCCATGTAACTGATGAAACAAGAGAAAAAGCAAAGAAACCGCTGGAGCGGATGCTGGAACTTGCAAAATAGAGACAGAGAGGCGAAAACAATGAAAATCAAGACAGACGTAGTAATCGTAGGAACAGGTGTTGCGGGAATGTTCAGCGCACTGAAACTTCCAAGAGACAAAAAAATCGTGATCATCACAAAAGAAGATATGCGAAGCAGCGATTCCTTCCTGGCACAGGGCGGGATCTGTGTACTCCGTGATGAAAATGATTATGATAGCTATTTTGAAGACACCATGAAAGCAGGACATTACGAAAACAGAAAAGAATCCGTAGACATTATGATCCGGGGATCCAGAGATGTGATCAATGACTTGGTAGGTTACGGCGTGGACTTCAAAATGGATGGAGATGATTTTGCCTACACAAGAGAAGGTGCACATTCCAAACCGAGGATCCTTTATCATGAAGATATTACAGGAAAAGAAATCTCCGAAAAACTTCTGGGACAGGTTCTGAAACTTGAAAATGTAACCGTTCTGGAATATACTTCCATGCAGGACATCCTTGTAAAAAACGGCAAATGTATCGGATTGAAGGCAGTTTCCGCAGAAGCAAACAAAACACGTCTGGAAGCAATGGAAGCAGGAGAAAAGGTAAAAATCCAGGAAGAAATCCAGCCAGGCGGAGAGCTTTCGGTAGAAATCTACGCGGAAGACACTATCCTTGCAAGTGGCGGAATCGGCGGAAGATATCAGCATTCCACCAACTATCCACACCTTACCGGTGATGCCCTGGATATTGCGAAAAAACACAATGTACGTCTGGAACATCTGGACTATGTACAGATTCACCCTACGACATTATATTCCAAGAAACCTGGCCGCAGATTTCTGATCTCCGAGTCCGTCCGCGGAGAGGGTGCAGTGCTTTATAACAGCAAAAAAGAACGCTTTGTCAACGAACTGCTTCCAAGAGATGTGGTAACAAAGGCAATCCAGGAAGAGATGAAAAAAGAAGGAACCGACCATGTATGGCTTTCCATGGAAAACATTGACAAAGATACCATCCTTCATCATTTTCCGCATATTTACGAAAGATGCCTGGAGGAAGGCTACGATGTAACAAAAGAATGTATCCCGGTAGTTCCTGCCCAGCATTATTTTATGGGCGGTATCTGGGTTGACTCTGACAGCAAGACCAGTATGGACCAGCTGTATGCAGTAGGCGAAACCAGCTGCAATGGGGTACATGGAGCCAACCGCCTGGCAAGCAATTCCCTGCTGGAAAGTCTTGTATTTGCCAAACGTGCCGCAAAAGCAATCTCCACTGAAAAGAAAAGTGCTGCAGGAGCAGCGTGAAAGAAAGAGAAGGTACTGTATAATGAATAAGATCACAATGACACTCCAGGTAGACCACCTGATCCTGGAGGCTTTAAAAGAAGATATTTCAAGTGAAGACGTTACCACCAATTCCGTTATGAAAGAGGCGGTTCCGGGAGAAGTAGATCTGATCTGCAAAGAGGACGGAATCATTGCCGGACTGGAAATTTTCAGCCGTGTATTTACACTTCTGGATGCTGACACAAAAGTAGAATTATTCTGCAAGGATGGCGACGAAGTAAAAAAAGGCCAGAAGATGGGAAAAGTTACCGGTGATATCCGTGTACTTCTCTCCGGTGAGCGTGTAGCCCTCAATTATCTTCAGAGAATGAGCGGAATTGCAACTTATACCCATTCCGTTGCATCCCTTCTTGAAGGAACCGGCATCACCCTTCTGGATACAAGAAAAACCACACCGAACATGCGTATTTTTGAAAAATATGCAGTACGTGTAGGCGGCGGCCAGAACCACAGATATAATCTTTCTGACGGAGTCCTTCTGAAAGACAACCACATCGGAGCAGCAGGAAGCGTTGCGAAAGCTGTAAAAATGGCACAGGAGTATGCTCCTTTTGTCCGTAAGATCGAAGTGGAAGTAGAGAGCCTTGCCCAGGTAAAAGAGGCAGTTGAAGCAGGCGCAGATATCATCATGCTTGATAATATGACTCCGGAAATGATGAAAGAAGCCGTACAGCTGATCGACGGAAGAGCCAAAACTGAGTGTTCCGGAAATGTTACAAAAGAAAATATTGCAAAGATCAGGGATGTTGGTGTAGACTATGTATCAAGTGGTGCATTAACACATTCTGCACCGATCCTTGATATTTCCCTGAAGAACCTTCATCCGCTTTCCTGAAGATCACGGAATTTTACAGAATACCGAGTGCTGTGACAGAAAAATATCCGGAACATCAGAAAAGCAGAAGGATGTATTGCCGGAAGCAGATATCAGGACCAAAAGTACAGGCACAGCCAGGAAAGGGGAAGCTTAAATGACTGGTTCAGAACGCAGGACAGCGATCATGGATCAAATTAAAAACAGTGACCGGCCGGTCTCGGGAAGCGCTCTGGCCAAAACATTTCAGGTCAGCAGACAGGTGATCGTGCAGGATATTGCACTGATACGTGCAGAGGGGAATAATGTGATCTCCACCAACCGGGGATATATCCTCAACGCCCCGCATACAGTGAGTCGGATCTTTAAGGTGCATCATACAGATGCGGATCTGGAGAATGAGCTCTGCGGAATTGTGGATCTTGGCGGAAAAGTGATCAACGTAATGGTCAATCACAGAGTTTACGGACACATCGAGGCAGAACTGAATATCGGTTCCAGGCGCCAGGTGGAGAATTTTATGGAGGACATTCGAAACGGTAAGTCTAGTCCTCTGAAGAATATTACATCGGATTACCATTACCATAAAGTAGAGGCAGAATCAGAAGAAATTCTGGATATGATCCAGGATATGCTGAAAAGACGAGGCTTTCTGATCGAAGCAGAATAATAGAAATCGGATACAAAAAGAAAAGATGTACAGAATAGGGAAATTCTGTTAGAATAGAAAAAGTGAAATGAAAGATAAGAGAAGGAATCCTGTGTGAACAGGGTTCCTTCTTGCACCCTGTAAAAAATGCACAGGTGGGGGAAAACAGGCTGCAAATATGGGACGAGAAAGAACAGCAGCCGGATATGTATGGAGGGGAAATGGATTATCAGAGTTTATTTACATTTATTCTGGAAATGGCGGGAACGATTGCATTCGCTGCTTCCGGAGCAATGGTAGGAGTGCAGAGAGGAATGGATATTTTTGGTATCTCGGTTCTTGGAGTGGTGACAGCTGTGGGAGGTGGAGCGACCAGAGATATCATTCTGGGAATCGTGCCGCCGGGAATGTTTCAGAATCCCATATATACCATTGTGGCAACGGTGACATCCTGTATTGTGTTCGCCATAATGTACTGGAAACAGGAACTGCTGGAGGGAGAGAACCGGCTGGTCTATGATAAGATCATGCTGGTGATGGACTCTGTGGGCCTGGGTGTGTTTACAGTTATGGGAGTGGATAAAGGGATCACAGAAGGATATATGGGAAGGACGTTTTTCCTTGTGTTCCTTGGAACGGTTACGGGCGTTGGCGGCGGACTGATCCGTGATATGATGGCAGGCGTGCCGCCGTATATTTTTGTGCGTCATATTTATGCTTGCGCGTCCATTGTAGGAGCCATTGCCTGCGTGTGGGTATACCGTCTGTGGGGAGGCGTCCCTGCTATGGTGATCGGAACTGTGGTGGTGATACTGATCCGGTATCTGGCGGCTCATTACCGGTGGAACCTGCCGAGGCTTCGTAGAGAATAAGAGTAGTAATACAGGAAAAGATCCGGAACATTTGAAAGATAATGTTCCGGATCTTTTCTGGCTGTATGGCAGAAAAATAAACCACCTGCTCGGCAGGTGGAGGGAGTAGCTTTAGCTTCAAGTAAAAAACCTCCTGTGATAATATAAAAGTGGGTCCGCAAAACTCACATAATATTATCAAGGAGGTATCCAAAATGGATAAGAACAGTTTAAGTCATACAA
>NZ_JAHLPQ010000037.1:0-26478 GCF_018917985.1 Blautia sp. MSJ-36 | reverse complement strand
TGCGAGAGACACCTTCTTTCGTAAATGTTGCAAATGTTTGTTTTGGCACTTTCATTATACAACACATGGAATCGAGGTGTCTTTCTTTTATGCAAAATCACGAACTTGCTCATTTATAGGTTCTTATTTATTTCCCTGTCCATAGTAGGCATTTGCGCCATGTTTTCTGTAGTAATGTTTATCCTGAAGCTCCTGCGGCGCCGGTTTTACATCCGGATTGATCAGCTCGCAGCGGGAAGCCATCTTGGCAACTTCTTCCAGGACAACTGCGTTGTGAACAGCCTCATGTGCATCTTTTCCCCAGGTAAACGGTCCGTGGTTTTTGCAGAGGACTGCCGGAACTGCTTCGTAATCTTTATCTTTGAAATAGTCGGCAATGAGAATACCGGTATTTTTCTCATAGGCTTCCTCGATCTCATCTTTTGTCAGGTTACGCACGCATGGAACCTCTCCGTAAATATAATCCGCATGTGTTGTTCCATAACATGGAATGGATCTTCCTGCCTGTGCCCAGCTTGTAGCCCAGGATGAATGGGTATGCACAATACCTCCAATCTTCGGAAACGCATTGTAAAGTACCACATGTGTGGCTGTATCAGAAGATGGATTGTATTTACCCTCAACCTTGTTTCCCTCAAGGTCAACAACAACCATGTCTTCCGGTGTCAGTTTATCATAATCCACACCGCTTGGTTTGATGACAAAAAGTCCTTTTTCTCTGTCGATGCCGCTGACATTTCCCCAGGTAAACGTAACCAGGCCATATTTCGGCAGATCCATGTTTGCTCTGTAAACTTCTTCTTTTAATTTTTCCAGCATTGCGTTTCCTCCCTTTTATAAAGTGTCTTTACAATCCACTTCGTAATATATCCATGCTGTTTAAAACAGCTCTGATTACTTTGTAAATTCCACCACAGCGTAGGGTTCCTGATCTTCCGCATTGAGAACTATCGTTGCCTTATTTGCTTCCATATATACTTCCGGAATCATTACATTTCCAAGGACAGCCTGTCTCTTGTACTCCACACGAAGCTGATGGACCGCAAAATCCTCCGGCAGAAAATCAGCTGCCATTCGGATATACTGGCAGTTGTTTACGTGGTGGTTCGTATCCAGATGATGTTTCTGTACGGCAAAAGATTCCTTCGGTTTCCGCTCTTTCGGAAGCGCGATCTTTCTCGGTGCATAATCCATTTCCATCTTCTCTCCCAGATCATAAGGATCGGTGTCCGCCGGTGTCAGCTTTTCCGGAAGTCCTGTCTCTGTGTTGATAAAGGACCAGTAAGAATTCGCCCAGGCCAGTCTCTCGCCATCCGCTGTCTCAAGAATAAAATTACGCATTCCGATAAAGCCCCGGAATCCATAAGGAATTGTTGTTACTTTTATATTTTCACCAAGCTTTGGATATCTCTTCACAATTACCTGCCATGCGGAAAGTACCCAGGCTCTTTTCTGTGCCTTTAATACTTCCATTCCGAGACCTGTCTGTTCAGATTCAAAGGTACAGCAGTCCTGAAAATAATCCAGAACTCCCGGCAGCGTCAGGCAGCCCTTCTCTCCGATCTCGCTGAATCTTACGCGACTTTCAAAACTGTAGCTCATAATGTGCCTCCTGTTATACTGTCTACAAATTTATTGTATCACTTGTTCTAAAGAAACACACTTGTTTTTTCTCTTATTTCATAGAACAAAAAAGCACCTCTCATCGAGGTGCTCAAGAAGCAGGGCTACAAGGATTCGAACCTTGAACTGACGGAGTCAGAGTCCGTTGCCTTACCGTTTGGCGATAGCCCTATGTGTTTTTGTTTCGCTTGCCTTATCGCTTGCGACGAATGATATTATATAACAGCTTTTTTAAAATTGCAACCCCTTTTTTCAAATTTTTTTATTTTTTTCTAAAAAACTTTTTCAAAGTGCCGGGAAGCCTTATTTTATGCGGCTTCCCGGCATTTTTCAGTTATACAGTAAAACAAATATTTATATTCCAAGTTCACTCTGATATTCTTTTTTATGTTCCCTCTTCTGATCATACATCACTTCGTCAGCCTCATGAAGCAATGTATCCAGATCCACCCTGTTATGATTCCGGGGAACTTCCACAATTCCACAGCTGAAGCTGCGGGCATAATTCTTTTTTTCTCTCAGGACAAACTGTTTCTGAATATCTGCCAGGCGCTTCTTTGCATCCTCTCCTGCACAGTCTCTCATCAGAATACAGAATTCATCTCCGCCGATCCGGGCAAAAACATCTTCTTCCCGGATATTCTCATTTACGATCCTGACAAAAAACCGGATATATGCATCGCCTTCCTGATGGCCAAACGTATCATTAATATATTTCAGGTGATCCAGGTCACAGTAGCAGACCGAAACCGGCTCCCCTGTCTTCAAAATCTCTTCTGCTTTTTCTTTCAGATAAAAACGATTTCCAATCCTGGTGAGCATATCCTGATACGCTTCCGCTCTCAGCTGTTCTTCCTTGACTCTTGCTTCCGTAACTTCCTGAACAATATTCACATACGCCCATTCTCCCTGCCATTTCATCTTGCCGGTAGTAATGGCATAAAATCGGTGATCAGAATCTTCTGCTTCCCACTTCCATTCATACAGTTCCTTTCGTCTGTTATTCTTCTGCGTTTTCTGCTCAATCTGACCGATCCACTGCTTATAAACATCCCAGTTCCGTACTTCATCCTCCGATCTCCGGTTACTGTACAGAAGACTCTGGCCGTCCAGACTGATCACCAGAATTTCTTCTTCGCTTCTTGCGATCAATTCCATCAGCAGCTGACTGTAACTCTCTGCCATCTCCGCATGTTTCTTTTCCTGCTCAGCAATAAGTTTCAGAGATTTTTCCCTCTCCCGAAGCTGCTCTGTCATGGTATTAAAAGCCTCCGAGAATTCTCCCAGATAAGAAACTGTCTGGGAATAATCTCCCTTGGCTACCTGCTTGGCCTGCCAGGTCAGATGATTCAGGTTCGCATGGATATTTTTGAGATTTTCGCACAGGAAATTCTCTCTGGCAGGTTTAAAACTGGAAAGATCTCCTCTGGATAATGCGGCAGAACATTGTTTCATTTCCTTTACTGCTGTTTCCAGATACTGCAAACCCATTCCAAGTTTTCGAAAAGGCTCATCCAGGCAATCTGTATCCAGAGTTTTTACCTCAGCGTCGTATAAAATTGATCTCAGATATTCAAATAACAGTTCGCAGTTTCTGTCTTCCATTTATCAAACCTCTATTCCGATCATTCCTCTACATCCGCATGGAAACGGCAAACTCTGTCTCCCGTTGCCCAGCAGTCAACTTCTACCGCTGTATATGGCTTTCCGGAATACAGAGAAAGGATTCCTGCTATAAAACCTTCATCATAATTACATACGGTTTCTCCGAGAACAGGAAGTCCTGAACAGTCTGCATCTTCCGCAACGGTCAGGATAATTTTTCCGGTTTCTTCATTTACATCCTCAATGCGGAGAACTCCGATTTTCAGCTCCTGCATTTTTTTCTGAAGTTCATTGACAAACTGATCCAGCGGCACATCCAGATTCAGCATATTTTTTGCAAAATATTCTCCTGCTTTACGGCCTGCACTTCGGAATACATCAATCTGAACCTCTTTTCCAAACCGGTTCTTCAGTTCATCTTTCAGGGAATACTCCAGCATCCGATATACCATTACCGGAAGCTCATCTCCCAGATTTCCTCTGCATTTGGCATCATATTTAAAATAATCCATTCATTTTCCGGTGTCAATTTTATGTAACCTTTTTCCAATAAAAAAATACAAAAACCATCCATTTTTGTACATATCAAAAAATCTGGTCCTTCTGTAAAAAAAATTTTACAATCCCCTCCTTTGTGTTATAATAAGCCTTATAAAAAAAGAACGGAAACTACCGTGTATTTTCCTCCGGTCACAATATCCGGAGGCACTTAAAGGAGAACTTTATGCGAGCAAACAACCTTACTCTGCTCACGGACCTCTATGAGCTTACCATGATGCAGGGATATTTCAAAAACCCCACCAACCAGACCGTTATCTTTGATATGTTCTACCGCAACAATCCATGTGGCGGCGGTTTTGCCATCTGTGCCGGACTGGAGCAGATGATCGAATACATCGAAAATCTCCGTTTCGCCGAAGAAGACATTACCTATCTGAGAAGTCTTGGCATCTTTGAGGAAGATTTCCTTGAGTACTTAAGCAACTTCAAGTTCACCGGTGACATCTATGCAATCCCGGAAGGAACCGTAATCTTCCCGAGAGAACCAATGGTAAAAGTTATCGCACCGATCATGGAAGCACAGCTTGTAGAGACCGCAATCCTGAACATCATGAACCATCAGAGCCTGATCGCTACCAAGGCAGCCCGTGTATGCCACGCAGCCAAGGGTGATCCGATCATGGAATTCGGTCTTCGCCGTGCCCAGGGTCCGGATGCCGGAATCTTCGGTGCCAGAGCCGCAGTGATCGGCGGATGTGCCGGTACTTCCAACGTACTGACCGGCCAGATGTTTGACGTTCCGGTTCTTGGAACCCATGCTCATTCCTGGATTATGAGCTTCCCGGATGAGTACACCGCATTTAAGACCTACGCCAAACTTTACCCGAATTCCTGCACTCTTCTGGTTGACACCTACGATGTCCTGAAATCCGGTGTCCCCAACGCCATCCGCGTATTCGAAGAAATGCGAGAGGAAGGCATCCAGCTGAAGAACTACGGAATCCGTATCGACAGCGGTGACCTTGCATATCTTTCCAAAAAAGCCTACAAGATGCTGGCTGCTGCCGGTTTTGATGATGCTACCATCTCCGCATCCAGCGACCTTGATGAATATCTTATCGAGAGCCTGAAAGCCCAGGATGCCAAGATCAATTCCTGGGGTGTTGGAACCAAGCTGATCACAGCCGATGACAACCCGGCATTCGGCGGCGTATACAAACTTGCCGCTGTAAAAGACGCTGACAGCGACACCTTCCAGCCGAAGATCAAACTTTCCGAAAACACAGAGAAAGTTACCAACCCTGGCAACAAGACTGTATACCGTATCTACAGTAAGAAGACCGGCAAGATCAAAGCAGACCTGATCTGCCTTGCAGATGAGAAATTTGATCCGGAAGAGACCATGGTGATCTTCGACCCGGTTGACACCTGGAAAAAGACAAAAGTTCTGGGCGGAACCTACGAACTCCGCGAGCTTCTTGTTCCGGTAATCAAAGGTGGCAAGAGCGTTTACAAGTCTCCGTCTGTCATGGAACTCCGCGACTATTGCAAACAGGAGCAGAACACACTGTGGGATGAGTCCAGACGTTTTGTAAATCCGCAGAAAGTATATGTAGATCTTTCCCAGCCGCTTTATGACATGAAAAAAGCTCTGCTGGAAGAAATGAGCGAAAAAACTCTCTAATTGAAAAAAATCTCCAATCATAAACCCCCTTTCCTTTTCATAAGCTTATGGATAAGGAAAGGGGGTTTTTTATGCACAGAGATTTTTACACCCGTCTGATCAACCGGGAACATCCTCTGCCGGAAGCCTTTGTACCGGAACATCTCATTGATATCGGCCTGCCATTTGAAGCAGCTCCCGGGGATCCCAAACGACTGCTGGAATGTCAGACTGCCAGAGCCGCCTCCCAGCTTTTTCACGCCTGCCACCGATGTGGTCTGAATCTGTGGGCAGTTTCCGGATATCGTTCTTTCAGGCGGCAACAGGAACTTTTTACAGGAAGCCCTTTTGTGGCAGAGCCAGGAACAAGCGAGCATCAGAGCGGACTTGCCCTGGACGTTTCCTGTCCTTCCATCCATATGGAACTCTCCGAAAAGTTTTCCGAAACTGGTGAAGGCAGATGGCTGAAAAAGAACGCTCCGCTCTACGGTTTTATTCTCCGATATCCGAAAAACCGTGAGGAAATCACCGGCGTTCCCTATGAGCCCTGGCACATCCGTTATGTGACAAAACCGCTGGCATCCTGGCTTACCATCACCAACCTAACTCTGGAAGAATACCACAGCTTTCCCTCCCGCTGCCCACATCCGCCCTGACTGCCGGATTTTTGTTTACTGTTCCATCTGCCGTCCAAGGAAACTGGCCGCAGTACGGACCAGGGCTCTTTCTTTTTCTCCCAACACCGTTTTTTCATTTTTTCCAAGAAGAATCACGGAACCGATGGCATCACTGGCGCACAGAATCGGCTGTATCATTTTTCCACAGAAGGAATCTTCTCCGCCGGAAACCAGCGACATTTTTTCCCTGCCGTTTCCGTCGATAAATTTTCCCTCTCTGCCTGCAATAATTTCATCCAGTTCCGCGCTGATCTCTTTTCCCTCCAGTTCCCGGCTTCCGCTGCCGGATGCCGCTACTATCAGATCCCGGTCTGTAATACAGGCTGCCAGCCCGGTAGTCTGCACCAGTGCATCTACATATTCTTCCGCAAAAGAAGTCAGCTCTCCGATCGGCGAATATTTTTTCAGAATGATCTGTCCTTCTCTGTCTGTAAAAATTTCCAGAGGCGTTCCCTCTTTAATCCGCAGCGTCTTTCGTATTTCTTTCGGAATCACTACCCTGCCCAGGTCGTCAATCCTGCGAACAATTCCCGTTGCTTTCATCTTTCCAAATTCCTCCTGTACTTTTTATCTGTTCATTGCCACTTCCGGCAGTTACTGGTTTATCTGTATGGTTATTATGTGAAAAAATGGGAGAAATATGTATATAAAAAAATCGGGAAAATTAAATTTCCCGACTTTTTTCTCTGATAATTTTTACTGCATCCGGATTGACTTCCTGTGGTACTGCTGCCGGCCGTGCCAGATAATATCCCTGAAGCAGATCTACCTTAAGTTCCAGAACTTTCTCCAGCTCTTCCTTCGTTTCCACACCTTCTGCAATAATATACATTCCTCGCTGATGGGCATAGTCTACAATATTCGCCACAATCTGCTGTTTATCTACATCTATATCGATATCGCGGATAATGGCCGTGAGTTCTTCTTTTCGAATCAGTTGCAAAAACTGCTTCCGTTTCTCCGTTTCATTTGCACTCCGGTCATAAACTTCCAGATCAAATTCCTGGAAATGTCCTTTACCGGAACGTTTTACCTGATACATTGCAAAATCCGCATACTTTTTCAACAGTTTCAGATCCGTTGAGTTTTCAGGATACCAGGCGATACCTCCGGAAATACTTAACCGGAGTTTTCGTCCACTTGGAAGAAGCACAAATTTTCTGTCGATGGCTGCTTTTACTTCAACAATCACATTTCGGATTTCTTCCTTACTGTCATAACCATAGAAAAGAAGATTAAATTCATCGCCGGAAATCCTGGAACACAGAGTTCCTTCCGGTACATATTCCGCAAATCCTCTTCCCGCTTCATGAATATAACGGTCACCAAAATCATGTCCAAAATTATCATTTGTGTACTTCAGGTTATCCATATCAATCATTACAAACGCGGCAGTTTTAAGCTTCTCCGGATGTTCCCGGAACAGCGCCTCACTTTCCCGCTGGAACGCCCGTCTGTTGTAAAGACCTGTAAGTGTATCATAATCTCTTTCATGTTCAATATTCATACGTTCCCGGGTAACTTTGGTAACATCTTCCGCAAGTCCGATTCTCCGGTCAGACTCTGTCTTTATCTCCATACGGACATACCGGATTTCTCCTCCGGCATGCTCCACACAATAGACTTTTGCGCCATCACTTCCAACCGTATAGGAACAGCTGCGGTCAAAATTCTTCAAAAATTCCACAAACTGTTTTCCTGTCACAGGTTTTTCTGAGGATTCTTCTACTCCCAGCATGGAAAAGAAATTATCCGTCACATAAACGCTCTCATTATCCATCCGCACTTCAAAACCACCAAGTTCCACACTGGCCATTTCCATAATACGCAGGAACTTTGTGGATATGGTAATCATATCCTGATTCATCTGTATGATCGCATCGGCAAACTGATCCAGTTCCCGGATACCTGTATCCGAAAACTGAAGTGAGGTACTGTTATTTTTCTGTACTGCCTCCACTTCACCGGAAAGCTTCCTTACTGGTCGGGCAAGCCTTAAACTGATCACCAGGCTGCTCAGAACTCCCACCAGCACAGTGAGAAATACTGTCATTGCCAGCATTTTTATCACATGCCAGGAAAAAGAAAACAGCTGTCCCGTATCAACCGCACCGATCAGTATCCACTGCTCGTCAAAAAACGGTGCATTTCTGTTCCAAGAACACCATAAACAGTTCCATCTGAAAGGATTAATGGAATGGAATAGGCAATTGCTGAACGGTTGTCGCCGTCCAGTATATAATCTTCTGTTGTCCAGTGGCCATAATCTGCGGCATCCAGCCGGCCCTGATCTTTAAAAGCTTTCTGAAAAACCGGATATATAATTTTCTGAGTACTTTCATCCGAAACAAACATCTGTGATTTCCAGCCCTTATCTGTAGAAATCCCCATGGACTTTACCAGTTCCACAGGAGATCTCTCCATCAGAAGATCCGTATTTTTTACCGGCGGCAGCGAATCCGGATCCAGATCCCGAATATATAATGCTGGAATTGTATCTTCCGGACTTCTCTGATCCATGGTATAAGCCGTATCTGAATATGCAGAAAAAATATTCGGTACTTCGGATGCTCCTACTTCGCCATTCACCGCAGCCAGGACATTCTGTTCCAAATCTTCCGCGGTTCCAAGACTCTTGGTTTCTACGGTAATACCATCTTTCTTTCCAACTGTATCATTAAATTTCTCTGTCAGATCATTAAAAGCATCCAGCTGATCACCATTATAATACGTCCATACTGTAACTGTAACAGGGTCCGACTTTTTTAACATCCACTGAACAGGGATGCTGCCAGAGTCGCGCCTAACAGACAGAGCACTACTTTCCTGTGTGCCATAAATTCTCCCTTCCGCCTGCACTCATTTGCAGGAACACTGTTTTTATCTTATCACAGTACAGACATATTATCGAAGAAAAACCCCGCTTTTTACATTCTGTTTTCTTATTTCTCCATAACTACAGGAGCAGCGTTGTCGTATGCCTGCTCCAGAAATACTTCCTGGGAATTCAGCGGGGCATTATCGGATGGTTCGATTTTATAATTTCCTTTATTGTTCATGGTTCTTGCTTTACGGTTATCACTGAGCATTGTCACAAACATTTCCTGGATCTGCATCCGGATATCCGGATCTTCGATAGGAGCTGCCACTTCCACACGGCGAAGGGTATTTCTTGTCATAAAGTCCGCAGATGAAATATAGATCTTTGCCCTCTCCTGTGTTCCGAAAATATAAATACGGGAATGTTCCAGAAAACGTCCCACAATACTGATAATATGAATATTTTCTGTCTGTCCTTTTACTCCCGGGATCAGACAGCAGATACCGCGGACTACCATATCAATATGTACTCCCGCGCAGGATGCTTCCACCAGCTTGTTCATAATACGTTTATCTGTCAGAGAGTTCATCTTCAGGCCGATATATGCCTGCTCTCCGGCTTTTGCATGTTCAATCTCCTCATCAATCATGGCAAGTACTTTGTTCTGGAGACATTTTGGCGCAACAAGAAGATAATCCATATCTTCAACCGTTTCTCCCATTGCCAGTGCCTGGAATACTCTGGCTGCTTCTGTTCCGATCTTCGGATCAGCGGTCATCAGAGAAAGGTCTGTATACAGACGGGCTGTTTTTTCGTTGTAATTTCCTGTTCCGATCTGTGTATAATATTCCACATTTCCATCTTTTTTCTTCATAATCTGGCAAAGTTTGGAATGTACTTTATAACCATCCAGACCGTAGATCACATGACATCCCGCATCTTCCAGAAGTCTGGACCATCCAATATTGTTCTCCTCATCAAAACGTGCCTTCAGCTCCACCAGCACGAAAACTTCTTTTCCGTTTTCTGCCGCTTCGATCAGGGCTTCCACAACCTTACTCTGTTTTGCCACGCGGTAAAGAGTCATCTTGATGGAAACCACATCCTCGTCATTGGCAGCCTCATGAAGCATTGTAAGGAACGGTTTGATACTTTCATACGGGTAGGAAAGAAAACGGTCTTTTTTCGCAATCTGGTCAAGAATCGGTTCATGGCTGTTAAACACAGGAGATTTCTGAGGAATTCTTTTTTCATAAAAAAGCTCTGTTCTTTTTCTGAGGCCATCCTGGATCTGGAATACAAAAGAAAGATCCAGCGGGATATCTCCCCGGAATACAAAATTCTTGTCCACTTCCAGATAATCGCAAAGTGTTTCAACAACATCTCCGTCCATTTCTCTGGAAAGTTCCAGACGGATTGGTGCCAGTTTCTTTCTTGCCTTAATCAGCTCCACCATAAATTCACGATAATCCAGATCTTCATCGTAAAGAGCGTCTGCGTCAATATCTGCATTTCTGGTAATACGAAGCAGGGATTTTGCCTTGATGTGGTAACCTTTGAAGATTTTTGAAACAAAGTGAAGGATCAGTTCCTCAGACAGCATATAAGTGCCTGTTTTTCCGGGAACCGGGATCAGGCGCTGGATACCTGCACTGCTGCACGGAATAATACCCAGTTTTTCTTTTCCTTTTTTTGTTTCCAGAACTACTACTGCATAGATTTCTTTATTCCGGAGAAATGGAAACGGCTGTCTTTTTCCCACGATAGACGGAGAAATAACCGGAGCCACTTCTGCTTCAAAATAACGTTCCAGATAATTGCGGTCTTCTTTTTCGATCTTATGGAAATTCAGCATATGTACGCCGTATTCTTCCAGGCTTTCCATAATCTCTTCATAAACCACATCTCTTTTCCGGTTCAGTTTTTTGGTTCTGGCAAGGATTGCGTCCAGCTGTTCCTTTGGTGTCATATTGGTTTTGTTTTCGCGGATATCTTTTGCAAGAAGCATCTGATCCACCAGAGATCCCACACGGACCATATAAAATTCATCCAGATTGCTCTGATAAATCGAAGCAAATGTGAGACGTTCACACAGCGGATTTTCCGGATTCTCTGCCTCCTCAAGTACTCTCTCATTAAATTTCAGCCAGGATAATTCCCTGTTCATGTATATTGTATCTGCCATTTTTTCCTCCTGTAAACGGGCCTTATTTTTTCTGTCTCAGTATACTGGCCTAATGTTTATTTCAGAGCAAGGGTTTGTTAAGTTCTGATAAAATTTTTGCAAAAATAGGGGTTGCATTTTCGAATAATAGTGGTATAGTATTCGTATACTTGATATGTAGTTTTGAATACTACATGTTATTTTATTAATTTCTACATTATTTGACTGTTATTCCGCATCCGTACAACAGATTCCTGCGGAATATCATACAGGAGGTGTTTTTATGAAATTTAAATTAAAAGACCCTGGAAGTGCTATTACTCATGGGATCGCCATGCTCCTTGCAGTGGCCGGTGCCACTCCGCTGATCGTGAAAGCTGCCAGAAGTGCGGATATTCTTCACGTTTTTGCAGTAAGTGTTTTTATCCTGACTATGATCCTGCTTTATCTGGCAAGCACCCTTTACCATTCCGTAAACTCCACTGCCAAGGTGAACCGCCGCCTGAAAAAAATGGATCACATGATGATCTTCGTGATGATCGCAGGCAGCTATACACCGGTATGCCTGATCGTCCTCCACGGCCGTACCGGTTATATCCTCTGTGCCCTGGTATGGACCGTCGCCATCATCGGCATGATCCTCAAGGGCTGCTGGATCAACTGCCCGAAATGGCTTTCCTCTGTAATTTACATTGGAATGGGCTGGCTGTGTGTTCTGGCTTTTGTGCCGATCTTCCACAATCTGCCGCGGGCAGGTTTCGGATGGCTTCTGGCAGGCGGAATTATTTATACCATCGGCGGCGTGATCTATGCGTTGAAACTTCCAATTTTTAATGCGAAGCATAAGAATTTCGGTTCCCATGAGGTGTTCCACATCTTTGTTATGCTGGGAAGTCTCTGCCACTTTGTTGTGATGTATTTCTTTGTAGCCGGCATGGCCCTGCACTGAGAACTAAAATTTCATCAGCTCCAGCTTCTTCTCTCTGGTCAGCTGTTTGATCCGGTATTCCCGGCTCATCGCTTCTTCTTTTGTTGCAAAACCTTCGTAATAGACCAGTTTCACCGGGCGCTTGGCCCGGGTATATTTGGCCCCTGCCTTTCCTTCGTTATGAGCTTTCATACGCCTGGAAAGGCAGTTTGTCCATCCGGTGTAGAGTGTGCCGTCTGCACACTGCACGATATATGTGTAGTTCATGAATTTTTCCTCTTCTGTAAAAACTATTCTGCTTCTATGTAAAGACAGCCGCCGGTGTTTCTTCAGCAGCCGTCCTTCTATTCTCAAGCAGCCGGAAGGATTCATGTAATTCATTCAAAATAAAATTTAAAGCAGGCTGGGATTCCGGCTGCGGATTTTCCCACCTGCTTTATTATACGTTCTTTCATATTTTCTGTGAATATAAATCTGATCCTGCAGATTTTCTTCACAGAATTTTTTTATTCAACCACACAGTTTTTCAGTGTG
The DNA here is from genome assembly GCF_018917985.1 of Blautia sp. MSJ-36. Lineage (NCBI taxonomy): Bacteria > Bacillati > Bacillota > Clostridia > Lachnospirales > Lachnospiraceae > Blautia > Blautia sp. MSJ-36. Next base: position 13,962 of record NZ_JAHLPQ010000037.1, on the reverse strand, counting down.
TAAATATTTCCATCTGCTTTTGAAGTTTCCAACTTCACAGCCTGTTCCTGTGTCTCCGGATAATATCTGGTGGAGAAAGCCACTTCTCCGCCATTCACATAGATCTCCACAGCTGTAGTATCCGTAAGGATCCTGAGACTTTCAACTTTACCGGACGGAATATGTGCTTTACGTATTTTTCGTCCTGCACCGGCTGTTTCGGAGAGTGTTAAGATCACATCTCCGCCCTGATACTCTAGGAAAAGATTTTCCCCAAGACTTACCTTGCCCTGGTCACCTTTTACCTGAATATCCAGATCAAATGGTCCGTTCACCGGAAGCTCCACGCTGGAACCGCTGATGGAAGTCCTATTCTCTCTCAGCCCGTTCAGTTCTTTCACCGGATACTGATAAAGCTTTCCGTTCTTGTACGTAACTTCTCTCGGAACCGTCAGACAATGCTGCCATCCTTCGCTTTGCGCTGTAGGATTTACATACTCCTCGTCTGCATCCGGCATTCCCATCCAGCCGATGAGGATCCGTCTGCCCTTTCCATCCTGGAATGTCTGGGGTGCATAGAAATCAAAACCATGATCCCATTCCCGGAAATCTTTTTCCTCCGGCTTTCCGTCCTTCAGAATAAAGTATCCGGACTGATAAATGTTCTGGAAACGGAACTCTTCCCTGGTCAGTCCCTGAGGAGATACAGAAAGTACTTCCTGTCCATCAAGGGTAAAATAATCCGGGCATTCCCACATGTATCCGAATGCGTTCTCTGTGGTAAGCTCATGGTCGAATTTCCAGTTTTTCAGATCTTCGGATTTATAAAAAAGTACGGCACCCTGGTCGCTTTTCTGACGGCCGCCAAGGATCATGCGGTACTCCTCTCCATCTTTCCAGACCTTCGGGTCACGGATGTGGCAGGTGTAATTCTTCGGATAATCCTCCCAGGAAACGGCTACTTCTTTTGTTCCAAAATGGACGCCGTCCTCACTCTCCACATGGAGAGTGCTGGACTGCCTTCCGTTATTGATATAATCATAATCTCCATCCATCTTGATGTTTCCTGTGTAGAAAAGATGAAGCTTATCTTTTTCCGCAATGGCGGAGCCTGAGTAAACACCATGACAGTCATAAATGCTGTCCGGCAGAAGCGAAACACCTTCATATCTCCAGCTGATCATATCTTCGCTGGAATAATGTCCCCAGAATTTGAGTCCACCGTTGGACTCAAATGGAGAATACTGGAAAAACACGTGATATCTTCCTTTATACCAGCATAATCCGTTTGGATCGTTCAGCCATCCGGTGGGCGGCATCAGGTGATGGGTCAGACGGTTTGTCTGCATTGCCCTTCCCACTGCTGCTGTTTCCTCGATTTTTCGAACTTCCTCCGCAAGCACTTTTGTCAGAGAACTCATTTATTTTACCTCCAGTACTTCAGAACTGTTATTTACGGTTCCTTCTGCAAGCATTTTTACTTCTTCATAATCATCGGTATTGGTTACGATCAGCGGTGTGGTTACATCGTAACCTGCTGCCTTGATGGCATCCATATCAAAAGTGATCAGTGTCTGGCCTTTTTTCACTTCGTCGCCGTCTTTTACATGTGCGGTGTAGAATTTTCCGCCAAGCTCAACGGTGTCAACGCCGATGTGGATCAGCAGTTCCAGGCCGCTTTCTGTTGCAAGACCGATTGCGTGTTTTGTGTCAAAAATTGTAGAAACGGTAGCGTCGCAAGGTGCTTTTACCTCACCTTTGGACGGAATCACTGCCATGCCTTTTCCAAGGACTTCTGATGCAAAAGTTGCATCTTTTACTTCTGAAAGCGGGATCGCGGTTCCCTCAAGCGGGCTGTAGAGGGTCTGTGCGCCAGCGTTGGCTGTCTCTGTTTTTTCTTCAACTGTTTCTGCCGGAGCGCTTTCTGTTTTCTCTGTTTCGATATTTTTTTCAGCTGTTTCCTGTACCTCGTCTTTATATCCGATCATCCATGTGAGTACGAAAGCCCCTCCGAACGCGATGGCAAACATCAGGATATAAGCAACTGGGTTATTCAGGCACAGCAGGATTCCGAAGATACCGGTAACACCTGTTCCTGTAGCACCAAGACTGGTGATGGAGGCAAAAAGCGCTCCGCATGCACCGCCGAGGCAGCCCATGATAAACGGCTTTCCGAAGCGGAGGTTTACGCCGAAGATCGCTGGCTCTGTGATTCCCATGCATGCACTTAAAGCAGACGGAACAGCCATGGATTTGATCTTCTGGTTCTTTGATTTCAGGCCTACAGCAAGAGCTGCACCACCCTGTGCAACGTTGGCTGCGGATGCAAGTGGCAGCCAGTAAGTAACGCCGAATTTGGCGATCTGTCCAAGGTCAATGATGGTGTACATGTGATGAACACCTGCAACAACTGTCGGTGCATAAAAAGCACCCATGATAAAGCTTCCGATTCCAAACGGCAGAGCGATGAGCCACTGGATTCCATCCAGAAGTCCGTTCTCAACAGCTACGAAGATCGGTCCGATAATGGAAAGTGTAAGATAACCAGTTACAAAAACACTGACAAGTGGTGTTACAAAAAGGTCGAACATTGCCGGTACAACTTTATGAAGTCTCTTCTCGATCTGTGCCAGTACCCATACTGCAATGATAACCGGGATTACATGTCCCTGATATCCGACCATGTCAATGGAGTAAAGTCCAAACCATACTTTCTGTGTTGCCTGTACGCCTTCTGTTGCGACGGTCCAAGCGTTCTGCAGATTCGGATGAATCATGATCATACCGATAACCGCGCCCAGGTAGGGGTTGGCGCCGAATACTTTCGCACCGCTGTAAGCGATGAGGATCGGCAGGAATGTGTACGCCGTGTTACTGAAAAGCTGTGCAAATACATAAATGGAACCGTTGGTATTGATGTTCAGGAAGCCGTTGTTTACCATGAAGTTCAGAGCTTCCATGATTCCCATCAGGAATCCGCTGGCTACGATAGCCGGGATGATCGGGACAAAAATATCTCCAAGTATCTTAATAAGTCTCTGTGCCGGATTGGCTTTGGATGCTGCCACCTGTTTCAGTTCTTCCTTGCTGCTCTCGGAAACTCCGGCGATCTGGATGAACTCGTCATAAACCTTGTTTACAACGCCTGTTCCCAGGATGATCTGCATCTGTCCCTGCGCGAAGAATACACCCTTCACACCGTCGATGTTCTCCACGTATTCCTTGTCTGCCTTGTCATTATCCGCAATGACCAGGCGAAGTCTTGTTGCACAGTGTGCTGCGGAAATTATGTTTGCTTTCTTTCCTACATGATCATAGATTTCCTGTGCGGTCTTTCTGTAATCCATGTCCGTCCTCCTTTTCTTTTACTGTCCTTCCTGCGGGCAGTAGACTCTTTTTGCTTTCCTTTTTTTGTGAAACAAATTTCTGATCTTTTTTTGTTTCTTTTATGAGATTGATTCCATATTTATTTTTCTTTTAAAAATGACCGTTTTTTCTTAAGTCCTTGGTTTTTATTAGTTTTTCAGGCATTTCTTTGCTTGTTTTTCATATTTGTTTATGTGTTCTTATATGGAATCGTTCTCATATTTTGATTGTATTATAACCACTACATTCTCATTTGTAAATCCGCAACATCTCACAAATTTTTCTGGCCAAAATTGTACATATTCCATAAGAACAGGCATAAAAAAGAAGCAAACCTCTTTTTCCAAAAAAGATCTGCTTCTATTTCGCATATGTTTCTATAAATAATGCTTCTGTCACCTGTGAGATTCCCGTTCCACAAGTTCACATCCCATTTTGATTTCCTTGCTGATTCCGGTATCGTTCTCAATAAGATCTGCCAGCATGGCTGCTGCCTCCATCCCACTGGTCTTATAATAAAAATGTACCGTAGTAAGCTTCGGTTCCACAATCTTGCCCGGAACACCATCACCGATCCCTGCGATCTGCACATCCTCGGGAATGCGAAGTCTGATCTCCTTCAGATAAGTCATGGCTCCAACTGCCATGGTATCCGTGGCACATACCAGCGAATCAATGGAAGGGTCCTCCTCAAAAAGTTCCTTCGCCATCTCATAACCGGAATCCATGGTAAAACTGCCTGCCTTCATCTTCTCCGGCAAGATCTCAAGCTTTCCTTTATGAAGCGCATCCACAAATCCTTTTTTACGGCGTGCACCAACTGCCTCATCTTTATCTGTAACACCGATGTAGGCGAACTTTTTCCCCTTCTTCGCAAGTTTCTCTGTCACCATAAAAGCTGCCTTGTAATCATCCTGATAAATACAGGGATACCCGTCCAGATGCTGTCCCAGAAGCACGATCGGCACTTTATAATCCTTCAGCATCTGTTTATGCTTTCTGGTAAACATGGTGGCAATAAAAACCACTCCGTCCACCTGGCGTTCTTTAAACAGAGAAAGATATTTCAGCTCTTCTTCCAAATCGTTGTTGGTATTGGCAAGAATCAGCTGATAACCTCTCCGTGTAAGAATATCACTGATTCCCTCAACTTCACGACTTATGGTATCGGAATTAATCTTTGGAAGGATGACACCGATAAGGCTGGTTTTCTTCGTCCGCAGTGTCTGCGCCTGGGAAGATGGCTGATATCCGGTCTCCTGGATCACCTTGCGGATGACTTCTTTTTTTTCACTGCTTACATATCCGTTGTTCAGATATCTGGATACCGTAGCTCTGGAAACTCCGGCAAGTCTGGCTATTTCATTAATGTTCATGACCTATGTACCTCTTCTTCTGTCCTCTTATGTCTGTCATTTTCCGTTGTTTTACAGATATTTATAGATAGATTATACACGTTTTCTTTCCGTTAAAAAAGATACTTTTAACTTCTTACGACATAAAAAAAGTACGGGATGCATCTCACTCGCATCCCGTATCCTTTTCAGCGATTATCCATGATCATATCTGCTGTTCCAACTTTCTGCATCACTCCAAATACTCAAACGGGTCCACCGGCGTACCGTCTTTTCTCATTGCAAAATAAAGATTCGGACCTTCTACAGAATAGTATTTGGTCGGTGCACTGATATTTCCGATCACTTCGCCTTCTTTTACTGTGTCACCTTCTGCCACAGTAAGGTCTTTCAGCTGTCCGTACACCGCCTGATAACCATTTCCAAGCTCCATGGTCACAGTCGTTCCTGTGCAGGCATCCTGTGTAATGGAAAGCACCTGGCCGTCTGCCGCCGCGTATACCGGTGCATCTTCCACTGCCTGCAGGGAAATCGCCGGGCTGACCCGATACTGATCCAACGTCGGATAATATACGGTTTCATTCATATTGTAATCCACAAGAACCGTTCCTCTCACCGGCCACTCCATAATGGAATCCTCTGTAAAGTTCAAAGTCTGTGCTGCGATTCCGGCTGCGGAAGTTTCGGCTGTATCTGTGGAGGAAGTCTCTGCTCCGTTATTTGCTGCATTTTCTCCAGTTGTTGCTGCATTTCCGGCGTTGGCGTTATCTACTACATTTCCGGTTCCGGCAGTACTATTGCCAGCATTTTCTGCCACTGCATTACCATCCGTTCCTGCATTTTCAGCTGCACCGCTTCCTGCAGTCTCACGGATATTTCCGGTTACACCGTCTGCATCTGCCCCATCTTCTGAAGCTCCTGCCAGACCAGTTTCATCTCCGGCTGCTCCATCAGTCATCTCATCCTGTGCCGCATCTTCCCAGCCATTTCCGGCAACTGCCGCATCCTCTGCGTTTTCCCCGTCCGAAAGCTCTTCTTCCAGCCCGGTCTCTTCCATCTGTACAGAATTTTCCTCCTGGGGATTTTCTACAACAGGTTTCGTCCCCAGCTGATAAACGGTAATCCCAAGTGCCGCCACTGCTGCCAGAACTCCGCCGTTGATAATGCCTCTCACAATTTTACTTTTCATATTCTTTCCACCTCTGTCTGATATGTTCATTTTCAGCAACGGAAAAAGCAGTACAGAGAATATCTTCCTTTCACTCTGCTACCGTTTCCAGTCACCATTTCTGTATCTATAGAGTGTCCAGAATATGGCTGTCTATTCACTTTTTGAATATTTTTCTTTTAATTCCATCTCCGGAAAATATTTTTTCAAAATCTCCTCCGCATTGCTTCCGTTTTTCGCCATCTCATTTCCGCCAAACTGTGAAAAACCTACACCATGGCCACTGCCCCGCACCCGAAGATAATAAGTATCATCTTTTTTCTGCAGACTGAAATTCGCCGATTCCAGCCCCATCCCCGACGCAAAACTTTCTCCCTCCAGAAGAGTTTCCCCTACCATAAGCTCCGTCACATAACCGGCACTGTCCCGCTTTTTGATCTTCAACTCCCCGGAAAGCTGCCCCGCCGGAATTTCCACAACTTTCATATAATCCGGAGATTTTTTGTCCCCGCTGCTGTCTGCCGATTTCAGATATGTATACGCCTCATCATGAAAAGCCTCTGCTCCGCTGCGTGTTTTCCCCGCGCTGATCTTATGCCAGGGTGTCAGCTTTACTTTTCCCTCATATGTCAGTACCTGCCCTCCCGTCTCTTTCGCTGACTGCTGATAGATTTGATTTTTTTCTGTAAAAAAATATCTCCAGACTTCTCCTGCATTTTCGTTTTCCCAGAGGATCTCCGCGAGATTTTCTCCCTCCCCAAGCCACCTCTGAATATTCGACCGTGCGATCACAGTCTGCGCTTTTATGGTTTCTTTTTTCATATCCGGGGAAATCTGCGAAAAAACAATGATGGGAAGATATTCTTCCATATCAGGAGCCCTCTCTGCCAGGACCATCTCCGTCCCCTGAAAAGCCGCTGCCGTAAAATAAGGAAGAACAATTGCCAGAAACACCAGACAATATCGAAGAAGCGCATATTTTTTCATAAAAACACCATAAACGGTCTTTTTCCTAATATATGTTCTTTTGCAAAAAATTATTATTTGCTGTATACTATAGCAATTCGAAGGGAATCTGATTACAATATCACCTGATTTTTAAGAATGGAGGTATCTCATACCATGCTTGCCATCTTTCTCGCACCACTATATATCCTCATTAATATTTATATCGTCCGCTGGATGATCCTGTGGATGGGTGCATGCACTCATTTTTTCCAGACCTTTGCGTTCCGGGCATGTTTTGTGGGTGTTTATATTTTTCTGTCCACTTCTCTTCTGACCTGTTTTCTTATCCGGAAGCCGCCTGTGGTCCACCGTTTCCTGAAAAATACAGCCAATTATTTCCAGGGAACGTTTCTTTACATTCTGATTGTGATCGTAACTACTGATCTTTGCAGACTGATCCTGAAGCACACGCTCCATCCGGCCTGGCTGTACTCCCGGAAAGCCTTCGTAATCACGGGAGCAGTCTGTACACTTCTGATCATCGGTATCAGTCTTTATGGAATTTTGAACCAGTGGAATATTAAGACAAAAACTTATGATGTGAAAGTAGACAAGCAGGTGAAGGGAATGGATTCTCTGAAAATCGTCCTGCTTGCAGATATTCATTTCGGATACAGCATCGGGGAAAAACATGCCGAACTTCTTGTAAAAAAGATCAACGCCGAAGATCCGGATCTGATCTGCATTGCCGGCGATATTTTTGACAACGAATACGAAGGGATCAAAAACCCCGAAAAAACAGCGGCCATTCTTCGTTCGCTGAAATCCAGATACGGAGTTTATTCCTGCTGGGGCAACCATGATCTCAGCGAACCAATTCTGGCCGGTTTTACTTTCCGTAATGCAAAAGAAGATTATGACGATCCCAGAATGTGGGATTTTCTGGAATCCGCCAACATCCGACTGCTCAATGACGAAACCGTTCTCATTGATAACTGGTTTTATCTGACAGGCCGCAAAGATCCGTCCCGCTGCCGAAAAATGTCTGACACACGGAAGGAACCTGACCAGCTTACAGCCTCCCTGGACAAAACACTCCCCATTATTTTTATGGATCACCAGCCTGGTCAGCTGGATGAAGTGGCAGCCGCAGGCGCAGACCTTGATCTCTGTGGTCATACTCATGACGGCCAGCTGTTCCCTCTGAACATCATCACCGGCCTGGTCTGGGAAAATTCCTGCGGTTACCTGAAAAAAGGAAATATGCACAACATCGTTACCTCCGGCGCAGGCATATGGGGCCCGAATATGCGTACTGCCACAAATAGCGAGATCTGTTCGATCACGGTGCATTTTTCATAAATTTCTCATGCTGCCCTGTATCTCTGTTTTTCTGCTGACACAGAATCCGGCCAGTCCCGGATCCTGTGTCTTTTTTTCTTCACTGAACGTATTTCCGGTTCATTCTGCTGTGTTATTTTCAATTGTTTTTTATCCCAGTATTTATTGCATGTCCCAGCTCCTTTGCGCACCGACGCATACGCTCCACAAGACCTTGTCCAATTCCTTCCTGCAGCCGGTACACGGGAGATTTTTTCCATAAAGATCCCAAGGAGCATTGCTATTATGTGAAAAATCTGCAGTAGTTTTCCATAGCCATATACCATAAAATACCATCCTTTCCACAAAAGACTTCGTTCTCAGGTTTCTGATTACTGATTTCATTCCATCCACCACAGATTTCTGTAATGTACAGAACCGGGAATGCGCGTTTCCCACAGCTATACAGCTACCAAAAGCCTATGTAAGCCTTTCGCAGAAATAGAACCGGAAATTTTTTCTGCATATGACAGAACTGCTGGCCGGTTGGGACTTTCTCCTCATAAAGACTTTTATTCCAGGAAAAAGCAGCTGGTATAAGTGATTGTTCCAGGTCCGTAATAATATTCAATCCCGCTGTCCTGACAGACCTGTGTTACCAGCATTCCATATGCTTCCATTGATGAAAAACGTTTCTCCGGAAAACGGCAGGGGGCATCCGGATAGCTGCATTTCGCACATCTGGTGCAACATCCGGCCCCAAGGGAAAGAAGTTTGGGGAAAAATTTTTTCAGCTGGTCATGCATCTTTACAAAATGTTCTTTATGAAGTGCTTCCGTCTCCATCATTCCCTCTCCGTCAAATTCATCTTCCAGTTCCCCTTTTGTCTGCACAATGATTCCTTTTTTATAACCGGAAATATCTGCCGCACATTCTTCCAGTGTTCCACAGGCAGGCGGGCAACTCCAGTTGCGTCCGTACATATGGCATTTATCCGTTCTGCACATCTGGCGCACCTCCGGAAGAAGTTTAATCTTATCTATATTCAGTTCTTCTACTTTAAAAAATCCTATGCTGTTTCCAATATTTTTTAATTCTTCCAGCTCCATAATGTTTTCCTCCCCATGCTTTTCGATTCAGTTTCAGTTCTGGTGGATTTTATATCTCAGGAAATTCCAGCTCATCTACAAACTGATCCTGAAATTCAGGTAATGCCGCAAGCTCCAGAAATTCCGTATGACGTGCAAGTCGCTCTGCCCGTTTCAGTTCTTCTTTATTCAAAAGTGCAAGCTTCGCACCTTCACCGGCTGCATTTCCAACCGGAATGATCCGATCCTTAAGAATACCAGGAAGCATTCCGATCCTGCATGCTCCCGCCGGGTCCATATAATTTCCAAAAGCTCCTGCTATATAAACCTGCTCCACCTGTTCCAGAGTAATCCCCATCTGTTCTGCCAGAAGAGCAATTCCTGCAGCAATGGCCCCCTTCGCCAGCTGTACTTCCCGAATATCTTTCTGGCTTAAATATACCGGTTTTCCATCCCCGGATTCCAACGGATCAGCCAGAAGATATGCTTTCTTTGTATTTTCATCGATCTGAACCACCCGCGGATTTTCCAGCAGCTTTCCGCTTTCATCGATCACCCCCGCATCCAGAAGACATGCTATGATATCGATCAGACCGGAACCGCAGATTCCCGTTGGTCTGCCTCCGCCGATTACCTTACATTCCAGTTTTCCATCCACCAGATGTGCATGTTCAATCGCACCATCTGCGCCCCGCATTCCACAGGCAATCTTAGCTCCCTCAAAAGCCGGCCCTGCCGCAGTAGAACATGCAATACGGCGTCTCTCATTTCCAAGAACAATTTCTCCGTTTGTTCCAATGTCGATCATCAGCGTCATCTTTTTCTCTTCTTCAAGATTCACAGCCAGAAGACATGCTACAGTATCTGCCCCCACAAAACCTGCAATAACAGGTAAAGCTACCAACTGTCCTCCCGGGTGAATACCAAGATGGAATTTTTCTGCCGGAAACATCAGCCCCTGACTGATGGCCGGATTATACGGTGCATGAACCAGAGAATCCGGTACAATTCCCAGGAAAAGATGATGCATGCAGGTATTTCCCACAACACTGACCTGATAAATATCCTCCGGAGATTTTTTCGCCGCTTCACAAAGTGTACCGATCAATTTTCTTAAAAGCTCCCGGATACATGTGGAAAGTTCTTCTGTACTGTGCTCCAGCGAATAATTTGCTCTCATGATCACATCTGCGCCATATTCTGTCTGTGTATTTAATGCACTTGCTGTTGCCAGCTGCTCTCCTGTTTTTCCATCCAGAAGATATCCTGCCACCGTTGTTGTCCCAATATCAAAAGCTGCCATCAGTACCGGTCTGTCGTCCTGTTCTTTCAGCTCCAGGATCTGATCTCCGCTGATAATCGCTCTCGCTTTTCCATTTTTCTCTTTTATCAGTCGGCTGATTACAGGCAGTATTTCCAGTTTTGGCTGAAAAAAGATATCTTTCTTCCGGCAGCTTTTTATCGCTTCGCAAAGTCTTGTCCAGTCTGAACTGTTTTCTCCCACTGTACATGGCGGGATCTCAATATCCAGAATTTCCAGTTCCGGTGAAAAAGTCACGGCTCTCTCTGTTCCCTTTACAAGGATTCTGTGTTCAGATTTTTTCTCAATCGCTTCTACTTCAATATCTGTAGTTATCTTTGTCTGACAGGCTTTTTCCACAGCTCCGTTTATTTTTACCATGCATTTTCCACATTTTCCGGCTCCTCCACATGGTGCATCCGGGGATAAACCTGCGATTCGCTCAGCCTCCAGTACCGTAGTTCCTTCCTTCACCGTGACTTCTGTTTTTTCTTTTATAAAAAACACCCGGTATGTATTCATACTCTGTCCCACCCCCTATAATCTATAGTCAAAAATCCGCAGAAACTATTATACCTTTCTAGTTTCTGCGGATCTTAATCTGCTATTATACCGGAGATTCCTGCCCAAACAAGTTTCTCCTTAAGCAAGCGGATTGCAAATACCCGCTTTTTTGCCTGTTTACTTTATGCGGCAAGTGATTTTGCAACCTGCGCTGCGGAAGCTGCATCTGCTGTATAAGCATCTGCACCGATCTCTTCTGCAAATTCCGGAGTGATCGGAGCTCCACCAACCATGATCTTGATATCTTTACGGAAATCTTCTTTATTAAGAGCTTCAACCGTTTCTTTCATAGCTGGCATGGTTGTTGTCAGAAGTGCGGAAACACCTACTACTTTAACATCCGGATTCTCACGTACTGCTTCAATAAATTTCTCTACCGGAACATCTACGCCAAGGTCAATTACTTCAAATCCTGCACTTTCAATCATCATGGCAACTAGGTTTTTACCGATATCGTGAAGATCTCCTGCTACAGTTCCGATGATCATCTTTCCTGCTACACCAGCGCTTCCACCTGCAAGATGTGGTTTCAGAACATCTACACCTTTTTTCATAGCTCTGGCTGCTACCAGCATCTCCGGAACAAAGATCTCATTATTTTTGAATTTCTCACCAACAACGCCCATTGCCTTGATCATATTGTCAAGAACATCTGGTGCCGCATTTCCCTCATCCAGGGCTTCCTGTACCGCTGCTGCGATCAGTTTGGATTTTCCTCTCACTACCAGATCAAAAACTTCATCCATTTTACTCATAAGATTTTACCTCCTGAAATTAATTTGCACTCATTTATCTGTTTTTCAAATACAGTCTGTTTTCGTACCTGACTGTATTTTTTGTATGTTCCTTAAGTCTTCTCTGACAGACTCCGCAATCAGCCAGACTTGCCTTAAGCCCATTTTTTATTTTTTTACAGGTCCGATCAGTCCTTCTCTGTATGCCCCGATATATTCCATACAGTAGTCATCTTCTCCAAGAAGAGCTTCTGTCGCATAAATCAGTCCAAGCATATCTCTGTTTGTAGGATCAAGGATTCCACTGTCCAGTCCGGCGTTCATAGCCAGTACCACAAATCCAAGATTGATCAGCTTACGAACCGGAAGGTTAAATGAAATATTGCTGATCGCTGCTGTAATATGAATAGAAGGGTATTTCTCACGAACAGTAGAAATAACTTCAATATTTGTCTCAATTCCATTCTCAGATGTACAAAGCATCTCTACCAGCGGGTCAATGTGGATCCTGGATGGCGAAATTCCGTACTCTTTGGCTTTTGCCATGATCTTATCGAATACACGAAGTCTGTCCGCTGCGTTCTTCGGAATTCCACTGTCATCACTTAACAGTGCAATAACCTGCCAGTCCTTATTTTCCTCCTGCGCCATAATTGGAAAGATCTTATCAATCTTATCTCCCTCACCAGATACAGAATTAAAAAGTCCCGGTCTTTTACAGAATTTATACGCCTGCGCCAGAACATCTGCACTGGGGCTGTCTACAGAAATCGGAAGATCTGTTACTTCCTGGATACAGTCGATCATCCATTTCAGAGTTTCAACTTCCTGTTCTTCCGGAACAGATGCACAACAGTCAATAAACGTTGCATTCGCTTCTGCCTGTTTTCTTGCACGATCCTTGATAAATTCAGCATCTTTGTTGGCGATTGCTTCTGCCACGGAAGGAATCGAACCATTGATCTTTTCGCCAATAATAATCATTTGCTACACCTCCTGAAGTATTCTTTCCGACAAAACGTACAGTCCATGAATCCCCCGAAACATGCTGTAGTTTTCTAACTGTCTTTATTGTAGCAGATACTTTTTACAATCTACATACTCTATAGCGTGGAGTTTTCACGCTTCTTTTCATACAATGTGTAGGATAGCCGTGATGTATTTTTGATACGAAAAAAGCACTGTCATTTTGACAGTGCTCTTAAAAAGTAGTGAGGCATCGGGGATTCGAACCCCGGACAACTTGATTAAAAGTCAAGTGCTCTACCGACTGAGCTAATACCCCATATTAAATTGTTTGATGCTATGTTTAGCATTAAAACATGCCCAGAGCCGGAATCGAACCAGCGACACGAGGATTTTCAGTCCTCTGCTCTACCAACTGAGCTATCTGGGCATAAATAGCGGGGACAGGATTTGAACCTATGACCTTCGGGTTATGAGCCCGACGAGCTTCCAGACTGCTCCACCCCGCGTTATTAAATGTTAAAAGCCGATGATCGGACTCGAACCGATAACCTGCTGATTACAAATCAGCTGCTCTGCCAATTGAGCCACATCGGCATTTAAGTGGATGGAGAAGGATTCGAACCTTCGAAGGCGGTGCCAACAGATTTACAGTCTGCCCCCTTTGGCCACTCGGGAATCCATCCATAATCTATGGGACCTATAGGGCTCGAACCTATGACCCTCTGCTTGTAAGGCAGATGCTCTCCCAGCTGAGCTAAGATCCCATATTTAATTCATTACAGCTAAGCTGTAACGACCCAGAAGAGACTCGAACTCTCGACCTCCGCCGTGACAGGGCGGCGCTCTAACCAACTGAGCCACTGGGCCATTTAAGGTTTGTACCTTAAAAACTACATACATGTTTGTTGATTGTTAATCAAACTCTTTGAATCAATTCTTAACCTGCGTTTCTTGGTCAAGCCCTCACCCGATTAGTAACAGTCAGCTCCATGTGTTACCACACTTCCACCTCTGCCCTATCTACCTCGTCGTCTTCAAGGGGGTTTACTTCATAAGAATGGGATATCTCATCTTGAGGGGGGCTTCACGCTTAGATGCCTTCAGCGTTTATCCCTTCCGGACTTGGCTACCCGGCCATGGCTTTGGCAAGCCAACCGGTCCACCAGCGGTC
>NZ_JAHLPQ010000036.1:0-32654 GCF_018917985.1 Blautia sp. MSJ-36 | reverse complement strand
TTAGGTGCGAAAAAAATTGGCAGAAAATCAACGTACAAAGATTTTCTGCCAATTTTCTTTTCTAAAAAGCAGAAAGTGCCGCTCAATCACCTATTCCGGTGATTTTGCGACACTCCCTTTTTATCTTTTATTTCAACGCTTTCTCAATTTCCTCAATCACGATCCGAAGCGCTTTCAGCCTTGCATATTTCTTGTCTACCGATTCCAGAATATGCCATGGCGCATAAACCGTGCTGGTTTTCTGCAGCATCTCATCTACTGCCATTTCATACTGATCCCATTTCTCGCGGTTTCTCCAGTCCTCGTCTGTGATCTTCCACTGTTTTTCCGGGTTGCTCTGGCGGTCATTAAATCTTGCAAGCTGGGTATCTTTATCAATGTGGACCCAGAATTTCACGATCACAGCACCCCAGTCGGAAAGTTCCTTCTCGAATTCATTGATCTCATTGTATGCACGTCTCCAGTCGTTCTCACTGCAAAAACCTTCCAGTCTTTCCACCATCACTCTTCCATACCAGGTCCGGTCAAATATGGCAATGTGTCCATCTTTAGGCAACCTTGTCCAGAAACGCCACAGATAATGACGGGCTTTTTCATGAGGTTCCGGGCTGGCGATGGGATGTACCTCAAAACCACGGGGATCAAGAGCTTCCGTGATCCTCTTGATATTTCCGCCTTTTCCGGCAGCATCCCAGCCTTCATAGGTGATGATCACCGGCACTCTTTTGCGGTAGAGCCGATTATGCAGGCTTCCGAGCTTCGCCTGGAGTTCTTTAAGCTCTGCCTTGTACTCTTCGTCTCCCACTTCTTTTCCATCCAGAGGGATCTCGCTTAATTTCGGCATCTCCACCAGAGGAAAAACATTCTGGAGAATCGGCACAGCATGTTTGCTGTTCTCCATGGCAACCTCGATGTTGCTGATCATGGTTTCCAGTACCTGTAATTCCGCCCATTTCCGGTCACTGGCATCTACGATATACCACGGAGCAGAAGAAGTGTTGGTATCCTGCATATACTGGTCAAAAACTTTTCTGCATTTCTTGTAGTGATCATTCTGCCAGAGATCGTATTCATTCACTCTCCATCGGGTATCTTTGCTTTCCAGAAGGATGCCCATACGTTTCTCCTGATCTTTCCGGTCGATCTGCATAAAGAATTTCAGAAGTACGTATCCGTTATCCGTCAGCTGCCGTTCAAATCTGCGGATGCTGTCAACCCGTTTTACATAATCATCCCCTTTCAGTTTTTTGTCCATGCGCTCCCGGCAGGTCTGATCCATCCATCCGGAATCCAGGAATGTAAATTTACCGGCTTCCGGGATCTCCTTAAAATACCGGTAAAGAAATGGTTTCCGAAGGTCCTCTTCTGTAGGCGCTGACATAGTTGCGACTTTAAAAAAACGGGGATCGATATTCTTGATCACTTTACTTATGGTACTGCCTTTTCCGGAAGCTCCCCAGCCTTCAAACAACACGATCACCGGAATCTTATGCTCCTTTAGAGCCATCTGCAGCTCATATAATCTGGTTCTTGCAGCACTTAAACGCACTTTGATATCCTCTTTTTCCGGAATCTGTTCCGGGTTCCAGTTTTTTAACATCTGCATCGTCCTTCCTCGAATTTTTTGAATATTCTTATTATACCACAGGAGTCCCTGTTTTACGACGAATTTTACATAGATTTAACGCATCATTCCGAAAAAATATCCATATTGCACAATTGTAACTCTTGTTAAACAGCTAAAAATATTTTTTAACCTATTGACATTTTGATCTTCTCTTCATACAATATAGGCGCTGTTCGTTATTTTTTTAACTCGTAGTCAAACGGATATTCGCAACCCCGCAGGGGACTTCCTTGATTCGGTTAAAACAGCACAAAAAAGCTGCCCCAAGCAGCAAATCTCAAGGAGCCGATCATGAAACTTACAGAAGAACTTCTGAAAGAAATGGAAAAGAAAAAAGAACTCTACGGTGACGGCATCATCATGCCGGATGGGGATTACCGCCTAATCCAGGACGGACATTTGAAGACCCTTATGGCCCTTTTACCATATACGGAAAACGAAATCTGGAAAATGATCCCGGAAGATGATTCCGCTCTTTTCTGGCTGGTAGAAAAAACAGGCTGCGTGCTGACAGATGTCAATTCCACCATTGGAATGAAAATGACCCCCGCACAGCAGAAAACTTACGAAGCACTTTCCAGCCGTGGGATCGTCTCTGATGAATATTATGATCTTACCAGACAACGGGAAAAAGTAAAAGCTGCCCGGGCGAATGCCTGAGCAGCTTTTGTTTTTGTATATCAGTCGTCATACCCTTCCAGGAAGGAATGTTTCACGCCATCTTTCTTATAGGCAATGACTGTATGAAGATTCACATTTTCCACACTTCGGAAAATATTGCTTTCAATATGAGGATTTACCTTCTTAAGCTCTGCAATAAGATTCTTGATCTCCATTCGTTTGGAAACACTGGTTCCATCTGTACGACAGGTAGTACAGGTATCGGTAAACTTGCAGGCACACTGGATAAAATGCAGGTCATTGTAATCTCTCCAGTGCTTGATATCTGCCTCCCGGATCAGATACATAGGGCGGATCAGCTGCATCCCTTCGAAGTTTGTGCTGTGGAGTTTCGGCATCATGGTCTGTACCTGTGCTCCATAAAGCATTCCCATCAGGATGGTCTCAATCACATCATCATAGTGATGTCCAAGGGCGATCTTGTTGCATCCAAGTTCTTTTGCCTTGCTGTAAAGATATCCTCTCCGCATACGGGCGCAGAGATAACACGGAGATTTTTCCACATTGTAAACTGCATCAAAAATCTCAGTCTCAAATACTGTGATCGGGATTCCGAGAAGCTTGGCGTTGTGTTCGATCACCGCACGGTTGGCCTCATTATATCCCGGATCCATCACAAGAAATACCAATTCAAAAGGAAACTTGTTATGACGTTTCAACTCCTGGAACAGTTTGGCCATCAGCATGGAATCCTTACCACCGGAAATACAGACCGCGATCTTGTCTCCCGGCTTCACCAGTTCATAGTCGTTGATTCCTCTGGCGAATCTGGAAAACAGCTGCTTGTGGAACTTCTTGCGGATACTCAGCTCGATATCTTTCCGGCGCTGTTCCATTGCTTCATTTTCCTCTTCTTCACTGTCCCCTTTATTGGACTCTTTCTGCATCTGCTGGAAAAGCCAGCCTGTATATCCGCCCTTCAGGCTCAGTGCGGGAATTCCTTTTTCCCGGAGCATCCCTGCCCCTTCCTGGCTGAAAAGTCCTCTGGTACAGTAAAGAACCGGAATCTTATCCCCTTTCAGTTCTTCTGCCCGTTCTTCCAGTTCCTGCTCCGGAACAGAAATCGCTCCCGGGATCATTCCATATTCCACAGTTACTTTATCACGGGTATCTACCAGAAGATATTTTTCCCGTTCCTTCTCTATTTCATCAAAAGAAATCTCCAGTGTTTCTTCACTCATGCTGTTTTTATTCCTTTCCTTACAGCTCCTCCCTGATCGTGCCGTCACAGGCAATGGTCACTACCTGCCATGGGATCATCTTTCCGCTTCGCTCCATGGCACGGATCACTGCATTCTCGATGCCTCCGCAGCAGGGAACTTCCATGCGGACGATACGGATACTCCGGATGGAATTATTTCCTATGATCTCTGCAAGCTTATCTGCATAATCTCCCTCATCCAGTTTGGGGCATCCGATCAGCGTCACATGATCTTTCATGAATTTCTCATGAAAACCTGCATAAGCGTAGGCAGTACAGTCTGCCGCGATCAGAAGCTGTGCATTTTCAAAATATGGTGCATTGACAGGAACCAGTTTGATCTGTACGGGCCACTGGGCAAGACGGCTTGTCTGTTCCCCTGCATTTTGGGGAACTTTTTTCTGCTCTGCCTGCACCGGCGGTTCCTGCTTTTTATTAAGGCTTCTTGCCATACTTCCGGGGCACACGTGTGGCTTCCCTGCTGGCATCGAGGCCTCTGTTTTCTTAAGCTTCATTCTTTTTTCCACTGCCTCCGCGTCATAATCTGCGGCTTCCCGCTCTATAATACGGATCGCATCGGCAGGGCAGGCCGGAAGACAGTCTCCCAGTCCGTCACAGTAATCATCCCGGATCAGTTTTGCCTTGCCGTCTATCATGGCAATAGCTCCTTCGTGGCAGGCAGCTGCACAGGCACCACAGCCGTTGCATTTCTCTTCCTCAATGTGTACGATCTTTCTTATCATGATATCATCTCTCCCTGATTTTTATATTTCTGCAAATGTTTTTTTGTTTTCACTGACATCATACAAAAATCCCGGAGATTCTTCGGTAACATATGTTACCTTACAGATATAACTCCATTTTTTCCTGATCTTTCACAAGGATCTGACGCCTGTCAAGTTCCAGGATTCCTTCTTCCTGCATCTTTCCCAGTTCTCTGGAAAGAGACGGCCTGGTAATGTTTAAATAATCCGCCATCTCTTCTCTGGAAAGATTCATGTGGATCTGTCCTTCACTGTCCTGGCATTCTACAAGGAAACGGACGATCCGCTCCCGGAGACTGCCACTTCCAAGGATCCGAAGCTTCCGGTTCATATTGTAAGCCTTCCCGGCAAAAACCTCAAGAAGATTTTCCCGAAGTTTCCGGCTTAAACTATTTTCTTCCCTGTCTGTAAAGATCCGGCTGCTCATGATCAGAACGGAAACCTGCGTCAGCGCTTCCACATACATATCATAGGAAGCTTTCTCCATAAAGGCATAAACCTCCCCGAACAGAGCCCCTGGATCTTCCAGCTGCGCCAGAAGGATCCTTTTTCCGGAAAACGTCTCTTTTGCGATGATCACACTTCCGTTAAGAAGCATATAAACCGAATCCGGCCGGTCTGTTTCCTGAAAGATCCGTTCCCCTCTGGAATAAGTCCGCACCGTTCCTTCCTGCTCCATGAGGTTTAGGAGTTCTTTTTCTTCCAGGTTTCTGCAGAGCCGGCTTTGTCTTAAAATGGCCATCCATTCTTCTCTTCTTTTTTCTTCCACTTTTTCACCTCATCTCTGTACAGGTTTTTATCACATTTCTGCAATCTCTGTCAACTCCCGTGAACTTCATAGGTTCCCAGCCTGTACTTTTTTCTGAAAATCAGTTATAATATTTTTTGTTTGTAAAAAATTCTACCAAGGAGGATACCGGAAATGAAAACACAGAATCAGACTATGCTTTCTGAGAATACACTGACATCCCGGCCCACAGATATTATCGCGGGATTTCCTGTACGTCCCGGTTTTTTTGAATTAAATGGCGCTACTCCCCTTTCCAACGGAGTCAACTTTACCGCACATACCCGTCACGGTACATCCTGCGAGCTTCTTCTTTTCCACTCCGGAGAAGAGGAGCCTTTCGCAGTTCTTCCTTTTCCCAATGCCTGTCGTATCGGTGATGTCTATTCCATGATCGTCATGGGACTGGACATCGAAGACCTGGAATACGGCTACCGCATCGACGGTCCTTATGAACCGGAAAAAGGCCATATCTTCGATAAGACAAAAGTTCTTCTTGATCCTTATGCCAAAGCCGTTGCCGGTCAGCGCGAATGGGGACAGCAGAAGATTGGAAGCTATCACGCCCGTGTGGTACGCGATTCTTTCGACTGGGAAGACATGCCTCAGTCCACCCGTAAGATCAGTGACCTGATCATCTACGAACTTCATGTCCGCGGATTTACACAGGACGCTTCTTCCGGTGTCACACACCCGGGAACTTTTGCCGGGCTTCGTGAAAAAATCCCTTACCTCAAAGAACTGGGAATCAATGCGGTGGAGCTGATGCCTATCTTCGAGTTCGACGAGAACATGAATGCCCGTACCGTAAACGGCAAGCGTCTTCTGGAATACTGGGGATACAATTCCGTTAACTTCTTTTCCCCAAACACCAGCTATGCTTCCAGGGCAGAACATAACTGTGAGGGAACCGAACTGAAAGAACTGATCCGTGAACTTCACGAAAATGGAATTGAAGTAATTCTTGATGTTGTATTCAACCACACTGCCGAAGGAAATGAACTTGGAAAAACTTTTTGCTTTAAAGGATTTGACAATAAAGTTTATTATATGCTGACTCCGGAAGGAAATTACTACAATTTCAGCGGATGTGGAAACACTCTGAACTGTAATCATCCGATCGTGCGTCAGATGATCCTGGAGTGTTTACGTTACTGGACCATCAACTACCGCGTGGATGGTTTCCGTTTCGACCTTGCAAGTATCCTGGGACGTCATGAGGACGGTTCCCCTCTTAACAACCCGCCACTTCTGGAACTTCTTGCTTACGATCCGGTTCTTCGAAATGTCAAGCTGATCGCAGAGGCCTGGGATGCCGGCGGACTGTATCAGGTAGGTTCTTTCCCTGCCAGCCGCAGATGGGCTGAGTGGAACGGCCGTTACCGTGACTGCCTCCGTTCTTTCCTGAAGGGAGATTTCTGGAACGCCTGGGACGCCGCATGGAGCATTTCCGGTTCCGGTGACCTGTATGGCGGTTTTTATTCCGATCACAATGACAACTATGCAGGATACAATTCCTGCGTCAATTTCCTTACCTGCCACGATGGTTTTACCATGTATGATCTCTATTCCTACAACGAGAAACACAACGAGGCAAACGGCTGGAACAACACAGATGGTTCCAACGACAACCGCAGCTGGAACTGTGGAGAAGAGGGTGATTCCACCAATCCGGAAGTCCTTTCCCTCCGCTTCCGCATGATCCGAAACGCCTGTGCGGTACTGATGTCCAGCCGTGGAACCCCGATGTTCCTTGCAGGTGACGAATTTGGAAACACCAAACATGGAAATAACAACACCTACTGCCAGGATAACGAAACTTCCTGGATCAACTGGGATCTTCTGGAGAAAAATCACGATCTTTTCGAATTTTTCAAATATATGATCCAGTTCCGAAAAGACCACCCTGTCATCTCCCGCAAGCTTCCAAACGCAGTATGCGGTATGGAAAGCATACACACCCATAACATTGATGCAAGGGATGTGACCATCCCAAGAGATGCCCACACCTTCGCCGTAAGCTTTGCAGGTTATGATAAGAGCAAAGGCGCCGATGACCTGATCTACATCGTTATCAACGCATACTGGGAAGATGTAACGGTTACGCTTCCGGAACTTGCACGCCCTGGTGCATGGTATCTCTGTGTCAACACATTTGGAGACGGAGATGGCCGTTATTTCTATGAAGAAAGCCAGGAGCCACGTATTGAGCACGATTTCTGCATGCGGCCCAGATCCGTTGCCATCTTTACCGGTCGTAATTATTAAAATTCATATCAGGGACAAAATCTTTTTTGTCCTTGTCCGAAAGAAATGGAGTATTTTGAATGGAATTAAAAAACAGAACTTTGTCCAACTTCGCAGAACTTGTGGAAACCGGTGAATGCAAAAAATTCCGCGGCCGTCTGAAAACGGGCATTGACCTTGGTACTGCCAACACCGTTCTTGCTGTCGTTGACCGGAACAACCGTCCCATCGCCGGAATTTCCGCACCGTCCCATGCCATTCAGGATGGTGTGATCGTTAATTATTACGAATCCGTCCAACTTGTAACAAAGCTTAAAAATGAACTGGAAGAAAAACTTGGCACAGAACTTACCTACGGTGCAGCTGCCATCCCTCCTGGTGTTTCGGAAGGCAGTGTCAAAAGCATCGGTTATGTCCTGGAAGGTGCAGGTTTTGAGGTTACCAATATCGTAGACGAGCCTACCGCTGCCGCTGCTGTCCTCAAAATTACAGACGGCGCCGTTGTAGATGTGGGCGGCGGTACAACCGGCATCAGTATCCTGAAAGATGGCAAAGTCATTTACACAGACGATGAGGCTACCGGAGGCAGCCATATGACCATGACTGTGGCCGGACACTATAAAATCCCTTATGAGGAAGCGGAAATTTTAAAGACCACTCCGGAAAAAGAAGATGAAATTTTTCCTGTAATCAAGGCAACCGTTGAAAAAATGGCTGTTATTACCGAAAAATTTCTCCATGGTTATCAGGTTCCGGCTGTTTACGTTGTAGGCGGATCTTCCATGTTTAAAGAATTTACAACCGTTTTTGAGAAGAAACTGAAACTTCCTGTGTACAGACCTGTACATCCTCTTCTCGTTACACCCCTTGGCATCGCATATCACTGTGAACTGCCCAAAATATGATTGATTCCTAAAATGATCATCTCTCTGCTTTGTATGTAAAAACTGACCAGAAGGCTGTATAACAGGCCCCTGGTCAGTTTTTACATTCATTTATATACATATCGGTTAATGTTCTGTCAGTTATCTTTCATAATCTTATCAATCGTATTGATCAAAGCTTCCGCACTGACAGGTTTTGCCAGATATCCATTCATACCGGCTTCGTAAGATTTTTCTCTGTCTTCCTCAAACGCATTTGCCGTCATTGCAACAATCGGTACAGACGCTGTTTCTCTGTTTTTTAATGAACGAATCTGTTTTGCAGCTTCATAGCCATTCATAACAGGCATCTGGATGTCCATCAGAATCAGATCGTATTGTCCCGGAACCGCCTGTTCCATTTTTTTGACCGCGACCACACCATCACCGGCTGTCTCAACCATAAATCCTGCATCTTCCAGGATTGTCTGCGCAATCTCCTGATTCAGTTCATTGTCTTCTACCAGAAGAATTCTTTTTCCCCTGTAAATACATCCTCTTTTTTCCGGTTCTTTGTTCTTAGGAACAGGATTCATAAGCAATTCCCGCAGCTGCGACATAAACAGTGGCTTTTCGCAGAAGGCAGTTACACCTGCTTCTTTTGCTTCCTCTTCTATATCTGACCAGTCATATGCAGTCAGTATGATGATCGGGCTGCTGTCCCCGATAACCCGTCGGATACGTCTTACCGTTTCAATTCCGTTCATATCCGGCATCAGCCAGTCAATGATATATGCGTAAAATTCATCACCCATTTCCATGGAATGCTTCGCCCGGATCACCGCTTCCTTTCCGGAAACCGTCCATTCTGACCGCATACCTATTTCTGTCAGCATGCCGGAAATGCTGAGACAGGTATCTGTATCATCGTCTGCAACCAGAACTTTAAGGCCCTGAAGCTGTTCAATCTTTTCGTAACTTTTTGCTTCGCCACATAATTTAAAGGTCAGATTTACAGTAAATTCACTGCCCTGTCCTTCTTCACTTTTTACTGTGATGGTACCTCCCATCATATCTACAATATTCTTGGTGATCGCCATTCCAAGGCCGGTTCCCTGGATTCCGCTTACCGTTGAGGTTTCTTCTCTGGTAAAGGATTCAAATATATGTTCCTGAAACTCCGGCTTCATGCCAATTCCGGTATCCCGGATAATAAACTGATAGCTTCCATATCCTGTGGGTGCAGATTTCAGCTGCCGGATTCTTAAACTGATTGTTCCACCTGTCCTGTTAAATTTGGTTCCATTACTCAGAATGTTCAACAGGATCTGCGTCAGCCTCAGTTTGTCCGCAATAATATCTTCATTTTTTACATCTACGGTATCAATCAGAAAATCCAACTGCTTGGAAGTAATATTGGGCTGTACAATCGTTCGTATGTCGTGGAGCAGCTCCGGAAGGTTCAGCGGATTCTCATTGATCTTCACTTTTCCGCTCTCTATTCTGCTCATGTCGAGAATGTCATTGATCAGTGAAAGCAGATGTTCACTGGAAGTGGAGATTTTGGATAAATATTCTTTTACTTTCTCTCTATTATCTACATGAGAAGCCGCCAGAGATGTAAATCCTATAATGGCATTCATAGGGGTCCGGATATCATGGGACATATTATTCAAAAATGTGGTTTTTGCCGAGTTTGCACTTTCCGCATGCATCAGGGCAGTCTCCAGTTCATGATGGCTTTCTTTCAGTTTCTGGTTCAGTTCATAAGACTGTCTGGCTGCTCTTTTGGCTTTTGCCTCTGCAATCCTGGCTTTCTGCAGGATACCAAGTATGATCAGCAATACAGCCAGAAATCCACAGATAAACAAAGTTGCCACTGCCAGCAGATTCTCCTTTATGAAATCCAGCAGAGTAACCTTCTGGGAAGCATTATCGTAGGCAGACAGTGCACCTGTAAGTTTGGATGTAGGCATAGACTTCAAAGTCTTATTCAGAATCGACAGAAGGACGGAATTTCCCCGGCTGACTGCAAAGGATATATTGTCCGGATGTGTCAGAAAAACACTGTAAAGCTTTTTGTCATTGACATACTCTGTCACCCGGCCTGAACTGGAAAGAAAACAGTCTGCCTTTTTATCCTGTACGGCTTTTCTTGCATCCTCAAAGGAATCATACTCCATAATTTTCCATGTCGGATAATTATAGGAAATAAACCATTTTAAATTCAGATCACTTTTCGGTATAGCAACGCTGTTTTCTTCATTTTCATCAAAGGACCTTTTACCGGTCACTGCTGCCAGACTGGAAACAAGGACCGTATTGGACAGGGCCATGTCATTTTGTTCTGCAGCATAAGGGTTCTGGCTGGTATGAAAGATCATGTCGATCCTGCCGTCTTTTAATGCCTGGATCAGTTCTTCCTGGGAGTCAAAGCCTTCTATATTAAACTTCAGGCTGCTGTTTCCCAGACAGTCCACTGCATATTTAATATAATCGTTGATCACACCCGTCATTTCACCACTTTCTTTGTCAAAAGTACTGAAACTCTGGTCGTTATTCAGAAATCCCACACCTATCTTCCCGTGCTGTTCCAGCCATTCCTTTTCTTCACTGGAAAGGACGGCAACAGACTGTGCGGAAAGATATCTCTGATAAAGTTCATCACCATAAAACGGTTTATCGTATTCCATGGAACGCATGGCTGTATCCAGTTCTTCTTTCAGATCCGGACGGTCTTTGCTGATGCCATAATAAATATCAGAGCCACCGATCGTCACAACCGCTGACATTCCGGCTTCAACCCAGGCAGGAGTCTCTGTAGATATCACTCCGTCAATCTCCCGATTCCCGGCCATTTTTTTCGCCCGTTCAAAGCTGTCCACATCCAAATGCTGTGTCTTTATATTCTGCTTTTCTTCCCATTCGCGAAACTGAGTTCCCTGTACGCTCTCTTCCATTACCGCGATCCTTTTGCCATTCAGGGTAGAAAGATCTGACGGAGAAATATCCGTATTTGTAAGATCTGCATACAGATAACATTTTTCTTTTCCCATGGGGAGATCTGAGAACAGCATCGTCTCAGCACGTTCATCGGTATAGGAAAGTGCAGCCATCAGGTCGATCTCGCCATTTTGGAGCTTTTCCACAAGCTCTCCCCAGTCGCCTTTTATATATTCGTAATTCCAGCCTGTATAGGCGGCAACTGCCTGTTCGTATTCATAACCATATCCGCTTCGTTCACCATTTTCACCGGTAATATGATAGGAATCCGGATACCAACCTACCCTGACTGTTTTCGATTCTGTATCTGTCTTCGTTTCCGAAGCAGCCACAGGAACTGGAAGTACTGTAAAGATCATCAGCAGACATAATGCCAGCCCCACATGTCTGCATAAAGTTCTCCTGCTCTTATTCATACTTTTTCCCCGATAATATCGTATTTTTTGTCAAACTCTCCCGCTGTTTCGTTTCCCCGGACGGGTTCTGCGGTTCTCCAGGAGACAGACAACTTCCACCGAATCGGTGACCGGGAACATATCAACTGGCTGCATCTTCTTCACCAGATAATCCCTCTTTGTAAGATATGCAAGATCTCTGGCCAGCGTTTCCGGATTGCAGGATACGTAGACGATCTTTTCCGGAGAAAGAGTTAAAAGGGAATGAAGGAATTTACGGTCACTTCCGGAACGGGGCGGATCCATGAGGACAACGTCCACTTTCTCTCCTTCTGCTGCCATTCCTTCCATAAACCATCCTGCATCTCCCGGAACAAAACGGACATTTTTGATCTTATTCTCCCTGGCATTCATTCTGGCATCACGGATGGCGTCTCGGTTCAACTCCACGCCAATGACGTCTCTGGCATTTCTGGAAGCAATGATCCCAATGGTACCTGTTCCACAGTAAGCATCGATCACCCGCTCTTTACCTGTCATTGCCGCAAATTCCATGGCCTTTCCGTAAAGGACTTCCGTCTGCACAGGATTTACCTGGTAAAAAGAAGACGGGGAAATACGGAAGTTCAGTCCCATAAGACGTTCTTTGATAAATCCCGGTCCGTAAAGTACAATATTCCGGTCTCCGAGAACCATGCTGGTCTGTCTGTCGTTGACATTGAGGACCACCGTTGTGATCTCCGGATGCTCTTTGCGAAGAGCCTTTACAAAGTTATTCTTGGATGGAAAGATCGGTGAAACCGTAACCAGGACCACCATGATCTCCCCTGTGGAAAAACCTCTCCGCACCAGTACATGGCGGAGAAGTCCGTATCCGGTATCTTCATCATAAGTCTTGATCTTAAAAGATTTCAGCATGCCACGGATAGTACGGATGATCTCCTGGCTCTTTTTATCCTCGATCATACAGTCATCCACAGAAACGATCCTGTGGCTCTTCTCCTCATAGATGCCGGAGATCACATTTCCTTTCCGGTCACGGCCAAACGCCGCATGAACTTTATTTCTGTAATAATAAGGATCTTCCATTCCGATGATCGGTTCAACTTTACCGAATTTTTTCAGAAGGCCTTCTGTAATTTTCTGTTTCTTGCGAAGCTGATCCTGATAGGGTACTCCCTGGTAACGACAGCCGCCGCATTTCTTCGCAACTGAACAGACAGTTTCTTTCTGCTCCATTTATATCTCTCCTCTTTCACGGGCACAAAAAAGATGTTCCCAGTTATTTTCACTGAGAACATCTTAGCAGACCTTATGTTTTTTTACAAGAAAATCCTTGATTTATGCCTGATATGGCTCGTTAAATACAAGAATATGTCTCTTCACATTCTCATAAGTCCCCTGAACCATAGCCTCATTGAGATCAAAGAAATTATGTTTGTCTGTGGATGCCATATATTTCTCCACATGAGCAGTCAGGCTGTTAAAGCTTGCTGTGGCAATATTCACCTTGCGGATACCAAGAGAGATCGCTCTCTGGAAATCTTTGTCCGTGATACCACTGCCGCCATGAAGAACCAGCGGAATGTCCACTTTCTCATGGATCTTCTCCAGTACATCAAAAGCAAGAGTCGGTGCTACCGGATAGTTACCGTGTGCATTGCCGATGGCAACTGCAAGAGCATCGATACCTGTCTCTCTTGCATAAACAACTGCATCATCCGGGTCTGTGCAGCGGATACCATGGTCACAGCTTCCATCCTCACTTCCGCCTACAAGACCAAGCTCAGCCTCAACGGTGGCGCCATATTTACGGGCTTTCTCCACAACCGTCTTTACCTTGGCGATATTTTCCTCAAAAGGAAGAGTGGACGCATCCAGCATAACGGATGTAAAACCAAGCTCCAGAGCCTTGTCAACCGTCTCAAAAGTAAGGCCGTGATCCAGATGGACAGCCACATCCACCTTGGCTTCTTTTGCAGCCTGCACCATCATCGGTCCCATCAGATGAAGCGGGGAATTCTTGAGACGAACCTCCGCGATCTGAAGGATGATGGGTGTATTTAATTCTTCTGCGGCGCGGATCGCACCTTTCACCATCTCCATATTACCAACGCTGAAAGCACCACAGCCAATATTCTTCTCCTCGGCACGCTTCAGCAGATCTTTCATTTTCACAAGTGCCATGACTGATCCTCCTGTCCTGTTAATCGTACACTGTTTACAGAAAAAGCGGTGTCCACGCACTTCTGGCCGATACCGCTTTTTCCGTCTGATTTATATTATTTATTATTTAGAGTCCTGTCTTCTCGGCAATGAATTTTCTTGCACGGATCGCATACTCAAGCGGATTAGCCTTAGCCGGATCCTGCTCAGCCTCTACAACCATGTATCCTTCATAGCCAGCCTCTTCCAGAACTTTGAAGATCGGATCATAGTTGATGCATCCATCTCCAGGAATTGTGAAGGCACCAGCTCTTACACCTGCAAGGAAGCTCATGTTCTCTTTCTTAACCTGCTCAACAACTTCCGGACGGATGTCTTTCAGATGAACATGTTTGATTCTGTGAACATACTTCTTAACAACTTCAAGCGGATCCTCTCCACAGTATGTAAAGTGACCGGTATCAAAAAGAAGGCTTACATACTCAGGATCTGTATTCTCCATCATACGGTCAACCTCAGCAAGGCTCTGTACAACAGTACCCATATGATGATGGAAAGTAAGGGCAATGCCATACTCCTCTTTGGCGATCTTACCAAGTTTGTTCATACCTGTGCAGAAAGTATCCCACTCCTGGTCATTCATCTCATATTTATGGCCGAAGATCGGAGTATC
The DNA here is from genome assembly GCF_018917985.1 of Blautia sp. MSJ-36. Lineage (NCBI taxonomy): Bacteria > Bacillati > Bacillota > Clostridia > Lachnospirales > Lachnospiraceae > Blautia > Blautia sp. MSJ-36. Next base: position 18,247 of record NZ_JAHLPQ010000036.1, on the reverse strand, counting down.
CAGCTGACCCTGAACACTGTAGCTCTGCTCAGAAGCGCCAATAACCTTAGCCCCCATAGCTTTCAGGAAAGCAAGCTGTGCACGGAACTCTTTCTCAACTTCCTCAAATGGTTTGGTGATAAGGAAGCTTGAAAACCACTGGTTACAGATCTCAACACCACGAAGTTCAAGAGCTTTCTTGAGAACTTCCGGATCTTTCGGATATTTGTTACCAACCTCGGAACCTGTGAAACCGGCAAGGGCCATCTCACTGACACACTGCTCAAAAGTATTCTCTTTGCCAAGGTCCGGCATATCATCGTTAGTCCATGCAATTGGTGCAATACCAAGTTTTACTTTATTCTTATCAAACATTGGTCAATTCTCCTTTATTATTTGAATTATTCCATAATCTCAGAAATCTTAACCGGTCTGTGCTCCTCGCTGGATTTTTTAGCAGCAAGACCCATTAATACCGGTTTCAGACCATCGTAAACATTCAGAGGTGTCTCTTTGTCATTAACGATGGCATCGATAAATGCTGCAACCTCTTTACCGTAAGCATCCATGTATCTCTCAAGGAAGAAGAACATCGGTTTCTCACCGGTAACGCCCTCAGCATTGCTGATCACTGTGGAAGACTGGCTGTCATTGGAGATAGCAGCCATACCCTCAGAACCGAATACTTCCGCTCTCTGGTCATATCCATAGGAAGCTCTTCTGCAGTTATCGATAACAGCGATCGCACCATTCTCCATCTGAAGAGTGATAACAGCTGTATCAACATCCCCAGCTTCACCGATAGCCGGATCAACCAGGTTCGCACTCTGAACATAAACCTCAGTAGCATCACATCCTGCAAGGAAACGAGCCATATCAAAATCATGAATGGTCATATCCAGGAACATACCACCGGAAACCTTAACATAATCAATGCTAGGCGGCTCAGGATCGCGGGAAGTAATCTTGATGATCTCCGGTTTACCAACCTTACCAGCTGCAACAGCCTGCTGAAGAGACTCAAAGTTGTGGTCAAATCTTCTGTTGAAACCAACCTGATATTTCAGATTCGTGCCCTCAAGAGCATTGATAACCTCTTTGATCTTGGCAATATCATGATCGATCGGTTTCTCACAGAAAACATGCTTGCCAGCCTTGATAGCCTCTACAGAAATCGGAGAATGAGTATCTGTAGAAGAACAGATCAGAACTGCGGAAATCTCAGGATCGTTGATGATCTCCTTATAATCCTTAGTCGTATGCTCAACACCCATGCTCTTAGCCCAAGCAGCAGTCTCATCATTTAAGAACGGATCCGCAACAGTCTTAATTACTGCATCCGGTACCCTTGTTGTGATACTGGTGATATGAACTCTACCAATTCTACCTGCTCCGATAATACCAACTTTAATCATAGTTTTGATCTCCTTTTGATTTATTTTCCCAATGTTATCCTCTTGCGTGTCCGAACACGCTCTTTATGCTTAATATAATATCATCGTAACCCACAAATCGCAACCCCTAATATTGTACAATATTACCATCTTTTTTCTATTAAAAATGACGAGAACTATTTTTAGCCACAATATGTAATATTTTTAGGTCAACTTCACCACAATAATTCCAACATATTCCCACAGTTTCAATCAGACATATACAAACCCATTCCTCCACTTCCAGGCATCCAGCGCAGCGCCGATGCCCACCTCCTTCCCGTCACGCAAACGCAAACTCAGCCTCTCCAATTCCAAGCGTCCAGCGCAGCGCCGACGCCCACAACCCTCCCGTCAAACAAACGCAAACTCAGCCCCTGCAGTCGTCCAGCGAAGCGCTGACGCCCCACTTTTCTCTCGTCAAACGACCTTATTTCTCGCTGGATGCACCAGCCGTGGAAGGGGATGCTGTCTGGCTCTGCTTCTGCAGGAGGGGAGCTGATTCTTGGGCGGCGGAAATCTGCGTTGTTTTTCAAAAGTTCGCTGTCTGAGCGGCGGCAGGCCGCGAGTTCGGACTTTTGGAAAACGGTTTTAGCAGATTCCCGGCGCCCTAGAAGCCAGCCCCCGACGAAGCCGCAGACCAGACAGCATCCCCTTCCACGGCGTCCGCCTATCCGCACAAAAAAGGAGACACCCCCATTTCAGTGTCTCCCCTCCGGAATCGTATACTCATTTCTTATATATATCTCCGTAAACAACTTCTCCCTATCCGGTTCCTCCCCATTAAACAACAGCCGAAACAAAATCATCACCGGCTCATACCCCTGAACCCTGGCATCCTGCCCAATCAGAAAATGAATAAACCCTTTCCTCATCAATTCATAATTCCGCCCCATAAAATCATTAGCAACCATCTTCACCTGGCCCATCTTACCAGCCTCTGCAATAGCCCTGCAAACACCCTCCTCACCATGAGAAGTAAGATAAATCCCCGCAAGATCCGGAACCTCTTCAAAAATCTTCTCCGCAATCTCTCTGGCCCGCACATTCTCCTCAAAACAATACTCCGGCCCAATGATCTCAATCCCCGGATACTTTTTCCTCATCTCAGACCGAAACCCCGACACACGACTGCTAAGAGAAGTATTGGTCCTGTAACCAGAGATAATGGCAACTTTCCCCTTTCCCCCGGTAAGTTCTCCCATAAGCCCCGCAGCCGCCCGTCCACACTGCACACCATTCTGCCCCACAAAACAAAGCCGCTTCGTATCCTCCACATCGGAAGTAAAAGTCACCACCGGAATATGATACTCTTCCACAAACCGGTCGATCTCTTTTTTCACCTCTTCGGCTTCAAGAGGAACCATCGCAATACCGCTGACTTCTTCCTGCCGCATTTTTTCCATGGTAAAAAGAACATCCTCTGCACTTTGATGCTCAATGGTATGGATCAGCACCGTGCCGCCCAGATTATCGACTTCCGCCCTGGCCTCCTCAACACCCTTCATGACTTCCTTCATAAAAGGAGTCTCCGCACCCTGAAGGATCACGCCAATCTTGATATTATTTCTACTCATGGACAGGGCACGGCCCAGCTGATTCGGTTTATACCCCATCTCCTCCGCGATCTGCCGGACCCGTTCTGCTACTTCCGGCCTGATACGCCCTCTGTTATTCAATGCTCTGTCAACAGTTCCTCTGGAAACACCAGCAGCCTCTGCAATCTGTCTTATGGTAACACCCATGTTCTTGCTCCTCTTCTCTGCTATACCCTATGATATGCCGGAACCCTTCCGGTACTCCGCAGGGCTCATCCCTGTGATCTTCTTAAATGTCTTGGAAAAATAGTGGTAATCTCCGAAACCGGAGCGCAGGGCCACATCCTTCACCCTGCAGTTCGTCCCGGAAAGAAGCTTCTTCGCACAGTCAATCCGAAGCTCCTGCACATAATTGGAAAAACCAATCTTCATCTCCTGTTTGAAAAGATAACTGAGATAGGCAGGATTCACCTCCGCCGCATCTGCCGCATCCTGGAGGCTGATCTGCTCTTCATAATGTTCCCGGATAAACTCCAGCGCCTTTTTCACAGCAGCAGAAATCCCCTCCGGAACCACATCCTCTCCTCCTGCAAAAAGTTCCGAAATACAGGAATTTCCTTTTTCCCGGAATTCTTCAAAATCTTCGATCTCTTCATACCAGATTGGATCTTTTTCAAGGCCTGCTGTCTGGTTCAGTTTCTTAAGCCACTGTACAAGAAGCCTTCCGTCCGTATAACGATTCTGACATTCTGTAAGGACCTGCTCCCAGAGCTCTTCCGCCTTCTTTTTGTCCTTTCCTGCTTTCAGGGCAGAAATCTGTGTTTCCAGTATGTCGGCACTTTCCGGCAGAACACTGTCCGCTTTCTTCCGGCCTTCAAAATAAAGGATCTCTTTTTTCTCATAAAAATGCAGTTTCATCATTTCTCTGGCCTGCTGGTAAGCCTGACGGATTCCTTCCTCTCCCATGCAGACACTGCTGACACTGATGCCGAAATCGCAAAAATCCTCCTGGCAGTGCCGGTAGCAAATAGCCGCAACCTCTGTCAGCCTCTGCTGCATGGCTGAAGTCCTGCAGTCCCTGGAAAGATCCAGAAAACAACAGAAAATCCCTGCACCAAGATAAATCACTTCTGTAAATTCGCTTTCTGTTCCAAGGAGCTCTTCCGTCCGTTCCAAAAGCCTGTGGCGGAAATGATGGGAATACTGTTCCACTTCCAGCGGGGTCCACTGCCGTTCCCGCTCCGCCCATCTTTCCATAAACATACAGATCACAGCGCTGTTAAAATATTTCCCGGCGATCCCGGCTTCCACACGTTTTTCTTCACGTGCCTGGTTTTTCAGCATCCCGGAGATCAGGCCGTTGAAAAAATAATATTTTAGAGCATGGCTTCCCAGATGGATCAGTTTTCTTGCCTGCGCCTGTTCCTGGCTTTTTTTCCTGCGGTTTTCGATCAGCCGGGCTGATTTTTCCAGGGTATCATAGAGACTGTCCTCATCCAGACTGTTTTTCAGTACGTATTCATCCGCGCCAAGGCGCATGGCCTCTTTTACATATTCAAAATCATCATGACAGCTGAGCACGATAATATAGATATCCCTGTTTTCCTCACGGATCTTTCGGATCAACTCAATGCCATCCATCACAGGCATGGTCAGATCCGTCACAAGAACATCGATCTTTTCTTTCTGAAGAAACCCGTAGGCTTCCTCTCCGTCCTCGGCATCATCCACGATCTCGTATCCAGCTTTTTCCCAGGAATCCAGTGTTTTCAGATAACTCCTTACCAGAAAATCATCATCTGCCACCAGTGTTCTGTACATCAGCTTTTCCTCCCTTCTTCCGGTATATCATAGATTGCTGGCAGAAAGACAGTAACGATTGTGCCATTACTGCTGCTGTCATATTTCATTCCACCTTTTTCTCCATAATAAAGCTCCAGTCGTTCTTTTACATTGGGAACTCCCACTGCGGAAAGTCCCTTTGTCTTTTTTGCACGACTTCCCAAAAGATCCCGGATCTGTGCTTCTGTCATTCCTCTTCCGTTATCTTTTACTATAAGGATCAGCTCTCCTTCCTTTACTTTTCCGCTGATCCATATCTTTCCTGTCTGCCGCTTGATGTCAATCCCGTGAAGAAGGGCGTTCTCCACAAGGGGCTGAAGAATCAGCCTTGGAATATAGCACCGGTATGCTTCCTCGGAAATCTCATACTCCACCTGAAAACTCCCCTGATAACGGAAATCCTGCAGATGGATATAGTTTTTCAGGATATGGATCTCATCAGCAACGGAGAGAAAACTTCCTTTTTTGTTGATGCTGGCCTGAAGAAGCTCCACAAAATCTCCGATGAGGCCTGCCAGCTCTTTCTCCCCTTTTAAAAATGCGGCAAACTTGATGGAATTCAGGGTATTATACATAAAATGCGGTGTGATCTGATACTGCAGCGCTTCCAGTTCCGCATCTTTTTTCTGCTGTTCCTCCTCAATCACCTGGGCGATCAGATCTTCGATGTAATCCAGCATATGGTTGAATTCTTTTCCCAGGGTTCCGATCTCATCGGCAGTGGTCACTTCTGTGCGAAGGCTTAAGTCTCCCTCACCAACCTTCTCAATGGTACCTGTCATGGACCGGAGTGGTCCGCAGACCACCCTGGAAAGCCACAGTGCCAGAAGCACAGCTGCCACAAAAACAGCCCCGAAGATTCCGATCAGGAAAAGCCTCATCTGGGAAAGTCCACTTAGGACTTCTTTTTTTGGTACTTCCAGGTATAACCCACAGTCTGAAAAACTTCCTCTGCTGAAAAAGGAGATCACACCGTTTTTTTCTATATATCCTTCCACACCTGGAACATCATGGTCTGTAATCTCCGGAAATGTTTTCCCAAGATCACTGTAATCTTCTGATGTTACAATCTCATTATTTCCATCCACAAGCAGAATCCTGGTGATCTTCTCATCATTGACAGCTTCCAGATATTCATAATAAATGGCCCGTTCCTTGATGTCCGCCGCAACATATCCCAATGCCTCTCCGTTGTCATCTTCCACCTTCTGGATCACCGAAAGAAAACTGCTGCCTTCATGGACCAGGGATTCCACAAGGACCGGAAAGGAATCCATCTCCTGTATTTCTTCCAGCTCTTCGATCCGCTCTCCTTTAATCCCTTGTTTGTTTACCGGAAACTCTTCCGATGTCACCGCCATTTTTTTGTCTGGAAAAACAAAGTAAAGAGAATTGATATCTTTATATTCCCGGCTGTGTTCCCGGAGAAGCCCGGCTATATTTTCCAGGCTGTTTTCATTCCCGGTACGGATATATTCCTCCGCATTATTCCGGACATCCTCATCCCAAGCAGTTTTCATATTCACATAATAAATCTCTTTCAGGGATTCGTCCAGATTTTTTACAGTCTGCTGCATCCGTCCGTACAGGATCCCGGAATAATTTTCTTCGATCATCTCTGCAGCCCGAAAATAAAATACCACCGTAAGGGAACAGGCAGTAAACATGGTTACTGTCAAGATCGCCAGCAATATCTTCGCCCGGATACTTTTTAACATAGAACTCCTCCCTTCCATAAAGCGGATACACGCCTCCCGCTACGCTATCTGTCCATAAACGCAGGAAACAGCAGGAGTATCCTACCCCTGCCTGATTTCCTGTTTACGGTTGAATATATGTTTTACAATAAAATGTTTATAACTGTCCGTGTGCCTCGCGCTCGGTAAGCTCCTGCATGATCGCCGGATACATTTTGTCAAGCTTATATCCGAAAAGTGTTACAATGATCACTGCCGCAATGAGGATCGGTCCAAATTTATAAAGAGAAACGATCATCTCCAGTGCTGTTTCCGGCTGTGTGGTAATTCCTGCAGATGAGCTCACATATCCGGAGCTGCTTAACAGTCCTGTGATCATTGCTGATGCAAGACCTGCACCAACTTTTGTTCCGATGGAACCGCCTGCAAAGATCAGACTTTCCTGACGGATGTGGTTTTTCCACTGTCCAAACTCAACTACATCACCAACCATACTGAATACAACTGCATTTAACGGTGCAAGTCCGATCGCACGTGTAACACAGCTCATTACCATGAAACCGAAGCTGTATGGGTTCAGGAAAAACAGAAGCTGTCCGCCAAGTGCAACAAATCCGCCGATAAATGCGATGTTTCTTTTTCCAAATTTCTTGATCAACGGTGAGCAGACGAAGATTCCCACTACCAGCACCAGTGTTTCTGTAAGGAACAGTGCACTGTACATCCATGTATCATTGTTGAAGATATATTTACAGTAGTACGGAAGAATGGTTCCTGTGATCGTAAAGGATACACTCTGTACTGTCCACAGAATCATTACTGCCCAGAAATACTGATTTGTGAAAAGTGCCTTCAGCATTGTCGGAACCGGAAGCTTCTCATCTTTCTTTCTTGCTTCGATCTGAACCTTCTCCTCACATTTGAAGAAGCAGAGAAGCAGAAGTGCAAGTGCAAGCACTGCCCATACGCTCATAACCTTGATCCATGCAGCCTGATCATTTCCAAGAAGCTTTACAAGCGGCAGTGTACAGGTTGCAGCAACGATCTTTCCGATAGGAGAGAGTCCCATTCTCAAAACACTGAGTTTATCTCTCTCAGATGATTCACGGATCATCATCGATGAAAGACTTCCATATGGAAGATTGATCGCTGTATAGCATATGGTCGTACAGAAGTTATAAGTTACAAAGAGATACAGAAACTGAAGCATCCCTGTTGTATGCGGCACTGTGAAAAGCAGTACTGCTGACAGCGCAAATGGAATGCTCATCCACAGAAGCCAGGGTCTTGATTTTCCCCATTTGGAATTTGTCCTCTCTACAATGACACCCATGATCAGATCGGAAAATCCGTCAAAGCATCTGGAAAGTAACATTACCAGTCCTACTGTTGCTGCGCTAATCCCTACATAGTCTGTGTAAAACAGCGTCAGCAATGTTCCGATCATTCCGAACACGATATTACATCCTACATCTCCTCCAGCATAACACAGCCCTGTTGATACCGAAAGTTTTTTCTTCTCCATCTTATTATCCCGCCCTTTCATTTCTTTTCGTTTTTTATTTTCGCTTTCCTTTTGATGATTATATTTTATCGAAAATACGGAATTATCAAAGTATGAGAAATTTTAGTTTTTTCGGTATTATTTTTACCTGACTGTTAAATCTGTACCAAAGTTCTTCTGTTTCAGGTTTCCCTGTGTCCTGTTCTTGTCCTATTTTTATGTTTTGTGTTTTATTTTTGGACAAACAGCCTGACATCTAAACTTTAAATTCTTTCAGGACTGAGAATATTTATCATCTTTCATAAATATATCAATATTTTCTTTGGTAAGTACCTGGGAATCCAGGATCTCATCTTCTTCGGTTTCCTCTCCTTCCAGATCCTTCACGATATACTTGATGGTTTCGTAACCGATCTGATAACCGGACTGGGCTCCCAGCGCCACGATACGGCCATCCTGCACTGCTTTCAGGGCGTCTTCCTGGGTATCAACAGAAACAATGGAGATCTCCCGCTCTTCGATCGCCTCTGAAAGCCCCAGAGCCGTCACCGCACTTGTGGTCATGATTCCGTTAAGATCCGGATACTTCACCAGGATCTCATCTACATCCTTCTGGGAAACCCGCATATTACTGTATCCGTTCCGAACCATTTCAATGGTGATCCCAGGCTCTTTTTCCATATATTTTTCAAATCCGGCAACACGCATCCGGTGTCCGGCCTGCTTAAAATCACCGGCGATCACACCGATCTTTCCTTTATGGTCCAAAGCCTTTGCAAGCTGCTCGCCCAGCTCGTAGCCCAGCTTTTCATTGTCGATTCCGATATAAGGAGTATCTGAATCCTCTATGGGGGTATCATAGGCATATACAGAAATCCCCTTTTCCCTGGCTGAATTTACATAGTCTTCGCATTCATAAGAATTTATAGGGGAAACTGCCAGTGCCTGGATATCCGTTTTCAAAAGATCACAGATCATATTTTCCTGAACTTTTTCCTCCGTCTCAGAATCAGGGGACAGGATCACCACATCTGCATGATATTTTTCTGCCGCATCTCTCATTCCGTCACAGACGGACAGCCAGTATTCACTGCTCCTGGATTTTGTAACAACACCGATGCTTACCTGTTCTCGTTCTTCTGTTTTCTTTGCTGAGGATCCGCATCCGGAAAGGCTGCAAAATCCTATGACTGCCGCCAGAATACAGATATATTTTTTTCTCACGAAGGATATGCCTCCTTTTCTTTTGCAGCTGCCGCTATTTTTACCACGGGAAAAAAGACTCCGGAGCCTTTTTCTCCGGTCCGGAGTCTTTTCTTATCTGGCAATGTAGGGTTTACATGTGCATTTTACCAGAGTTTTCTGTAGATTTCTTTTACTTCTTCTTCGGTTACGTCACGCATGGTGTTCTGCGGGCTTCCGCTGTCCATAGCATCATGTGCCATTTTATCGATCACATTAAAGAATTCTTCTTTGTTGATTCCGAACTGCTCCAGAGTTGGAGTATCCAGTTCGTTTACAAGTGCTTCTACTGCTTTCAGGAATTTCTCAGCTGCTTCCTGATCGGAATCGGAGGCATCTGCAACACCGATATCGCGGCCAAGGGCACCAAATCTGTCATATGCTCCAGGAAGCGCAAAAGTAAGGCACTCTTTCAGAAGCATGGCATTGGAAAGTCCGTGTGCTACATGGAACAGTGCTCCGATCGGACGGCTCATTCCGTGGATAATGGTAACAGATGCATTGTTGAATGCGATTCCTGCCTCAAGAGCAGCTACAGACATCTGTACACGGGCTTCTTCGTTCTTTCCGTCTTTGTATGCAACTGGAAGATATTTAAAGATCCTCTTTACTGCAGATACTGCAAAAGTATCGGAAAGTGTCTGTGCTTTTCTGGATGTATAAGCTTCCACACAGTGGCAAAGTGCATCAAGGCCTGTTGCTGCTGTGATCTTTGGAGGTGCAGTCATAGTAAACTGCGGGTCGATGATGGCAAGGTCTGGCATGAGAACTTTGCCTTTGAGAAGCATCTTGATATCTTTTTTTGTGTCCGTAATGATGGTGAACTGAGTTGCCTCAGATCCGGTTCCTGCTGTGGTAGGAATCGCTGCCATTGGCGGCATCTTTACGTCGATCACTTTTCCCATGTAATCAGAAATATTTCCGCCGTTTACTACCAGAGAGCCGATGGCTTTCATGGAGTCGATGGGGCTTCCGCCTCCCAGAGCTACCAGGAAATCACAGTTCTCTTCTTTATAAAGTTTCAGTCCTTTTTCAATCATGGTATCTGTAGGCTCGCCGCAGATATCAGAATAAATACTGTATGCAATGCCCTGATTTGTCAGAGCCTTCTCAACTTTTGCACAGTTTCCCAGGTCGATCATTACTTTATCGGTTACGATCAGAGCTTTTTTACCAAGGAGTTTCAGTGCGCCTTCTGCCATATCCAGTGCTCCGGAACCGGAAATAATTTCTCCAGGTACAATAAATTCTCTTGCCATTGTCAAAATCTCCCTTCAGTCAGTACAATTTCTTTCATAATAACAGCAGGTTCGCTGCTGTCCGTTTTTTGGGACAGCAACGATTTCTCCTCGTTCTGCTGCCAGTTATTTATATATCCGTATTTCGATTCTCTGCTTTCTTAAAACTCAGCATCATGAAGCCAGGTATATCTCTCATCCTCGCAGCGGTCTGTCTGCAGCCACGGATTTCCATCGATGTGACGGATCATCCAGCATGTGTACATCTGATATCCAGGTGCAACTGCCTGCGGATGAAGCTCTCCTCCTGGAATTGCGGAAAAGCTCTCGTCCGTGCTCTTGAACACCTGATCTCCTACAAAGCTTGCTCCGAATCCTTCCGGATGGTCGAATTTGAAGAAGTATGTCTCCGGCTGCGGATGTCTGTGCGGCAGATATCCGGACCAGTTTCCTCTGTCGTTGAGAACCTCACCAAGTACCATGTTGGACTCTGGTGAAATATCATGATCAAAGATGGTGTTTACTCTTCTCTTTGCAACGTTTCCGAACTTACCTACGCAGGAATATCCCCACGGAGCATCTTCCGGTTTGTAAAGTTTTGCGCCGAAATCTTTCTCGTTCTTTGTGCACTGAACAAGGATCTGTGACTCTGCATTCGCCACAACTGTGATCTCAGTTCCTGTACATCCGTGAACGCACCACGGTCCCTCTGTGAACACATCTTTTCTCGTTGCTGCTGCTTCGTTTCCGTTCCATTTATAGGTAATGTTTCCGGAGAGGAGGAGGACTGCTGTCTCCTCACCCTCTCTTAAAAATGTTCTTGTCTCTCCTGCTTTCATACGGTAAACACGGATGTCCATCATCATGGCCTTGTACTCATTATCGTATGTTGTAAGAATCTTTTCGCCTTTTTCGTCATATTCCGGATAACCAAATACTTTACTCATTTTCTTACCTCCCAGATTAGTACAGTCTTGCCTCTTCACGGCCTTTCATAACACCCTCGCAGGCCTTTCTTACACTTTCTTTCTCAGATGTTGTTGCAATTCCTACATCCCACCAGGACTCATATCCGTCTGTCATGGTCTTCGGGATAACTTTCAGATCAAAGAGGCATGCAACCTTCTGTTTCTTGGCATCTTCCAGAGCGTCAACAAGCTCCTGGATGGTGCGGCAGGTATAAGTCTTCAGGCCATAACCTTCGCCGATTTTTGCATAATCTACAGGGATCAGGTCTCCGGTCGGTTTCTTACCGTCTGTGTAACGGAACTCTGTTGCAAGGCTTCCGATTCCGTGGTTCATCTCAAGGTTGTTGATGCAGCCGAATCCGCAGTTATCAAATACCATGATATTGACTTTCTGTCTCTCCTGCATGATAGTCATGATCTCACTGTGGAGCATCTGGAAGCTGGAATCTCCAACTACGCAGTATACTTCATTATCCGGCTCAGCAAATTTCACACCAAGGGTAGCTGCAACCTCATATCCCATACAGGAATATCCGTACTCTGCATGATATCCGCCACGTTTGTCTGTTCTCCACATACGCTGCATACAGCTTGGAAGGGAACCGCCTGCTGTGATGATGGTTGCATCCTTGTCGATAGTTCTGTTGATCGCTGCAAGTGCTGCTGTCTGTGTGATCTTTCCGTTTGTAAGTTTTACATACTCCGGAATGGTACGAGGATCTCTTGCCTTGATTAACGGCTCAAAGTCATCTCCTGTGTACTCAATGCTACCAAGGCGCTCCATCTCTTTATCCCATGCAGCTTTTGCTTTCTCGATCTCATCTGTGTATGCAGATTTATATCCTCTTGCACGAAGCTTTTCTGCAAGTGCTTCTACGGTAGCTTTTGCATCACCCACTGCTTTTACTGCATCCATCTTGTATGCGTGGAATCTGCAGTTGTTGATGCTTACGAACTGAACATCCTCGTTCTGGAACAGATGCTTGGAACTTGTTGTAAAGTCAGACATTCTGGAACCGATGGAGATTACCACGTCGGCGTCTTTACCGATGATGTTGGAAGCATAGGTTCCTGTTACACCGATACCGCCAAGGCAGTATGGATTGCTGGACTGGCAGGCACTCTTTCCGGCCTGTGTCTCACCAAAGGGTATCTTGAACTCCTCACAGAATTTCTCAACGGTTTCTCCTGCTTCTGAGTAACGAACACCACCACCAACAACGATAAGCGGTTTCTTAGCTCCTGCGATGATCTCTGCTACATCCTCAAGCTCTTCATCTACTGCAACCGGTCTTGTGATTCTGTGTACTCTCTTCTTAAAGAAGTACTCCGGGAAGTCAAAGGACTCACCCTCAACATCCTGGCAAAGCGCGATACAGCATGCACCTGTCTCAGCCGGATCTGTAAGAACTCTCATTGCGTTAATAAGAGCTGTCATAACCATCTCCGGTCTTGTGATTCTGTCCCAGTATTTGCAAACTGGTTTAAATGCATCGTTTGTGCTGATGGCAAGGCTGCTGCTCTGCTCCAGCTGCTGAAGAACCGGATCAGGCTGGCGAGATGCAAAAGTATCTGCCGGGAATACAAGAAGCGGAATGTTGTTTACTGTAGCTGTCGCACATGCGGTTACCATGTTTGCAGCTCCTGGTCCAATGGAAGATGCACATGCGATAATTTTCTTACGGTTGCTCTGTTTTGCAAAAGCGGTTGCAACGTGGCACATGCCCTGCTCGTTTCTTCCCTGAAGAACCTTTAACTGGCCCGGGTTGGTATCCAGTGCCTCACCAAGTCCTACGGCAATGCCGTGTCCGAAGATTGTGAAAAAGCCTTCTACAAATTTTGTCTCCACTCCGTCCATGGAAACGTACTGATTATCCAGGAATTTTACAATTGCCTGTGCAGTTGTCATTCTTACTGTCTTTGCCATTTTTTCCACTCCTTTTCTTTATACTCTTGCGATCATTTCGCCGAATTTTTCTTTTTCTTCTTTAATGAATGCGTGAACTTCATCCGGTCCTGGAAGGGAGTCGGAGCAGTTGTTACTCTTAACCATCATGGATGCCTCTGCAGAACCGAACTCCAGGCAGTCGATGATCTCCCATCCCTGATACAGTCCATACAGGAATCCGGAGCCGTATCCGTCACCGCCGCCGAAACCTTTTCTTGCCTCAACCGGGAATGGCTTGATGCTGAATTTCTGTCCGTCAACTGTGTATGCTGTGGAGCCTTTCATACCATGTTTGATCACAACGATCTTTGCATTCTTTGACTGCCAGTAAGCTGCACTCTCCTCATCGGTCATGCCTTCTTTGATCAGCTTCTCTGTAAGGTCAAACTCTTCTCTGGAGCCCATGATGATGTCGGCTTCCTTGGCTACAATGGAATAGTAGATGGAAATCTCATCTGCGTTCTTCCAGTTGTATTCTCTGTAATCAATATCAAAGATGATCTTTGTATTTACTTTCTTTGCAAGCATAACTGCTTTGATGGCTGCTTCTCTGGACGGGCTCTCTGCAAGAGCTGTTCCGGAAATGAGAATTGCTTTTGCGTTTTTGATGTAGTCCTCATGGATATCATCTACATGAAGCTGCAGGTCTGCGATGCGGTTACGGTACATCAGGATGCTGCTTTCCTTCGGAGAAAGCATCTCGGTAAAGGTAAGTCCCAGTTTCTCTCCGTTTGTGCACTTTGTGATCTGTGAGGTATCGATTCCTCTCTCATTGAAATAATCCACTACATACTCACCGAACTGATCGTCAGAAACCTTTCCGATGAATCCTGCTTTCAGACCATGTTTGGTAACACCTACAGCGATGTTTGCAGGAGATCCTCCTACGAATTTCTCAAACATATGTACTTTCTTCAGGGGTTTGAACTCTTCTTTCACCTGATCGTTGTAAGCAGGGTTGAAATCAATGGCAACTCTTCCAAGGAGTACCAGGTCCATTGGTCTGGATTCATCAAATTCGATATACTTCATGATCTTACCTCCGTTTGTTTGATGGTTTATTTTTTACTTCTTTTTTGTGTGCTTTTTTGTTTTGCGTGCTTTTCTTTTCATCTAGCGTGCTTTCTTGCGTGTTCCTTATGGTGTTAATATAGCACTCTTTTTCAAATTGAGCAAGTACTTCTTTTCATTTTCTTTGTTTTCTGTTATTCTGTACAATTTCTATGGTTTTATTTTGGTGAAAGTGGCTATTGTTACCATGTGCTTTTACGTGCTTTGTATTTCAGCACGCATATAGCACGCTTTTTGAATGTATATTTTTCATAACAGGGAAGATTCTTTCCATAAAAAAAGCCTGCAGGTTTCCATCCTGCAGACTTTCTTATTTTTCTGTGTGATCTTTCGCCCACCGGCCTGATCACAGATTATATTTGGTTTTGATCTTGATATCTGTAAAAAGAAATTCCCGTTCCGGTTCCTGCCCTTTGGTCAGGATATCTGCCAGGATCCTTGGCGGTTCATAGCCCTGGACATATCCGTTCTGATCGATGAGGAAATCCACGGAATCATTTTTAAGTGCTTTCTCATTCTTCGGTGTCTGGTCATAGATCACAACATACGGGCGACGGTCCAGCCTGAGCTTATCAAACGCTTTCCCCACACCTGCCTGACCACCAGATACCACCAGGATCCCGCTAATCCCGGAAGTACTCATCATGGCATTCTCGATAATATGTTCCACTTCCGATGCCTCATCGAAACTTCCATGAACTCCGGCAATCTCCAGATGTGGAAATGCCCTCTTGGCTTCCTCCACGAAACCATCCACGCGCTGATTGTCAACATGGTTGCTGAAATATCCGGTAATGATGAGGATCTTTCCGCTTCCTCTTGTCATCATTCCCAAGAGACCCGCTGCGGTACGTCCGCTCTTACGGTTATCCATTCCCACAAAGCAGGCTCTTCTTGTCCCCACAATATCCGAGTTAAAGGTTACCACAGGAATATTTTTCTCTTCGATGAGTGCATTCAGTTTTTCCCGGACAGCCTCACTGTCTACCGGCATCACCGCAAGGCCACGGATCCCTTCCTGTTCCAGTTCTTCAATGGCCTGAAGCTGTTCGTCCTCATCTACGGAAAGGCCTTCTTTCAGGATCAGCTGGATTCCTTTTTCTTTCAGTTCCTGGGCAACCTTCTCAATGCCACGGTTCACTTCCTGCATAAAAGAAGATCTGGCAAGCTGTGTTACCACTCCGATCTTCAGTCTTTCGTCTTTAGCTGTTCTGGAACGTTTCCGCTCTTTCTGTACGTATCCCATCTCGTCCGCCAGACGACAGATCTTCTCTGCCACCTCCGGATTGATCCGTCCCCTGTGATTTAATGCTCTGTCTACGGTTCCTCTGGAAACCCCTGCCCGTTCTGCAATCTGCTGTATCGTTACCGCCATAAATCCTTCTCCTGCTTCTGCCTTACTGTGTCACTGCCAGATTCTCTGTCCGGCAATAATCGCTCTATATACATTTATATAGTTTTTTTGAAAATGTGTCAATATGTAAGCCCCCATTATCCGTGGACAGACATGTTGACCTCATCCCCGGACAGCCATATGGTATGCTTCTTTATAGGAAATTCCCGTTTTTTCACAGAGTTTTTTTATACTTTCGTATTCCGGGTAAAAATATTCCTGCCCGTCAAAAGAGCAGACCTTTACTTCCACCTCTCCAAGAGGAGTGTCAACCGTTCTTTTTTCCCGTTTCAGAATCGTCCGCTCCATCTCCTGGCGGCGGATCCCGATGGTTGTGGTTTCTCTGAAAATGATCTGCTCCATCGCAGGAACCTGTTCTTTTTTACAGAGAACCGTAAGCAGCCATGCCGGGCGGTTTTTCTTCATAAATACAGGCATGTAATTGGCTTCTCTGGCTCCTGCCTCATACAGACGTTCCATTACATAACCGAGAGTTTCTCCTGTACAGTCATCTATGTTGGATTCCAGTTTCACGATAGTATCTGTTTCTGTGGAAACATCTGTTCCTGAAGCATCTCCGGATCCTCGGATCAGCATGGCCCGGAGGATTCCCGGACATTCATACTGGCGCTTGCCTGCTCCGATCCCGATCTTTTCCACCGTGAAATCTTCCGGCAGTTTTTCTGCTGTAAGGAATGCTGCCACGACAGCCGCTCCGGTAGGGGTTACCAGTTCACCCTGTACCGGTGTGATATGCAGTTTCAGATGATGGGCACTTACAATGTTGCTTACTGCCGGTACCGGAACCGGAAGAATCCCATGCTGGCAACGGATGGTTCCGCTTCCCTCGCAAAGTCTCGGAACGATCACTTCCTCCACATCCAGATCATCCATACAGATTGCAACGGAAAGAATATCCACAATGGAATCCACCGCTCCTACTTCGTGAAAATGTACCATATCTTCCGGTACGTTATGGGCTTTTGCCTCCGCATGGGCCAGGATGGTAAAGATTTTTTTCGCATAGGATCTCGCGCGGTCTGTCATATCTGCATGGTCAATGATCTCCATGATCTCATTAAGGCCACGGTGTTCATGATGATGGTGCCCATGATGGGAATGCATTGTTTCTGTATGTGTATGACTGTTCTTGTGGGCTTCCTGTACATAATCATGAGAATGGGTATGCTCATGAGCTTCCAGGGCTTCATGACTATGTTGATGATGATGCTCCTCATGAGCATGACTGTGAGAATGTCCATGGAGATATTCCATATCATGGTCGTAATTCTCATGTTCCTGATCCAGCAGTACATCAAAATCACAGGCATCGATCCCGGATTTTACCACACGGCTGATCTTTATGTCGAAGCCTTTTACCGGAAGGCTTTTAAGAGCTCTCTCCAGTTTTTTCTGATCTGCGCCAAGATCCAGAAGTGCCGCAACTGTCATATCTCCGCTGATCCCGGAGGTACACTCCAGATATAATTTGTTTTTCATCTATTTTCCCTCCGCAAGCCAGTTGATCTGTGTTGCCAGATATCCGGCTCCATATCCGTTGTCAATATTTACTACCGCAATTCCGTTGGCACAGGAATTGATCATGGTCAGAAGCGCTGACAGACCATGGAAGCTGGCACCATATCCCACCGAAGTAGGAACCGCGATCACCGGACGTTTCACAAGTCCGCCCATCACGCTTGCCAATGCACCTTCCATTCCTGCTACGGCAACCACACAGTTAGCCTCCTGGATGGTATCCAGTCTAGAAAAAAGTCTGTGCATGCCACTGACTCCCACATCATAGATCCGATCTACGTGGGTACCAAAATACTCTGCAGTCTGAGCTGCCTCCTCCGCAACAGAAATATCTGCAGTCCCGGCTGTGCATACAGCCACTTTTCCGATATGTTCCTTTTCTTTTTCAATCTTCAAAATCCCGGAGACAGGATCATAAACTACCTGGGGAAGAATGCTTTTCACCAGTTCATACTGATGTCTAGACGCCCTTGTTCCAAATACTTCTCCGTCTTCCTCATAAAGTTTCTGATAAATATTCAAAAGATGTTCATCGGCTTTTCTTGCACAGTAAACCACTTCTGCAAAACCGGTCCGTTCTTTCCGAGTGGTATCCAGCTTTGCGTAGTCCATCTCCTCATAGCCTTCTTTTTTCAGAAGGTTCTCTGCATGTTCCACAGAGAGCTGGCCGTTCTTTACTTCTTCAAGAATCTGCTGTAATGTCATTTTTTACCTCCCTGTTCTTCCATAGTATAATAATCATAACCACCGGCTTAGCCGGTGGTTTGCACTGCCCCTATAAGGGGCTCATCCCTGCTTGCGCCCGGAAGGCGCACTGAGAGGGCCCGCCTCTTGCACTGCTTTTCACAGGCTGGC
>NZ_JAHLPQ010000035.1:0-33667 GCF_018917985.1 Blautia sp. MSJ-36 | reverse complement strand
CAGACATGATCATTATTACGGATAACATCTGATGAAGGAAGAACCCCTTCTTCTGTTATCTGATTTATAGAAACTTATTAACCAAGTAGTCTTGATTGACTACATCATTATTATACTAGTGGAGGTAACGAAATGAGAAAGATGACATCAGAAGAAATCAGAATTGCAGGACGTGCTGCACATGATGCATATTATGAGGACGGATATGCTGCCGGAAAGAAATATGCTGATCAGTTGCAGGGAGAAATGATTCGTCGTGGAAATACTTCCAGTGATGACATTTATGAATTTGAACATTCTACAACATATTCATGGGAGAGATAAGCAATAGCTTAATATGCCAAAGTGAAATATTGTTATGGAATGGCTTATAACAGTGAAACTTGAACTTTCTTTGCTTAACGCCTGGAGTGGATTACATTAATCGTGCTGATGTGGAGAAAGTAATAATAGAAAGATATTGTCGGGCAGTTGCTGGATATCAATTAACTACGGTGACTGCCTGACCTTTGAAAATAAGGAAGATGAAATATGAGTGATATAGATAAGAAAAAACAAATAGAGCATCTTTTTAAGGGATATAGAACTATGAATAGACGTATGCAGAGAGAATTAAGCAGTCTGGGAATAGATGTGGCAAAAAGAAGAAAGCACTGGATATTAAAGGTAAATGAAAAAGTTTTTTCATGTCCATCTTCTGGTAGCGACTGGAGAGGTGGATTGAATCTGGCTCATGAGATCATGCATAGTTTATAGTGTAGGATGCGTTTTACTCAAAGCAATCAAAATTGGATGAGGAATTATGTTATGGATAAAAATATGAAATCAATTTCAGTGTCTGTTTGGTTTGATGAAAATGGTAAAATAAAGCCTTCTCGTTGGCATTTGGGGGGCAAAATACTGGATTTATTGATACTTAGAAATGAAGAGAAAGATGAGATTATCCGTTATACTTGTAGATGCGATGACGATGATGAATGGGAATATTTTGTAGCAACTCTTATTTTTGATAAACATGAATTAAAATGGTATGTGGAGGAATGAGTATATGGAAAAAATTATATGGATCCATAATAGCGGACATGGAGGAATAAACAGTATGCCAGAAGTTAATAAACTATTACAGGAAGGGTGGAGAGTAAAGCTATTATCATCCTGCGCTGCGGGGGATTATGCTTCTGATTCTCATGTATATATTGTTTTAGAAAAAGGAAGATAGTATGGTCAGAAAAGTGGTAAAAATGGGAATGTGCCATTTGCTTGGCGATTATTTTTTTCAAAGCGAATACATAGCGGATACAAAGGGAAAAAATTGGTATCATTTGTTTATACATTGTGTTTTGTATAGCTTTCCGTTTGTATATTTTTATGGATATAAAAAGCAAATGATGTATATTTTTATTTCACATTTTATTATTGACTCGCTTAAGGCCAGATACAATAAAATTACTTATGGACAGGATCAGTGTTTGCATTACATAGTTCTGGTTTTAATAGAATTGATTGATCCTCTTTGAAAATATTCTGCAAGAGAAAGGAACGTTTAAAAATGTTTAAGATACTTGGAATCAAAATAAGTTTGCATGATATTGTTGTGTGCTTATTACTTACAGTGATTTTGTTTGAGGGGATATTTGTTTATATTATGTGGGAAAATAAAAATTATTGGAAGAACCAATATTTTTATGAACTACATGAGAAGTATGATATAGAAATTAAGCAGGTATAAGTGAAAAGCCTGGTGTTCATTACTGTGTAAGGATGAATGCTGGGCTTTTTGGATAAAATGTATCAGGGGATGACAAAAACGTATATAGTGTGCTAAAATAAAAGAACATATATTCGGATGGAAGGCGGTGCATAGCATTGACAAAAGCAGAGAAGATAAGAAAGATTCAGAGAATACTGGAATTGAAGGATTCCCGTGAAGATCTGTATGCGGATCTGCTGAAGACAATGGGAGATTTGAAAACAAATTATGGGGATTATATGATTACGGAGCCGATTGACTGTAATGAGGAACTGAAACGAATTTCGGGTGCGGATTATGAGCTTTGTACAGCATTATTGACAATGCTGCTGAGAGAGGATCATTTTTCCAATGGTTCTTTTGAACGGAGATTTGCTGAGGGGCAGGTGCTTCCAGTTCTGGTGCGGATGAAGGATGTTTTGATTGCAGGAGCGTGATTCTATGAAAGTCGGAGATACTGCATATATTGTGGAATCAAACAGGTATGTGAGAGAAGTGGAGATCCGCAGGTGTTACGGCGGGATGTTCCTGGTCCGTTTTACAGATACGGGCGGCGGAATACAGGTGAAGGCTCACAGGCTGTTTGCAACGAGGGAAGAGGCAGAAAAGAGTATTGAGAAGGCACCAGAGACAAAGAAGGTGCGTGGGAATCCGTATGACCGATGGTATTGATTCAGTGATAAAGAGAATAGGTGCATCAGGAAAAGCCTGTTGCTGTTTGCAGAGAAATCTGCAGATGGCAGCAGGTTTATTTTTTTTGTCCGGAAAGTCAAAAAATCAGAGACTAGGACTCCTTGGAACAGTAGGAGGTGGTTTCTGGTTATGGGAAAAATTGAACTGATCGACACCGGCAGACTGACAGAGAAACAGGCTAGGTTAAACATGGAAAAATGTGCAGAGTTTCTGGCAAGGATGATCCAGAAGTACGGGGATGTGGTTCTGGGGGAGATTGAGGAGAGAAATGCACAGCTGCAGGGGAAGTGATCGAGTGTGCCGGTGGTCTTTTGGGGCTGCCGGTCTTTTTGTGCTATGGAAACCGCATAGGGGAAGGTGGATTTTGGGGCAGTTTTTTGGTCGTTCTGCGAGTTGCCGCAGATTGGTGATTCCGATATATTTTATGTACGGCAACCGTATGACGATGGGCAACCGAAATGAGGTGAAGATTTGAGAAAGAAATGTTACATATATACCCGTGTTTCTACAGCGGCTCAGACAGAGGGATACAGTCTGGAGGCACAGACAGAGCGGCTTCGGAAGTATGCGGACTATAAAGAAATGGAAGTGGTCAGGGAATACTGTGATGCAGGCAGATCCGGAATGAGCATCAAGGGCAGACCGGCTTTTATGGAAATGATGGATGACATTTCCTGTGAGAAAGATGAGATCTCCTGTGTTCTGGTGTTTAAGTTATCCCGCTTTGGAAGGAATGCGGCAGATATTTTGAAGTCTGTGCAGCTGTTGATGGACTTTGATGTGGATCTGGTTTGTGTTGAGGATGCCATTGATAGTTCCACACAGGGCGGAAGGCTGACACTTGCTATCCTGTCTGCTGTGGCAGAAATGGAACATGAGAACATTACTGTACAGTTTATGGCGGCGAGGATGCAGAAGCTGATGAGCGGCGGATGGCCTGGCGGAGGCGTGCCGTATGGATATGTGAGTGCGAATAAGGAACTGGTGGTGGTTCCGGAAGCTGCAGATCTTGTGAGGCTGATTTATCAGAAGTATCTGGAGCCGGACATGAAGCTGAATACGGTTGTCGGCTGGCTGAATGAGAATGGCTATAAGCGTGTTGTGAAGGGAGAGGATAAAGTTATTACTTCGGATTTTGTTTCTTCGGTGCTTGGAAATCCTGTTTATTATGGAATGATCGTATATAACAGACGGACAAATTCTGAGGAGATTAAGAGAAATCCAAAAGAGATTATTTCCGTCAGGGGGAAGCATGAGGCAATTATTCCGGAAGATATCTGGATGCAGGTGCAGGAGAAGCGGAAGATGCTGCGAAAACAGAACAAGAAGGTGGATGATCCGGGGCGGATCAGTCTTCTGGCAGGTCTTGTGAAGTGTCCGGTGTGCGGGACAGGGCTGATTATGAAAAAGAGTAAGCGGAAGAACAGCAATCATGGCGGCTATTATAAAATTGTTTATTCTTATGGATGCCGGAATTACCGTAAGAGTGCAGGGCGTGTCTGCAGCTGCAGGCGGACGTATAATCAGGACAAACTGGACAGGGCTGTGATGGAAATTGTGGGAAAGGTGACAGAGACTCGGGAGTTCCGTCAGGCGGTTATGAATACGGTTGGAGACAGAAGTTCATTGGATGCCTGTGAAGCGGATCTTAAAAGGACCAGAAAAGAACTGCACAGCCAGGAGCATCTGAAATATAAGCTGGGGATGGAACTGGACAATCTGGATATTCTTGCAGAAGATTATGACGATGAATACGAGGCTGTTCAGTTGAAAATTGATGAGGCTTATGACAGGATTGAGGTTCTGGAGGAAAGGATCCGGAAGCTGAAAAAGCGGATGGAGGCTTTGAAGAAAGGCGTTCGTTCTTCTGATAATATACAGAAGATTCTTGATAACTTTGATCTGCTGTTTGAGAGAATGAACTGCGAGGAACGCAGGGAGCTGTGCAGGCAGTTCATTGAAAGGATTGATGTCTTCCAGGATGAGAGGGAAGACGGCAGGATTCTGAAAAGGATTGTGTTTCGTTTTCCGGTTTATTATGAGGATGAAGGGAAAAGGGCAGAGAATGATGAACCGGATGAAGTGGTGACATTTGAAGTGGACTGTACGGAGCATCGGGTGACTGTTTCTGAGGCAAAAGCAACTTATGCGGAGATCAGGGCATATGTAAAAGAAAAGTATGGAATGAATGTTTCTTCCTTATATATTGCGCAGGTAAAACGGAAGTATGGTCTGGATGTGGGAAAGGCTTATAATAAGCCGGCTAAAAATAAGAATCATGTGCCGGTCTGTCCGGTGGAAAAGGAAGTGGTGATTCTGGATGCTTTGAAGCATTTCCGGATGCTGGATGAGGATATGGAGTACAGGAAGGAGAGTGCAGTGTGAAAAAGAAATGTTATATTTATATCCGTGTTTCTACGGCAATGCAGGTGGACGGCTACAGTCTGGAGGCACAGAAAGAAAGGCTGATGAAGTTTGCAGAGTTCCAGGAAATGGAAGTGGTCAGGGAATACTGTGATGCTGGTAAATCCGGAAAGAGTATTACGGGCAGGCCGGAGTTTCAGAGGATGCTGCAGGATGTGTCCGAGGAACGTGACGGGGTGGCATTTATTCTGGTGTTTAAGCTGTCACGTTTTGGAAGGAATGCGGCGGATGTTTTAAACTCCCTGCAGTTTATCCAGGATTATGGCGTGAATCTGATCTGTGTGGAAGACGGGATTGATTCCTCTAAGGATTCCGGCAAGCTGACCATCACGGTACTGTCGGCAGTGGCTGAGATTGAAAGGGAGAATATTCTGGTTCAGACAATGGAGGGAAGAAAGCAGAAGGCCAGAGAGGGAAAATGGAATGGCGGACAGGCTCCTTTCGGATATGATCTGGATTCAAAGAACAGCACACTGGTGGTGAATGAGGAAGAAGCGGAGATTGTGCGGATTATTTATGACAAGTTTGTGCATACGGATATGGGGGCAGATGCTATCTGTAATTATCTGAACCAGAGAGGTTATACGAAGAAAAAGGTACGAGGGCATGAACTGAATTATTTTGCCAGAGGGCTGATCATGAAGATTCTGGATAATCCGGTTTATACAGGGAAGATTGCTTACGGAAAGAATGTTACGGAGAAGGTGAAGGGAACGAGGGATGAATACCGGCGTGTGAAGACTGATGATTACCTGCTGGCAGATGGACTGCATGAGGCGATTGTGGATGAAGAAACGTGGGAGGCGGCGAGAGAGAAAAGGAAGAGGACGGGGGTTAGGTTTGTTAAAACTCATAGTCTGGAGCATGAACATATTTTAACTGGATTGATCAGATGTCCTCTTTGCGGTGGTGGAATGAGTGGAACTGTTCAGCGACGGCAGAATAAGAAAACTGGGGAATACAAGGATACATTTTATTACAGATGCCATCACAGAAAAAAAGTCGATGGAAAGATTTGTGATTATAAGCCGATGCTGAACCAGAAAGTGTTTAATGCAGAAGTAGAGGAATTTATCCGGTATATGGTTGCGGGGGATGAGTTCCGGAGTTTTATGCAGGAGAAACTGGAAGAGAAGGTGGATGTTTCTGCTTTGGAAACTGAGAGGGAGCAGCTGCAAAAACAGCTGAAACAGGTACAAGGGTCGAAACTGAAACTGATACAGATGCTGGATCGCCTGGATACTGGGGATAAGCATTATACGAGAAAATACCAGGATATGCAGGACAGGTTGGATAACCTGTATGATAAGGTGGCAGAGTTTGAGGAGGCGATGAAAGATATTGATGCTAAGATTGGGGCATCTTACGGGAAAGGAATTACGGGTAAAAAACTGTATGAATTTCTTCTGGATTTTGATATACTGTATGATAAAATGACAGATATTGAGAAGAAAGAATTTATGAATACATTTATTGAGAAGATTGAATTGAAGAATGAAACTGTTAATAATGGGACAGGTCAGGGTTCGCGCATTGAACATATTGATCTTGCGTTTCCAGTGTATTATGGAGATTGTAAAGGGACAAGAATTCGTATGCCCGAAGAAAACACAGTCGAGACTGTGGTGTTGCTACAAAGGAAGAATATGTAGAAATCCTTGAATTTACGCACTTTGTGGAGTTTTTCAGTTTCAAAAGAATAGGCGAAAATCACAAAGAAAAGAGCCTTGTGAAGAAAGTAACCGTTGTTGTTGCATTAGACCTCGGTACGGGGAACACAAAGAATTCTGAATATGAAAATGAATAGAGAGCTATCAAATAATTGATAGATTATAGGGATACTTGTTAAAAGCGGGTGTCCCTATTTTTTATAGGGCATTCCAGAAATGGGGTGTCTTTTTTATTAAAATTTAGGAGGAAAACAGAAATGACAAACACAGCGTTAAGAGCAGAGAATAGCAATTCTCGTACAATTACTTTCAAGAGCAAGGAACACGAAAAATTTTATATGGAATATCTGAAAAAATGCAGATATCAGGATGTTTATCATCAGGCTCTGGTTTATTGCCTGGGTATCGACAGAGACACAAGAGAAAATGTGAATAAAATCTATAATTTTAAAACTGGATGTGTAAAAACGGAATCCCTGCAGGAAGGTTGGCAGACCAGTGGAAGTTTACGGATCGTCCGCATGGCATTTAATCTTTACTGCAATGGGACACCAAGTGTCGGAGATTATGAAGCAGAGGAAGATCAGTTAAAAGAGTGTCAGTATTATACCGTAGAAGATCTGTTTTGCTGCGGATATGCCCGGTATTTTTGGGAAGCCATTAAAATCCGTTATCCAGAGTATTGTTTTTACAAAGACTGGGAGGATATGTATGCTGAAAATTAGATTACAGGGTACTTTAAAGGATATTCAATGGTTCCGTCGTATTTTGGAAAAGCATAAAGAATTGGATGTTCTGGAAGTATCGGATGCGTATACGAACAAAGGAACAAGCAAATATTTTCGTGTTTATGTTGAAGTAGAAGAAAAAGAGTAAATCGGAGGAAAGTATATGTGTAAAGTAATTGCTATTGCAAATCAGAAAGGCGGAGTAGCCAAAACAACGACAACAATCAATCTGGGAGCCGGACTGGTGAAGTCAGGGAAAAAAGTAGTCCTGGTAGATGCTGATCCACAGGGGCACTTGACAATGGGATTGGGATTCCCTAAAAATCTCAAGGTAACATTAAAAAGCATGATGGAGAACATTATCATGGGACTGGAATTTGATCCGAAAGAAGCAATTCTGCACCATGAGGAAGGTGTTGACCTAATTCCGTCCAATAAATTGCTTGCCGGAATGGATATGTCTTTATTTACAGTAGAGGACAGAGAAAAGGTGCTGAAAGAGTATCTGGAACTGCTGAAGGATGAGTATGATTATATTCTGATTGACTGTATGCCATCCCTGGGAATGCTGACGCTCAATGCTTTGAGTGCAGCGGACAGTGTTCTGATTCCAGTGCAGCCACAATATTATGCGGCAGATGGACTCATGGAATTACTGAAAGTAGTTAAGGGAATCCATCAGAGGTTCAATCCGGATTTACAGATAGAAGGCATTTTATTCACAATGGATAATTGCCGTTACAATAATGCAAAGAGAAACAAACAGGTAATCAAAACTACATACGGAAGTGACATTAGGATTTTTGAGCAGACGATTCCGAGAACAGAAAGCCTTGCAGAAACAGCATCGGAGGGTGTAAGTATCTTTGCCTATGATGGAAAAAGCAAGGGGGCAGACAGCTATCTGGAACTGGTTCAGGAGGTGTTGAAACATGCGTAGACCGAAAAAAGATATTCAGCTTACCTCTTATGATGAATTACTGGGATTAGAGGAAACACCGGAAAAGAGTATGAACCAGGTTGTGGAAATAGATCTGGCAAAGCTCTATCCCTTTAAAAATCATCCGTTCCATGTAAATGATGATGAAAAAATGGATGAAACCGTAGAGAGTATTAAAACATACGGTGTTTTGACTCCTGCACTGGTAAGACCTCGACCAGAGGGTGGATATGAGATGATTTCCGGGCATAGAAGAAAAAGAGGCTGTGAACTGTGTGGAAAAACTACATTGCCAGCTCTTGTCCGAAATTATACGGATGATGAAGCGGTCATTATTATGGTAGATTCCAACATTCAGCGTGAAAATCTACTGCCAAGTGAGAAAGCTCATGCCTATAAGATGAAATACGATGCAATGAAGCATCAGGGAAGCAAGGGTGAGAAATATACAGCAGATATGGTTGGTGAAGCTGCAGGGGACAGTGGAAGAACTGTGCAGAGGTATATCCGTCTGGCGGCATTATCCGATGCTCTGTTGGAATATGTGGACAATAATAAAATTCCTATGATTGTGGGAGAAAAGCTGTCTTATCTGAAACCAGAGGAGCAGGAGTGGCTTCTGGAAGTGATTGCCAACAGCAGTATCTTTCCGACAAAGCAACAGGCAGAACAGCTAAAAGAATGCAGTGCAAATGGAAAATTAAACCAGAGTTATATCTATGCTGTTTTATTAAAAAAGGAAAGCAGTAAGATCAATGTGACGCTTCCGGCAAAGAAAATCGGCAATTATTTTCCGGAGACATATTCTAAAGAACAGATAGAAGAAGTCATTTTTATGCTTTTGGATAAATGGAAAGAAAACAAAGAAGGAGTAGCAGATGCAGAAGATACAGTTTGATTATTTTACAGGGATGGAAGCGGAACAATACAGCTTCTATCGTGTCCCTAAAGTGCTGTTTACAGAACCATGCTTTAAAACTCTTTCTTGCGAAGCAAAGATATTATACGGTCTGATGCTGGACCGTATGAGCCTGAGCATTAAAAATAGATGGCTGGATTCAGAGGACAGAGTATACATTATCTTCACTGTGGAAGAAATTGCAGAGCTGATGAACTGCGGAACCCAAAAAGCAGTGAAACTGGTAAAAGAGCTGGACAGCAGTAATGGAATCGGGCTGATCGAGAAGAAACGCCTGGGACTGGGAAAACCGAATGTTATTTATGTGAAAAATTTTATGATCAGAGAGGTTCCAGATCAAAAGCCGACAGGTAATTGTGCAGATTTGCAATCGAAACAGGAAAGATATGAGGAATGTGCAGATTTGCAACAAGAAGCAGAAAACAAGGGGAAAACAGGCATTTCTCTGAATTGTGAAAATCATCATTCAGGAGTAGTGAAAACCACAATTCAGGATTATGGGGAATCACAATTCCAGAATAGTGAAAATCACAATTCAAGAATGGTGGAAACCACAAATCCAGAATTTCCAGAATCACAATTCCAAAATAGTGAAAATCATCATTCTAGAATAGTGGAAATCACAAATCCAGAATACCCGAAATCACAATCTAATAATACTGATATTAACAAGACTGATATTAGTGAAACTGAGATAAATCAATCTTATCCAATCATATCAGGTAATCCCCAAAAGAAAAAAGATGTGATGGAGAAGATGAGAGCATATCGTGAGGTGATTCATGAAAACATAGATTATCAATATCATGCCAAGGAAGATGTAGATGAACTGGTGGAGTTGATGATCGAAGTTATGATGATGCCGGAGGACAGTATGATTCGCATTGCGGGAGTAGAAAAACCAGTTGCTTTGGTAAAAACCAGGTTTATGAAATTGAACTATTCGCATATCGAATATGTGCTGTCCTGTCTGAATCGGAATACGACCAAGATTGGGAATATTAAAGCGTATCTTCTGACCGCCCTGTATAATGCTCCGGCAACGATAAACAGTTATTATCAGGCAGAAGTTAATCACGATATGTATGGAGGATAAAGGAACATGAAGAAGATGATTAAAAAAGTGATAGCACCAGTGCTGGTGATTACAGTATTGTTTGCAGTATTAAGACCGTTTTGTATCCAGGATGGGAAGTGCAATTATTTCTTGCTGTTACTTCTGATGGGGATACCGTTTGGAATCGGAAAAATGTGTGTCTGGATGGTTCCAAAAGGTTTTGACCTCGGAGGAACGCTGGCAGTCTGGACAATGAATCTTCTGATCGGAGGATTGATCGGAAGCATCGTTCTTCTGGCAATGATTGGACAGGCGATCATTTATCTCTGCGTTTTTCTGATTACAGTTCTTACAGGGATACATAAAATACCGAGAATAAAATGAAATAGATTTTTTGAAAAGCAGCTAAGACAAAAATTAGCTGCTTTTTTTCGGGGAACTTTGCGACACAATGGCGTAAAGTTGGGACAAATTGCAGGAAAGGAGACACCGTATTGAGCAATCGTGCAATTTCCACAGAACTTATTGAATTGGGAGAACGGATCAGAAAACGGAGACAGGAAATGAAGTTGTCACAGGAATCTTTTGCGGAAAAAGCCGGTATCAGTGTCAATACGGTCAGCAGGATTGAAGGTGGGCAAACGGCAATGTCTGTTGAGATTTTCAGGAAGATGATTGAGATATTGGAAACGGATGCTAATGTCCTGTTGGGGAAAGAGGGAGGCGGTATAGAGAAGCAGGAATCAGTTCAGGAAGTTCTTTACCGTATTCAGAAGATGGAATGGAAAGAGCAGAAAATTATCATGCAGACCATAGATTCTCTGATAGACAGTTTTAATGAATACAGGTGAAATTTCACCATATATGGTGTGCAAAATAAAAAAACTCCCTATATATGCTAAGGATAATAGAATCTTGTGTTGTTAAAATGGAAAACAGAGAGATAAAGAAGGGAGATAGGATTGATGACCAGAGAAGAAAATTTGCTTTATCGGAGACAGTGCCCCTATGATGCAATGGGAGATTATTCTGTTTTGATGGAAAATGAAAAGAACATAAAAGCAGAAAGAAATGCCAAGAAGTCTGATCCTGGTATCAGACGGAAAATAAAGTAGAGAATATTGTAACTATTAGAAAGGGCAGTAAAGAAGTTTCAGGCTCTCGTTTAAAAAAAACGGGTGTACCGGAAGCTGTTTTTTACTGCCCTTTTTGTCAGTTGAACAGTAAGAATCCTATCCTTTCTGCCGATGGGCACCTGTTGCCAGCAGGCAGAAAGGTGGTAATTATGCTTACATTGCAGGAATTGAAACAGGTTGTAGGTAACAGGGAAGAAAGAAGAAAGGTTCCGTCCGCCAGGTATTTAAGAGAAAACGATGTGGCAGTTGTAAAGCAGAGACTGATAGATGGTGCGGAAATTATTGCGTATCGGACAGGATATGTTTTCTATTGCGTGGGTGATTATGGAACGGTTTTTCCTTTATTTACCTGTCGAGATTATGTATATGAAGCAGGAAGAAAAATAACAGTTGTTAAGGAAGATTTTTTTGATAATCAGCCCTGGTATGTGCGGTTGATATTAGAAGGGGAAGATCGGCTGTGCAGGAACAGGGAGGTACGAGAACATAATAATTGCATTTCATATAGCCATATTTCAGAAGGCTGGTGTGAATTGGTGGATAAAAGGCAGAATGTACTTGAAAAACTGATCATAGAAGAAGCTATTGGAGAATTCATGGATGTGCTGACTGACCGGCAGAGACAGGTGATCCATCAAATTTATTTTCAGCAGCGTACACAAAGAGAAGTGTCACGGGTGTTTGGAATTACAGAACCGGCAGTATCAAAATGTATTTCACAGGCAAAGCAGAAAATGAGAAGAAATACAGGCAGACTGATCGGAGTGCTTCAGAAGGGAGAATAAAAGATGCGTGGTAAAAAACCAAAGGAAAGACAACGGTATGTGCTGCGTGTAAATGAAACTCTCATAGAAGTTACCAGAGACGTATATCTGGCATGGTACCAGTCAAGAAGAAAAGAAAGATACCAGCTTGAAAAAATGCAGAAAAATGGTGTGTGCGGAATAGAAAAAGTAGGGGAAACGAGTTACAACAGTTATTTGCATATATTATCACCAGAAGAAATAGTCATCAGGGTGTCAGAAATACAAGAGCTGCAGGAAGCACTGAAATATTTGTCTGAAGAAGAAATGGAATTGATAAGATTACTATTTTTTGAAGAGTACACAGTTAAAAAAACAGCACAGTATTTCGGGTGTTGTACAAAGACAATCAGGAACAGGAAAAACAAAGTATTGCAGAAACTAAAAGACAGGCTGGAAACTTTGTAAGTTTTTGCTGTTTCAAAAAATTTTCTAAAAAAATTTCAAACAGGTTAATTTTTGCCCTTTCACACATGCAGTTAGTGGAGGGGCAAATGTCTATTTTATTCAAAATAATTAATTCCCTCTAAAAGTGAACCTTGACAATTTCATATCAGCAGCAAGAGGATACCTGAATTTCCCAGCTACGCATCTGGCGGCGGGCATTCGGTGATAACGTGAAGGGCAATGGATGAGAGGCACCCTTGGCAGGAATGATTACGAATTACCTCTTGTGGCTTAATAGCTCAATCCTGCTTTTATTTAAAAGTCAATCCAAGACACAAGGGAGGTGGTTCCTATGATTGATTCATGCAGGTGTAAGCCTGAACGAAAGTGGAGTAAATTATTGAAGAAAGAGAGGATTCAGTCAAAATGAAAATGCGATTTAAAAGATTCTTGTCGGGATTTATGGCAGTTGCAACTTTGGCGTCTGTTATCGTTCAACCAGTCACGGTTTCTGCTTCTGAATTAGAACCAGAACCAACTTCCTTTGAACAGCAATATCCGGAACTGCAGGATGTGCAGGATACTCTTGATAAAGATGAAATTGTGGAAGCAAAGGATATTGAGATTCCCTATGGAGAAGAATTTGAGGTGGAAGTCGATCTGTCCGGTATAGAGGGCGTGAATGAAAAAAAGGTGAAAGTTTTATTCCATGAAGCAAAAAGTGAAGCTGGTACAGATTTTGACGTACATACACCGGATACCTACAAAGCTGTCTATGCAGTAGAGCCAGTCAGCGGTCACCCAGCTTACAGAGTAAGCAGAAACATTACGATAAAAGAGCCGGAAACAGAAGCACAGACAAAGAGTTCTTCTGAAAATACAGCTGGTGAAGGAAATGCCGGTGAAACAGAAGATTCCGGAAATGCGGAGGATGCTGATTCGGATGGGTCAAAAGAGATTGTAACAGATCTTACAGAAGAGCAGGAAGTGACGACAGATGAAGAATCCGGTCTGACTGTTTCAGAAGTAATGGATCAGGTAGCGGAGAACGGTATTGACCTTTATTCTATGGAAGAAGGAGAAGCGGTTACTTTTATGGCAACAGATATTGCAACACAGAGTACCAAGAAAGTTACAGTGACAAGAGGAACCTGCTATCAGTATTCGGATTACGGGTATGGAAGTTATCTGACTTATAAATATACGGTTCAGTTTGGTAATGTTTCTGCCACAGCATATTGTGTAGAGCCTTCTAAATCCAGTCCGGGAAGTGGTACTTATGACATTACAAAGCTCAGTGACGGTAAGAAGCTGGCAAAGGTTTGTTACTATGGCACAAAGGCTTCCGGTGATGAAGGATTTTTCACAGAGGAAAATGGCTATGGAAACCTGAGTGCAGGTGCCAGATTTATCTTAGTACATCTGGCAGCATCTTATGCCAATGGTGGAGATTCTGCTTTCTCCGGTGCAAGCAGCAAGGCGAAGACACTTGCAATGAAACTGTATAATTACTGTATTTCACAGCCGGAGATTCCAGATGTAGATATGAGTTTTTCAGATGCAGATGTGACAGCCTATGTAGATGGCAACAGCCAGAGAACAAAGGAAATCACTTTTAAAGCAGATGAACTTCAGAGTATCACGATGAAACTTCCAAGTGGTGTGAAACTCCATAACGTGACAACCGGAAAAACAAGCAAAGCTGGTGAAGCAGTGGAAATCAATGGTGGAACCAAGTTTTACTTATCTGCACCTCTTACACAGGTACAGGATGTCGCAGGAGGCTGGTCTGCAACCATGAAGGGCAGTGTAACGAAAGATTATTCTGCATATAAGATCAGTACCGGCTCCGGTTCACAGGATCTGGCACTGGTATTTGGTGAAGGTGTCGATGATGAAAAATATGTGGACTTCAAAGTAACATGGGTACAGTACGCAAGTGTTAAGGTGATTAAAAAAGATGCAAAAGCAGACGCAAAGCTGGCAGGTGCCGTGTTTGGTTTATACAGTGATGCAAACTGTACAAAACTGATCACAAAGTTACCGGCAACCGATGCAAATGGGGAAGCGTCCGTGCAGATCATTAAGACACAGGACACTGTATATCTGAAAGAGATTACAGCTCCGACAGGATATCGTATCAATGCAACTGCTTACAATGTAAAACTGGAAGTCAGCAAAACAACAACTGTAACTGTTCCGGATGAGGAACAGATGGGGCAGCTGACTGTTTATAAAGAAGGTCAGGTTCTGACAGGTGCAGATGTCACCGAGAATGGAACAACATTTAAGTATGAGAAACGCAGACAGAAAGGTGCGATTTATGATGTGTATGCCGGGGCAGATATTAAAACTGCTTATGGTGCCAAGGTTTACAGCAAGGGTGATCTGGTCAAAGAGAATCTGACAACAGACTCGAATGGGGCAGTCATTCTGAAAAACCTGCATCTTGGTACATACATTGTCAAAGAAAAACAGGCTCCGACAGGATTTTATAATGCCGGGGAAGAAAATTCGGTTACGCTTTCTTATGCAGGACAGAATGTAGATGTTGTTTTTTCTGAGACAACCTTTACGAATGACAGACAAAAAGCAGAAGTGATTGTGACAAAACAGGATAAGGATACAGAAAATCCTCTGGATGGAGGAATTTTTGGACTCTATGCAGCCAGTGACATTAAAAATGCAGATGGAATGGTTGTCGTAAAGAAAGGCACTCTGATTGAGAAAGTGACAACTGGCAATGATGGAACGGCGAAGTTCACCGCAGACCTGCCGCTGGGATTTTCCTATGATGTAAAGGAAGTACAGGCTCCGGAAGGCTATCTGAGAAATGCGGATGATGTGTATACGTTTGCTTTTTCTTATACAAACGATAAGGAAGCAAAATTGACATTTAAGCATACCTTCAAAAATGAGCGTGTGACAGCAAAGATTTCCTTACAGAAACAGGACAAAGAAACAAAGAAGGCAGTTCCACAGGGAGATGCTACTTTAGAAAAGGCAGTCTATGGACTGTATGCCTGTGAAGATATTGTTCATCCGGATGGAGCCACTGGCGTGATCTACAAAGCGGGAGAGCAGGTTGCCACTCTTACAACAGATAAGAATGGAAAGGCTTCCGTAGATGGATTATACCTTGGCAATTACTATGTAAAAGAGATTACTCCTCCAACTGGGTATCTGGCAGATGAAGAAGAACATGATCTGGTCTGCAACTATGAGGGTGATCTTGTAGCGGAAGTGAAGCGTGACTGTCTGTCTCTGGAACAGGTGATGAAGCAGCCATTTGAAATCATCAAGGCAGCGAACAACGGAAAGACAGATGCCGATTTACTGAAAGGTGCAGGATTTACCGCTTATCTGGTATCTTCCCTGACAGTAAAAGAAGATGGCAGCTATGACTTTGGTTCTGCCAAGCCGGTAGTGATCGGGGAAAATGGTGCAACAGAGATCTTTACAGATGAGAAAGGGTATGCCCGCAGTATTGCGATTCCGTATGGAACTTACATCGTCCGTGAAACAACCACACCACATGTTGAGACGGTATGTTTATTGTCCAAACTTAATGCGAAGCAACATATCGAGGTGGAGCTAAATCTGGACGAGCTGGATCTGACTTCAGCGGAGAGTAAGGCTACTTATGATGAAATCAAGGCATATGTTCTGGAGCATACGGGGTTAAAGGTATCTTCTCTGTACATTTCCCAGATTAAGAGAAAATGCGGACTGGATGTAGGGCAGAATTACAACCTGTCAAAGAAGGAAGATGCAAAAGTGCCGCAGTGTCCTCCAGAAAAGGAAAAAGCAATTATGGAAGCATTGAAATATTTTGGGATGATTTAATTGCTCTTTTTTAGAAAATAGTAAGGACACGCTCATCTGTGAGACATCTTCTCCGGATGGGCGTGTTTCTTTTTGAATATTCGAAAGAAGTTGCTTTTTACTTGCTCTTTTTCAGAGAGTAAAAGTCGAAGTGGCGTGATAGAATTGTACTAATGGTTAGGTTGAACTACGAAAAATGTAAAACTATTATTGTGGGAGGAAAATAGCATGTATTCAGTTGATGCGGGTGATGCACAGTTACTGCTTGGATATACAGATATTTTTTCTGATGAAATGCCGAATTTGAAAGAAGAAATCAAGAGTATGAATATGCATAAGGCAATTTCCATTATTTGTGAATTGATTAGAGTAAGAGATGCAATGCTTGATCCGGTACGAATTTATGGTGGAGAGTTTAGAATTCCATTTGAAACTATATTAAAGAAAGAGATGTGCGGTATTGTTCCGAAATCTCCAGAAGAACTATTTGCAAATCCATTATTAAAAAGAAATGTACATATTATTTCGGTTCAAATGTTGCTTATATTACTCAAAAAAATTGTTCAATTTGGAAATTATGAAACTATATGTAATACACAATATGAAATAGCACAAAAAGATTATAAAAAGATTATTCAATTGCAATTAGTAGTGGCAGAACAACTTAATCAGAAGCATTCAGAAGAATTTGATAAAAGCCATTTCCTTTATTCAACGTATCATCTGAATTATCAGAGAAACGTTGCTCATGAATTTCTAAGAATGTATTATATGATGGAAAAAATTAGTAAGGACATAAACAATTTTGATGCAGATGTTCAGAAAGAGTATAGGGATTATTATTCAGCTTTTGCGGAAAAGTATCAATTTACACCTACGCAATATAGTTTTTTGTTATTTTGGGAATTGAGCATTTATTATAGTGATATAAATGGTTTGATATATGATACAATGTGGCGGAATGTTGAAAAAGTTTATGGAAAAATGAAAGAAAAAGAACTGATCAACAAAGTTATTGGAGTATTATCACAACAGGTAAAAGGCTATGCAACATGGGCTTCAGAAAGTGAGAATCATGAATGGGATTTTAGTAAGTTCTTTGAATTTCCTTTTATCAAAGATGGCAAAGGAAACTATATATCGGTATGTGACATTACATTGAGAAATGCATTTTTTGAAAAGATTTTCTGGCTGATTAGAGATTGTTATCCGAAAGATGATAGTAGAGCAATGGCATTTTTTGGGAGGCTTTTTGAAAAGTACATTCAGAATTTAACGCAAGAAGCTACAAAAGATAGTTATTCCTACATAGAGGAATTTACTTATGGAAAAAATAATAAAAAATCTTCAGATGCCTATATACGGAAAGATAATAGTTTATTAGTAATAGAGGCGAAAGGATTTTCTGTTTTATTAGATTGCATGACCAAAAATGAAAGTGTTGAAAAAAATAATAATAGAATGTTCGCAAATCCTATTATTCAGGCAGATACATGTTTGGCTACTATTATTGAAGCAAAGCCAGAGTTTGCAGGAATAGAAGATGCATATATAATTTCTGTAACAATGGATAATATTAATGCGGTTCCCGATTATTATAATGAAATACATAAAAATGTAGAAGCAGAAAAGAGATGTAAAAAAACTAAATACTACTTTAATTTCAATATTGAAGAATATGAAATGTTAATGTATTTAGTCGAGCAGCAACAAGATATTTTTGACTTATTGAAAAAGTATTATGAAAATGAAAAATTAAAGCCTTTCAGTAATTATTTAAGACAAAAATATCCAGAGGCTAAAATGACATCTTTTATGGAATCATTGTATCAGGAAGCAAGTGAAAGAATGAAAGATATGCTATTTGAGGAATAAGGAATGTGGGGTAAAATCCCCACTAAGAGGGGATGATTAAGTATAGACAATAAGAACACTGTCTCCACACGCAGCGAAAGTTAATTCTTATACTTAATTGCAAAACCACTATCTTTTTCGAAATTAATACCAAACAGCATATTGAAGTTAAGATGGATGGGCTGGATTTGACTGCGGCGGAGAGTAAGGCTACCCATGATGAGATTAAGAAGGATGTATTGGAAAAACATGGTTTAAAGGTGCCCGGTCTGTATATCTTTCAACTCAAGCAGAAGTGTGGAATGGATGTTTGACAGAATTATAATCTATCCAAGAAGGAAGAAGCTAAAGTACCACAGTCTCCGCCGGAAAAGGAAGCAGCAATTATAGATGCATTAAAGAGTTTTCAGATGATTTTATGAGATATTTGACTTTAAACAAATTCAGATAAATTTACAATAATATTGCTTTGCTGGAGCAGCCAGTCCGAAAATTCCTTCGGGCTGGCTGTTTTCTTTTTCACAGCCTGTTTCCGTTGCAAGGCTTCTTTTTTGAAGGATTCAAAAGCAGCCAGCATTTCTTCCAGACGGTCAGCAGGAAAACCAGAAGTTTTCTTTGCCTTATTGATTTTGTTTCGCCAGTTTTGGCACTCGTTTTTGTAGAGCAGATCATAATAGTTTTCTCTTGCTCTCTCATCAAACGCATGCTTGTTCTGGAGAGATTGCTTTTTACGACACTTATCACTGCACAGCTCATATCGTTGGCTTTTGGCAAGAAATACTTTCCCACAGATTTTGCATTTCCGGAAATACAGCCCCCAATCGTTCAGGTGGTTCAGATAATAGATCATCAGCGGATACAGGGACGAATAAGCAGCAACACACTCCATTTTCCGTTTGCTGTCTGGATACCAGAGGTCAAGCCGGGTATCTTCCTGCGGCACAGAACCATGAATATGCGTGGAAATATTCAGTCGTTTTGGCTTCCCTGTGTCCTCGTCAAAGTCAAGGGGTGGATTGCCCATAAATAAGGCTGTAAAGCCATTCATTTTTTCGATAAAACGTTCGCAGGCAGATTCCCGATCTCGTGGTTCTCTTGCCTTCAAATATTCATTCCAGATACGAAGTGCCACATACATTCTCACCGGATCACCGGTGAGATATTTTTTTGCCAGAAAATCACCGGACACCTGTTCCAGTTCTGGCTGTTTCCAACGATTGGAGTGCAGGGCTTCTCTCAAAGGTATTAAACCCAAACGGTTCCATTCACCGTCCGAATCATGCTCAAAGGCTGAAAGCATGGTTCCCAAAGGGCGTGTAACATCACAAAGCACATCTGCATCGTCATATCCCTGTAAACGAAACCGGATTTGCAGTTCTTCTCCAATTAAAATACGCTCTTTCATTTTCTGTCTGTCCAATGTCAGCACCAGCAGAACACGGTCATAAAGCGGTTCATGCCGCACAAATTCAAAATCCATACAATTCCCTCATTTTGATTTATGGTAATTTTATAATTTAGTCATATTAGTTACACTTATAGTACTGCAAAGCTATTGCTTTGTCAAGCTTGTGACGATATGATGACGCCAGATGGTAATTTTATTCCATCGTGTACTTTGACAACTGAATGACCGTCTGAACCGAGATAAACCGCCATGACCTTTCCTAAAACTGGGGGCGAGCGCATCGAGAAATCGGTGACTCATGTATGTCGAGCAGGGCAGCATGAAGGAAACGGAACAGGTAGAACGGCAAATATGTAGAAAATGAAAATCAATCAATTTAAATAAAGGAGGAACACTGATATGAAAGAAAAAATGAAGTGGAACAATTACGACTCACTGCCCCTGATTTTGGATGTTACGGATATTCAGCATATCATGGGAATTTCCAGAGCCAGTGCTTATGAGCTGGTACACACACCGGGGTTTCCGGTGGTGCGCAGTGGCAGGTTAATTAAAATCAGCAAGAAAGCCTTTTTTAATTGGCTGGACAGCGGCGGAAATTCCCACGAGAACGAAAAAGAGAAAACAGCATAACCGTGAAATGGAATATGAGGAAGATTTTTATGATGAAGCTGTCTAAGTATGAGAAAGAAACCATTATCCTGTTCAACGAGGGCGAGGATACCGCCCACATCCAGACCTACAATGCCGGACTGCGGAAGCGGCTGGCAGTGTTCAGCAAGAAGCACCCAGACCTTTGCCGCTTGGAAAAATCCTTCGCCCAGGGCGGCGTGATCTATGTGCTGGACAAGTCCAGACTGTCTTTCCGGCTGCAAGCACCGTACAGCGAGGAACGCAGACGGAAAGCATGCGAGAGCGTAAAGCAAACCGGGTTCAAGAGCCGGACGGAATAATGTAACAGTTAGGGGGCGATATGCGGTCAAAATGTCGGGCTTGCATCCGATGTTTTGGCCGTAACTGCATTAGAGCGTGTAAGTGTATCGTTTCTATCTCATTTGAGAATTAAAGTCAGCCACAGAGCGGTTGAAATACTCAATATTTTTTTGAAATTCACAAAATACAGTGGAATTTCAGAAGCCCCCATGCTATACTTAATAAGTTAGAAAGTTATGCGATGGAGGTACTTTTCGTGGCAATGTCTTATAATAAGCTCTGGAAATTGATGATAGATAAAAAAATGAATAGAACACAATTAAGAAAAGCCGCCCAAATAAGTTCTAACGCTATGGCAAAATTAGGTAGAGACGAAGCGGTCAATATCGCCATATTGGGTAAAATATGCAGTGTTTTGGATTGTGATTTTGGAGATATAGTGGAATATATCAAAGACGGAGAGGAACACGATTGATTTTTGAGGTGGACATACGTATGTCCATGCCTTTTGATATAATTCAGAATGTGGACACCCCACTATTCTTGAGGAGGTACTGAATATGCCATCGAAAAACGAGAATGACGTTTTGAATGTTGCAGATTTTGAATATAAAGAAGTATCTTTGGATGAGCTTGAGCAAAGTCTGGAAACTGAGCTTGAAGAAAAGGTTGGAGACCTTAATTTTTTGCAGGAAGAGCATGAGCATATAAATAATCCAGACCACCTTGGAGAAACAGTCCTAAATGTGGTTTGGGAACAGTTCATGAATCAAGTTGCTACAACTGCCGGAGAAGATTTTATTAAAGAAAATAGAGGGCTTCATCTTGATTTAAGGAAAGAGGCTCATATCCAAACTACAGAAAATTTCGCAGAGGGTAAGATTGCAAACCATAACACAAAAATCGATTATCAGCAAAGATATGACGACTGGCAGAGCAACTTTCAAAAAGACCCCAATATTGAACACAAAACAAGTAATTACAGATATAACGAAGAACAACAGGTGTGGGAAAAACACGATACAAGAAGCGACTCTTGGAAGAAGGTATTAAATAAGGATGCACGCACAGATTTTGATAAAGGCAGACCTACGGGTAAGAACACAGCTAATACCAATATGGATCATACCGTTTCAGCAGGCGAGATTATTCGTGATCCAGCGGCAAATGCACATATGACTCGTGAAGAGCAGATTGCTTTTGCTAACAGTGAAAAGAATTTAAATTTGATGGATTCGGCAGCCAATCAATCGAAAGGCGATTCTACAATGTCTGAATTTTTGGACAGCGAAAGAGATGGGAAGAAAGCATCAGAACGTTTTAATATTGACGAAGAAGAACTTAGAAAAAAAGATGCCGAAGCACGTGAAGAGTACGAAAAGAGGAAAAAAGAAGCAGAGCAAAAGTCTATCGAAGCCGGGAAAAAGTCCCAAAAGGAAGAAGCTTTTCGTATTGGTGGAAAAGCTCTTCGCACAGCTTTTATGACAATTCTTGCGGCGTTGGTAAAAGAAGTAATAGGAAAGCTCGTTTTATGGCTTAAGTCAGCAGAAAAGAGTTTGAAAAGTCTTCTTGAACATATCAAAATGGCGATTCGTTCTTTTGTGGGCAAGCTTAAAGGACTCCTTGTTAGTACCTCGGATTCCGTAATAACAACAATTGCCACATCTATCGTTGGTCCAGTTGTGGGTACGATTAAAAAAGTATTTATGCTCTTAAAACAAGGGTGGAAATCACTCAAGGAAGCAGTCCAATTTCTGCGGAAGCCAGAGAATAGAGGTAAACCTTTAAGTTATCTTCTTCCTCAAGTCGGCATAATTGTCGTAACTGGTCTTAGCGGTATCGGAGCGATCGCACTTGGCGAAATCATCGAAAAAGGTCTCATTGCCCTCTTGCCTGGCTTAGGAGTAGAT
Source organism: Blautia sp. MSJ-36 (assembly GCF_018917985.1). Lineage (NCBI taxonomy): Bacteria > Bacillati > Bacillota > Clostridia > Lachnospirales > Lachnospiraceae > Blautia > Blautia sp. MSJ-36. The sequence goes on along the minus strand of NZ_JAHLPQ010000035.1, from coordinate 11,230 downwards.
ATTCCTATTCTTGGAAGTCCCGCCAACCTAATTGGTATGCTTATGGGAGCAATAGTTTGTGGTGTTATTGGGGCAATTGCTATTAACTTAATCAACAAGCAAGTTGCAAAACAGCAGAAAAATGAAAATTTGAGTGCCCAAATTGACAAGAAAAATGAAGTATTGCAGACACAGGACAAGCTTATTAAAGTCAAAATTCAAAAGATGGGCAATGCTAAAGAAAATGCTGTACGCTCTATGAAGGATACCCGTGAGCAAGCTAAGGATATTATTAGTGAAGCTATGACTACCATTTTTCGTGAGGACGAAGAAGACCATTCAGAAATATTAAATTCAACTGCTGAAGATTTGGCAGATCTGCTTAGCTGAGGAAGGAGTTCAAAATGAGAACGCATACTTTATTGGTAATTACCGGTATTGTTATAACAGGTGCAGTTGCCTATACTACCTATAGACATTTTTGCAAAACTAAAAATGAAGATCGCAAAAAAGGATCGGATCCTAATGGCTGCATAAATAATGCTCCAGATGCACCTATATCAGAAGAAGTGTATACATCGACCACTACGGATGTTTACGAAACGAGAGAAGCAGTTGCTCACTCTGTAAGAGGGAGACACAGGGACGCCACTTATGCTATGGAACAGTCCCTGAACACAATTTTTAATAATTCGGAAAATGATAATACTGAGACCGAGAATAGTCAAGTTCTTAGGGAAACAAGCAGTGAACTTGACGACTTACTGAAGTGAGGAATAATCAAAAATGGAATCGAATCAAACTACGCCTCTTGTTATTAAAGAGCATGATTTCCAAGAGGCAAAAAGTGCGCTAAAAAAATATACAGAGCAAGCAAAAGAAGAGGTTGAACTCAATAGAGTCCCAACCGATGGAGGCTTATTCAACCTAGGAGACCATAAGGTAACAGGTTCCGAATTAAACCGAATTACCACTCAAATCCAAGACTGCCTTATTGGTCTTAATCACCTCAGTCAAGGTCTCGTTGATGAGTTTGGGCAGGTATATAAAGCATTTGAATACCTTGATAAAGATTATATTTCTGGCATCGTGGCTTCCATTAAGGCTGCTGAGAAAGTAAGCTTAGAGGAACAGAAAGACCGTAAGGACATTAAGGAGCTTATCGAGCAACATAAACAGTCCATCGCTGTTTTGAAAAAGTTCAAGGCAGATATTGAGAAAATCAAGCACTTAGCTGATATTGATAAGGCCTGGGATCTAATTGAGAAGCAAACGAAGTTGTCAAAGGAACTTGGCGATTATATAGCAGACCTTTCAAAATTAAAGCACATCAAAGATGTGGATAGAATTTATCATGGTCTTGAAAAGGTTATAGCAGATTGTGCAAGAGTTTCTGAACAACAAGCCGAATTTTTATCTGCCCTTAACTCTGTTCGTGAATTTTGTGATTCTCTTGCAAAAATTAAGCATATCGAAGAGATTGATGAACTATGGGATAGTGTAGAAGATGTTGTCGGAGATCTTGAGGCTATTAAGAAATTTATTGAAACTCAGAGCAAGGCTATCTCTTCCTTTCATGAAATAGCTCGAAGCTTGCAAACAGAACAGAAGCATTATATGGAGGAAATTAGCAAGTCTGTTTCTGAGTTCCGAGAGAGTCTTGATAATAAGGTTCAAAAGCTTATCGACACACAGACTGTAAAACTGGACAATATAGAGACAGCACATACGCAAGCAGTTGAACAACTTGCGTGTGAACAGAGTGAAAGACTGTCCGCTATTGAAAAAGTTCAAAATGAAAAATATGACTTTTTCATTAAAGAGCAATCTATGTCTCTAAGCAAAATTGAAAAAATGCAGAAAGAAGCACTCGAACAATTAACTGAGAATCAATCAGCGATGCTTGAGCAGATTTCCAATGAACAATCTGTTAATTGGGAAAATGCAATCAAGTTGCTTGAGGAAGAAAAAGTTACTCTTAATGAGCAAGTTGCTACCATTGAGCAGAAGGTAAAGCTCTCTTATTTTGTTGCTGGTGGAGCAGTGGCTTTGACTATCATTCAACTGCTTTTGAGTGTATTGGGTGTCTTGTAAATGAGAGAAAATGTTTTCAAAACCGAAGTGCTGGATTATGCATCCAAATTGGATGCTGTAACAAATTCGTATGGAAAAATTGTAAAAGCAGCTTCAGCTATTGTCGAAGAACAGGATAATTCATCAACGGTGTATCTAATAAATCATACATCCCAGCTCATTAAGTCGACTGAGTCATCGAAAGATTTGAAACGGCTGGCAAATACCTTGAAAGATAGCATAATGAAATATTATGGTTATCTCTATATTCTCGAAGCACAAGATAAGGAAGTAGCGGATAATGAAGATCCTCGTTCACTTGACGAACTTCTTGAAGACTTAAATGGGTTGATAGGTTTAGAGAACGTCAAAGCGAAAGTGAATGATCTCATTTCTTTTCAAACTGTTCAAATGCTTAGAGAAAAACAAGGATTGCATTCTCATAAAGGTACAATGCACCTTGCTTTTACCGGAAATCCCGGAACAGGGAAAACAACAGTTGCCCGTATTGTTGGACGGATTTATAAACAGATAGGTCTCTTATCCAAGGGACATTTCGTGGAAGTTTCCCGAACGGATTTGATTGCAGGCTACCAAGGTCAAACTGCTCTTAAAGTTAAGAAGGTTATAGATGAAGCAAGAGGCGGCGTTCTATTTATAGACGAAGCGTACAGTATTACAGAAAATGATCACAGTGATTCTTATGGTCGAGAATGTCTTACCGAACTCACAAAGGCACTTGAGGATTATAGAGATGACTTGGTTGTGATTGTTGCTGGCTACACAGAGCCAATGAATCATTTCTTTGCATCAAATCCTGGATTGAAATCTCGCTTTAATACCTTTATTGAATTTCCCGATTACTCAGCCGAAGAATTATCAAGGATGTTTTTCAAGTTGTGCAAAGAAAACGATTATTACCTATCTGATAATGTCGAAGCTCATGTTCTCAACATTCTTATGGAGCAGGTCAAAAATAAAAAAGAGAATTTTGCTAATGGTAGACTTGTAAGAAACATCTATGATGATGTGACGATGAACCATGCAAGGCGAGTAGTAAAAATGAACACTCCCAGTCGAGAAGACCTGTCTTTAATTACCTGTGATGATTTTGAGAACATTGAGTTAGACTATCGCAACGATGAAAATACTGCAACTGAATAATTGACCAAGCCAAAGGCGATCAACCGTAAAAAGTTGGTTGCTTTTGTTTTGCCCATTATCAGAAAGGAGAAGTTGCCCATGAGCGAAGAATTGGAAAAGCTGAGACACAAACAGTATGTTGCGGAGCGCAAGCTGACCACAGCCAAGCACAAGGAGAAGCGTTTGCAGAGTGAGCTGAAACGGCTGACCAGAAGTGAGAGAACCCATCGGCTTTGCACTCGTGCCGGAATGTTGGAGACCTTTTTGAAAGAGCCGACCCTCCTGACCGATGAGGATGTGATGGAGCTGCTGACCTTCATCTTCCAGAGCGAAGCGGTTCAAAAGAAGCTGAATCTGCTGATTGAGCGCCGGAGAGAAACGCAGGAAGTGGACGAGGGAGAAAACCCTTGACGGAGACAAGGGCGCAATTATACACCACCTAAAGATGGTGATTGCGTTCTGCCGAAAGCCCATTGCATGGAGCGTGATGATTTCCGCAAAAGTCCCTTGCTCCAATCATCCAGAGGAAGCTACACTTCCCCTGCGCTGGCTTTGCCAGCTACCCCTTTGTGGACTTGCCGCCGAGGAACGATTGCAAGCAATCATTCCCCGACAACAAGTGAATATCCCCCACCCGGCCGTGCTGAAAAGTATCGGTCTTTTTTTGTACCATCGAAAGGAGGTTCAACCGAAGATGCCAGTACCACATTTGGAAATCCGCATCGTCCAGCGGAGCAAGGGTAGCTCTGCCGTTGCCGGAGCTGCCTACCAAGCCGGAGAAAAACTGTTCTCCGAGTACGACCAGAAATCCAAAGACCATCGAAGAAAACAGCCGGAAGTCCTTTACACGGAAATCATGTTTCCGGCAAATGCCCCGCCGGAATACGCCGACCGGGCAACGCTCTGGAACGCTGTCGAGGAAGTGGAAAAGCAATGGAACTCGCAGCTTGCCAGACGATTCATTCTTGCCCTGCCGAGAGAAGTCCCGACCGAAATGTATCCGCAGATGATGCAGGAATACTGCCGAGAACATTTCGTGTCCAAGGGAATGTGCTGTGATTTTGCAATCCATGACCCAGATCCTCCCGGACACAATCCTCATTGCCATATCATGCTGACCATGAGAGCCATTGACGAAAACGGAAAGTGGCTGCCCAAGAGCCGCAAGGTTTATGACCTTGACGAGAACGGCGAGCGCATCAAGCTCCCCTCCGGCAGATGGAAAAGCCACAAAGAAGATACCGTTGACTGGAACGAGCAGTACCATGCCGAGGAATGGAGACACGGCTGGGAGCTTGTTCAGAACAAGTATCTGGAACTTGCCGGAAGCCCTGAACGAGTGGATATGCGCTCCTATGAGCGGCAGGGGCTTGATGTGCTGCCCACCGTCCACATGGGAGCCGCCGTTTCTGCGCTGGAACGCAAGGGCATTGAAACCAATATCGGTAATCTCAACCGAGATATTAAAGCCGCCAACCGCATGATGAATGCCATCCGCAGCACCATCCGCAATCTGCGAAACTGGATTGCGGACATTATGGAAGCGACCAAGGAAGCCCTTGCAGAAACGGAAGCACGGGCAAAGAACACTTTGCCCGATCTGGTTTTTCTGCTTCGTGATTATCTGAACTTGCGAAAGGCAGAACGCAGCGACTGGTCGAGGTACGGTCAGCAGAAAGGCACGACCGATGATTTGAAGGCAGTCTCCAAAGCCATCATCTATCTGAAAGAGCATGAGCTTTTCACGCTGGAAGATTTGGATGCAGCCCTGCAAGGAATGAGTGAGAAGTCCAAGGGCATCAACGCCGCCATGAAGAAAGCATCTGCCCGCATGAAGGTCATTACTGGCATTCAGAACGCCGTGGCAGATTGCCAGACCCACAAAGCGGTTCATGACAAGTATCTGAAAATCGGCTGGAAAGCACGACAGGCAGCGTTTGCAGAAAGCCACAAGGACGAGCTGGACAGCTTCAACAAAGCGTTCCGCTATCTCAAAAAGCAGGGCGTGGATTTGAATGTCAATCTGGATTCCCTGCAAGCGGAGTACAGCAAGCTGCAAGCGACCTACGCAGAGCTTGTCGGACAGCTTGCCGCCGCCAAGGAGGAATTGCAGCCGATGAAAGATATTCGCTATTGGGTCAGCAAAGTCCTCACGCCGGAGCAGTCCGAGGCCCTGAAGAAGCCCGAACCGAAGCACTCCGTCACGGAAAAGATAAAGTTTCTGCAAGAGCAGAGCAGCAATCAGCAGGAGCAGAAAACCCCGCAACAGAAAAAACAGAATATGGAACTTTGACAGGCATCTGATTTTGAAAGAAATTGGGTGCCTTTTATTTTGGATTGGAGGTGCGAAAAAGGAACAGGAACGATAAAAATTTTACTTTTTTGTGTAGTTATTGCTGTTTGGACAGCAACTTTCGGGGGATTTGGGGGTAAGAGTGAAGGGGTTCCTTGGCAGAGCGCAAAACAAAAAGGACAGAAATGTTAGAAGGCGGCGCAACAAAGGGCTCAAAAACAGGACAACAGCAGATGACAGAACAGAAAGGAAGATGCAATGAATGTATTTGAAGCGGTCAAACAGAACTTGACCACCCGACAGGCGGCAGAGCTGTACGGCATTCAGGTCAGCCGTCATGGCATGGCAGTCTGCCCATTTCACAATGACAAGAATCCCAGCATGAAGGTGGACAAGCGTTTCCATTGTTTCGCTTGCCAAGCGGACGGAGATGCAGTTGATTTTGTTTCCCGTCTGTTCGGACTGCCCAGCAAAGCCGCCGCTATGAAGCTGGCTGACGATTTCGGTATCAGCTACGACAACAGGCAGAAGCACAGAATCAAACCCCATATCCGAGAGCCTACCTCGGAACAGAGATACCGCCAGGAAGAAAGCAGATGCTACAAGGTGCTGTCCGATTACTTCCATCATCTCAGGGCATGGAAGCAGCAATACGCACCAAAGCAGCCGGAGGATGAATGGCATCCGCTGTTCGTGGAAGCTCTGCAAAGAGAAAGCCATATCGAATATCTGCTGGATGTTCTTCTGTATGGCACAGCCAAAGAAAAGAAGGCTCTGGTTGCCGAGCAAAGAAAAGAGGTGATGAAACTTGAGCAACGATTTGCAGAACACCCAGACGGGCATGACCGTGGAGGAAGTCAGAGGAAGTCTGGACTCGACCGATAACGGAGCTGTCAAAAACAGCATCCGAAACTGTCTGACAGTATTTCAGAATGACCCGAAGCTGGAAGGAGCGATTCGCTACAACATCCTGACGGAGCGCATTGATATTGTGAAGCCGCTCTGGTGGAGCAAGCCGACAACGACCTTGAACGATACGGATTTAAATTATCTGATGCTCTATCTGGAAGATCAGTACACACTGACCAGCGAAAAGAAAATCCAGAAAGCCATCTCCATTGTCGCTGACTGCAACAAGTATCACCCCATCCGTGACTATCTGAACGGTCTGGAATGGGACGGCACCGAGCGCATCCGCTGCGCCCTGCCCCATTTTCTCGGAGCTGAGGAAAGCGAGTTTACCTATGAATGTCTGCGGCTGTTCATGCTGGGCGCAATCAGCCGGGTATTCAAGCCGGGAAGCAAGTTTGAAACTATGCTCTGTCTGGTCGGAGGACAAGGTGCAGGAAAGTCCACCTTCTTCCGGCTGCTGGCAATCAAAGACGAATGGTTCTCCGATGACCTGAAACGGATTGACGATGACAATGTTTACCGCAAGATGCAGGGACATTGGATTATTGAAATGTCTGAGATGATTGCCACAGCCAATGCCAAGAGCATTGAGGATATTAAGTCCTTTATCAGCAGGGCGAAGGAAACCTACAAAGTGCCGTATGAAACCCATCCGGCAGACCGATTGCGGCAATGCGTGTTCGGCGGCAGCTCCAATACGATGGACTTCCTACCTCTTGACCGAAGCGGCAACCGAAGGTTCCTGCCCATTATGGTACACCCGGAACGAGCCGAGGTTCATATTCTGGAAGATGAAGCCGCATCGAGGGCGTATATCGACCTGATGTGGGCAGAAGCAATGACCATCTATCGGAGCGGTTCCTTTCGCCTAACTCTCTCCAAGCAGATGAACAAGGAGCTGCGGGAGCTGCAAAAGCAGTTCATGCCGGAGGACACCAAGGCAGGGCTGATTCAGTCTTTCCTTGATAATTTCGATGGCACACAGGTCTGCTCCAAGTTGATCTATGCAGAAGCTCTGAACCATTCCTTTGATGAGCCGAAGCAATGGGAAATCCGAGAGATCAATGAAATCATGAACAACAGCATTGAGGGCTGGACAGCGTTTTCCAATCCCCGAATCTTTGCCAAGTACGGCAGACAGCGAGGTTGGGAGCGAGCTGCTTCCGGCAACGAGCAAGCAGCAACCGGCTCTGATTTGCCGGACGGCTTTCGTGAGGTGACCGAGGAAGAAGCCCGACAGATGGAAATTCCATTCTGATAAACCGACCGTGTTGCCGAGCTGGTTGCTATCCCGTTGCCGACCCCGTTGCTGGGCTAATCCCTTAAATTTCTTTTATTGACAAGGGTTTTAAGAGGTCTGACAACGAAAGCAACGGAGAAATCAAAGAAAAAAGCAAAAACAGTATAAGAACCAGATAGGACTATGTTCGAGGTTTTTTGAAGCCCGTTGCCGGACTTCGTTGCCGACACACACCCTGTCTGGCATTCACACGATGGAGGTAGCCTATGGTAGATGAATGGAGCGGTTTTGCAGATTTGCTGGCTAATCTGATTGGAAAATACGCTTCAGTATTAGATATTGAGCATATGCCCGCTCGTTTGGTTGTGATTGATAAAAAAGATGATACAGAGAAAAATAAAAACAGTATCAATTCTGCGTCAATAGCTGTTGAAGATAAAAATGCAGCATGATATAATAAACGTGAGATAAATGTCCAAACTTACTCTGGAGGATATGACTTCGGAGTAAGGATACATAAAGATAGTATCTGTAACACTTATGAGGATCATGAGATGAAAAACGAAAAAACAAAAGTCTATATCTACACACGAGTATCTACCGCCATGCAGATCGACGGATACTCTCTGGATGCACAAAAATCCAGGATGAGAGCATTTGCAGAGTTTAACGATTATAAAATCGTCGGTGAGTATGAGGATGCTGGTAAATCTGGCAAGTCTGTAGAGGGCAGAATCCAGTTCAATCAGATGATGGAGGATATCAAGTCCAACAAGGACGGTGTGTCCTATGTACTTGTGTTCAAGCTGTCTCGGTTTGGTAGAAATGCGGCAGATGTGCTGTCCACCTTGCAGGTCATGCAGGATTTTGGCGTCAACCTAATCTGTGTGGAGGATGGGATTGACTCATCTAAGGATGCTGGCAAGCTGATGATTTCTGTTTTGTCAGCGGTTGCAGAGATTGAACGTGAAAATATCCGTGTGCAGACCATGGAGGGCAGAATTCAAAAGGCTCGTGAGGGCAAATGGAACGGTGGTTTTGCTCCTTATGGATACAGTTTGGAAAAAGGGCAGCTCTTTATCAATGAGGAAGAAGCAGAAGCAATTCGTGTGATTTTTGACCAGTATGTGCATACAGATATAGGAGCAAACGGACTGGCAAAATATCTTGAAAATCATGGTATTCGAAAGATACCACGGCAAAATGGAAAAAATCCGTTATTCGATGCGGCATTGCTCAGAAGAATACTAAAAAATCCTGTGTACTGTGGTAAAATTGCTTATGGAAGGCGAAGAACGGAAAAGGTTCATGGTACAAGAAATGACTACAAGCTTGTAGAACAGGATGATTATTTACTGGTGGATGGATTACATGAGGGAATTGTTTCAGAGGATCTTTGGAATGAAGCGCAGGTGAAGTTACTGGCACAGGCGAAAAAATATGAAAAGGTCAATCATGGCAAAGATAATAAAATTCATCTGCTGTCTGGGATTGTAAGATGTCCAATCTGCGGCGCTGGAATGTACGGAAACAAGAGCATCAAGCATAAAGCAGATGGTACGAAATACAAGGACTTCTTTTATTACGGTTGCAAACACCGCACGATGACCCATGGACACAAGTGCGACTATAAAAAGCAGATCAATGAAGAACTGCTGGACGATGCAGTTGCTGAGGTCATTGTGAAGTTGGTCAGCAATCCGAAATTTGCCACTATGATGCAGGAAAAAATCAACATGAAGGTGGATACGACTGCTATTGAGCAGGAGATTGCGAATTACGAAAAACAGCTTCGGCAAAGCTATTCCGTCAAAGCAAGGCTTATGGAAGAAATAGATTCCCTTGACCCGGACGATAAGCACTATTACAAGCGTAAGACAGATCTTGATGATCGACTTTACAAGATGTATGATAAGATTGAAGATACGGAAAATTTGCTGATCGCTGCTCGAGCAAAGAAAATGGCTATCGAAGCAGAGAAACTGACTGGAGATAATATCTACAAGGTTCTGATTTATTTTGAAAAGTTGTATGCTGTAATGAATGAGCAGGAAAAGAGGCAGTTGATGGAGACATTGATTTCTGAAATTCAGATTTACCCAGAGCGCCAGCCCAATGGACAATGGTTGAAATCCATCAAGTTCAAGTTGCCTATCATTGAGGAAGATATGAATATCAGTTTGGACAATGATACACATGTGGAGACTGTGGCGTTAATTGCGAGAAAAGATAAATAAAAGTCAAAAAGTAGCGTATTTTTGAACCTTTTTCGGAAGTTGGGATTTGAATCCTAACTTCTGAAAAGGCTTGGTTGTTTTATATGGAAACATATCTACTGCAAAATGTGTGCCAGGTTGTAATCTCGGATTAGATGTCAAGTGTTTTTGGATGATTTTTTAAAAACTGAATGCCGAAGTTATGAAAAGGTATTGACAAATAGAATTAACATGATTATTATATGCATAAATTGATATGGAGCTTGTCTCGGCATGAATGAAGGCTATAGATTTTACTGTTTCTGAACACAACAGTGTATCTATAGTCTTTATTTTTTCTCAATTGAAACTGATCATGTGCAGCAAAGGTGCTAATAGGGATTATAGATACCCTGCTAGTGCCTTTTTTGTATTTACGGACAGATATGGAGAGAATGGTGATACTGTAATATGTAACGGCATAAAGGTTGTGGAGAAACAGAAATTTACGCTGGTGGATGAAGCAGAGAAAAGAGATTATACAAACAAGATAGGAAAAGAATTTCTGACAAAGGCTTCCTCAAGAATTCCGGTTTTAAAGGATGACATAGAATAAAGAAGAAAGAGGCTATAACAATGAGTAAAACAGAATGGATGAAGAAAATAATAATCATCGTGATTGGTTCGATCATAGCAGCATATGGCATTACCCTTGCATTATATGCAGGATTTGGAGGGGCGACCTTTGCTGTTTTGTGGCAGGGGATTTCCATGACATTTCATATAAGTATAGGTATGGCATCTCTGATTGTAGCCACAGTTATGATCGTGTTCGCATTTTTCTATGACAGATCACAGATACATATCGGTACGATCCTTTATCAGATTGTGTATAGCCTCTGTGTTGACTTGCTTGCAAATGTACATGTGTACAGTTCGTATTTGTGGGTGAATGCACTGATCATGTTGTTGGGAGTCATGCTTTTTGCAGTCGGAACAGGATTTTATGCAGCAGCTTCACTGGGACGTGGTTCTTATGAGGCATTAACCTTTTCTCTTGCGGAAAAAAACGGCTGGCAGGTAAAAGTAGTACGGATGATACTGGATATTATTATGGTACTTGCCGGAGTTTTGCTGGGTGGAAAGTTTGGCGTATGTACAATCGTAACGATCATTATCTCAGGACCGGTTATTCAGTTTACGGCATCAAAAACTAAAAAATTATTTAAAATGTAAAGGAGAGAGTCTTTATGTATGATAAATGTTAGAAAATATCAAGGGAGTGTCGCAAAATCACCGGAATAGGTGATTGAGCGGCACTTTCTGCTTTTTAGAAAAGAAAATTGGCAGAAAATCTTTGTACGTTGATTTTCTGCCAATTTTTTTCGCACCTAA